>CAZTOE010000339.1:0-4414 GCA_964615045.1 uncultured Spirochaetales bacterium
CGCGCGCGCGGCGTCGAGGGCGCGTTCGGGACACAGCGTGACGATGGCGTTGAGTCGCGGATTGAGGGCGGTGGTCCGCTCCAGCGAGGTGCGCACCAGTTCTTCGGACGAAACCTCTCCCCTGCGAACCCGCGCCGCCAGATCGCGCGCCGAGTGGTAGGCAAGAGGGTGGCTCATGCGGGAATGGATAGCCCCCCCAGTAGAGAGGCGCTCCAACGCGCGACCCGGCGCCGCGCGCGTTGGCGGCTGGACGCTCCTTTTGGATCGCCTGCGATTCGATAGACTCGTAGGCGCGAGATACGGGAGGGCCAGGGTCCATGCGGGAAACCACGACCCCGAGCTCGATCTCAGCGAAGGTTCGCTACCTTAATTCCGAGTGGAGAGGGCGCGAGGAACTCGCGGAGATCGGGTCGCGGGAGACACGCCGCGCCAATACTTCGTTCCGTGAGGTCACCATCGAGGACGCCCGTCCGCTGGCTCAGCGGGGCGCGCTCGACCTCGACACCACCGGCTTCGTCATCACGCGGCACCGCTCGGCGCTCGGCGATTTCCACGACGATGTGGGCATTCGACGGACCTACTATCCCGAGATCGAAAGCGTGATCACCCGGCTCACGGGAGCGGATCGCGTGGTGTTCCTGGGGCACCAGGTCAGGACCGAGAACCCCAAATCCTTCAACGATGCCTATGCGCGCTTCATCCACAACGACTACGGTGTCGGGCGCACCCGGGAGCTCTCCGAGGCGGCGCTCGCCGCGCAGGGCGTCGCGCTGGAGGTTGGCAGGCGCTGGGAGTACGCCTGGTACAATACCTGGCAACCCGTCGACCGCGAGGTTCAGAAGAATCCGCTGACGCTGATCGACGCGACGAGTGTCGCCGAGGCCGACCTGGTCGAGTATCTCTATACCGGTTTTGGTGTACCCTCGCGGTCGACGATGGCAACCTTCAATCCGGCCCACCGTTTCTACTATTTCCCGCGGATGCAGACCGATGAGGTCATCGTGATCAAGCAGCTCGATTCGCGATCGGGCCGCGCGACGCAGTGCCCCCACACTTCGTTCGACGACGCGACGTCGGCGCCGGACGCGCTGGGCCGCCGCAACGTCGAGGTTCGGATGATCTGCGCCTTTGCCGAGGATCTTTGAGGGAGCCGGGGGCGCGGGCTACGAAGCCGGTCGAAAGATCGGGAGCTTCTGGCCCGAGGGGTGATCTTCGAAGGCCAGCTCGACCCGGAGATCGACTCCCACCCGCTCGGGCGCGATGCCGACCAGATTGCTGATCATCCGCAGCCCCGCCTGCTCCACCAGCTCGACTTCCACCACGATGTAGGGGACGCGATCCACGGCGGCCGGGTGGACGGGATGGGTCACGACGGTCCACGTCGTCACGCGGCCGCGACCGGAGAGCGCTTCCCAGGCCGAAGTGTCCGACCCGCACGCGGGACAATAGGGCGATGGGGTCCAGCGGAGTCGGCGACAGCCGACGCAGCGCTGCATCGCCAGCTCACCGCGGTTGCAGGCCTCCCAATAGGGCTCGCCTTCCAAGTCGGGAACCGGGTAGGGGAACGAGTGATCTGCACTCATCCGTCGCGTCTCAAGATCATGGCGGTCGTGGGCACCCCGTTACCGGAAGCTACGAAAGCGTAGGACGCCCCCTCTACTTGCGACCGGGCTTGGCCGCGCAGCTGGCGCACTGCCTCGATGTTGTTCTGCATGCCGTGCAAATAGCCCTCGGAGAGATTCCCGCCGCTCGTGTTGAGCGGCAGCGCCCCGTCCGGCCAGCGCAGGCGTCCGCCGCCGACGAAATCTTTGCCTTCCCCTCGTTTGCAAAAGCCGTACTCCTCGAACGCCATCAACACGAGCGGGGTGAAGTGGTCATAGAGAAACAGCACGTCGATGTCGTCGTGGGTGATCCCCGCCTCCTCGAACACGTGGCGGGCGATGACCGTCGATTCCGTCTCGGGGCTCTCGACGTTCTTCACCACTTCGCGGTCGTTCCAAGCGCCTCCGCCCATCCCCCCGCTCGCGATGTAGACCGGGCGCTGCCGGAGATCGCGGGCCCGCTCGGGGGTGGTGACGATCAGCGCCGCCCCTCCGTCGGTCTCCAGGCAACAGTCGTAGAGTCGGAGCGGGTCGGCGATCATGCGCGAATTCTGATGGTCGTCGAGGGTCATGGGCTTGCCGTACATCATGGCGTGGGGGTTGCGGTTGGCGTGGCTTCGCACCGCGACCGCGATCTCGCCGAAGGAGATGCTCTCGGTCCCGTACAGGATCATGTGGCGTCGCGCGGCGAGCGCCACCATTTGGGCCGGTGTGAAGAGGCCGTAGGGGGCGTGATAGGCGGCCGGGCCGCGAGCTCCCGCGCTGCGCGAGGCCTGGCCGAAGCGCGGCGTGCCGCGCCCCGAGCGCTCGTTCATGGCCCGGAAGGCGACCACCGCTTTGGCCCGACCCGTCGCCACCGCCATCGCCGCGAGAAGCACCGTCCCGACAGGCCCCCCACCCCCTCCGTACGACACTTCGGCGAAAAAATTGAGGCGCGGCAAACCCAGGTTTTTGGCGATCAGAACCGGATCGTTGTTGTCCCACGAGTACTTCGCGATCCCGTCGACGTCGTCCGGCGTGAGACCCGCGTCTTCGATGGCCGCGCGAATCGCTTCGCACGCGAGGCGCATTTCGCTGCGCCCAGAGTCTTTGGAGTATTCGGTGTCCCCCACCCCGACGATGCAAGCCTGGTCTCGAATCGATCTCATCGGGTCACTCTATCGCGGCAACTCTATCGCGGCGTTGCGAATCGCGTTCGCTCCGATTTGGGGCCTCGCGGCCCGCCATGCTATCTCATGGGCGCCGCGACGCCTCGTGGGGTGGCACGGCGGGAGGGGCGCTTCGAATGCGATTCGGCATGCTTTCCTTGGGCGACCATCTCCCCGACCCGCTCACGGGAGAGTACGCGGAGAACCAGGCCGAGCGCTTCCAGCTGTGGGTCGAATTGGGCGTCCGGGCCGAACGAGCCGGCTTCGACTCATGTTGGCTGGGCGAACATCACTTCAACGAGTACATCCTCTCGTGCCCGCAGATGGTGCTGGCGGCGATCGCCGCCCGCACCGAGTCGATTCGCCTCGGCACCGCTGTCTCGCTGCTGCCCAACCAGGACCCGGTCCGCCTGGCGGAAGATTTCGCCACGCTCGACCTCTTGAGCCACGGTCGAGCCGAGGTCGGCTTCGGGAGCGGGATCACCCCGAATACCTTTCGCCTGTTGGGCCAGGACCCGGCCCTCGCCCCCGACCTGATGGCGGAGCACCTCGATCTCTTGCAGCGGCTTTGGAGCGAAGAATGCGTCGATTGGCGAGGGAAACACCGGGCGCCCTTCAAGGAAGGACGCACCGAACCGCGCACGTTCCGCGGCGCGGCCCTGCCCATCAATATTGCGACCAGCACCTCCTCGGAGGCGGCGGCGCGCGCCGGCCGCGCGGGGCACCGTTTGATGTTGATGACCGTCTACAAGCGCTATCGGGACTTCCGCCCACTGGCCGAGATCTATCGCGAGGCGTACACCGCGGCTGGCCACGACCCGGCGGGAATGTGTGTGAGCGCGGTGGCTTATCTGCACGTCCGGCCTGACGCCCAGGATGCCTGGTCGGTGTGGCGGCCCTACGTCCAGAACTACATGCGCTTCGTGGGCCGCATTGCGCGGCAACAGGGACTGTCCGCGAGTCTCCAGGCGGCGTCCCACGAAGGGCCCAAGTGGCTCGACGAACGCGGACGACGGGAAGCCGATATCTGCGGGACTCCGGCCGAAGTTGCCGAGCAGCTGGCCCGGGCGGACCGCGAGGTGGGCGGTGTCGACCGGATGCTCTGCTACTTCGACCTGGGCGGCTTGCCAGCTCCGGCGACCCTCGAATCCGTTGATGCCTTCACCGAAGAGGTGCTACCCGCGTTCCGCGACGCCTGAGCGAGGTCCACGAGCCCGGGCGGGACCGGGAGTGGTAGGATCGGTCCGCCGGAGATCCCCCGGCCGCCCGCATAAAGAGGAACGGAGACCGGATGCCCGAACGGAAACGCCTTCCCGGCACGCCCGACCCCATGCACCAGTGGCAGGGGGCGAACGGCGTGATGATCGCCGGCGACTCCTGGGGCTCCCCCGACGGGCCGCTCGTGCTCCTCCAGCACGGAGGGGGACAGACCCGCCATGCGTGGAAGGGCGCGGGCGAGGCGCTGGGCGCCGCCGGCTACCACGCGGTGGCCTTCGACGCGCGGGGGCACGGGGACTCCGGCTGGTCTCCCGACGGCGTCTACGGCCAGGATATCATGGTCGAGGACCTGGTTTGCGTGATCGAGGTGCTCGGGGGCAGGCGCCCGGTGCTGGTGGGCGCTTCGATGGGTGGAGGGGTGAGCCTGGTCGCGATTGGCGAAGACCA
>CAZTOE010000340.1:0-4410 GCA_964615045.1 uncultured Spirochaetales bacterium
CACTTTGGGTGGTCGTCCAGGTTCTTCCGGTTCTTCAACAACCCGGCGGCCTATGAACACCTCCGCTCGGCGGGATTGGACGTGATCTCGAACGACACACTCCGGCAGTCGGTCATCTCCTACTACGACAGCTGGGTACCAACCCTGCGGTGGGTCGAAGAGACTGTCGTGCTCCGGAGTTGGGAATCCTACCTGCTCCCGCACATGATGACCAAGTTCGAGTTTCAAGGATCCTGGATGCCCGCTATCCCGCGGGACTACACCGCCCTCCGCGCAGACGTCGAGTATCAGAATGCGTTGAAGGTAACCGCGACATTGATGCGGAATCAGCTCGATCTTACCAGTCGGACTCTCGAAGAGGCGGAGAGGCTCATCGGGGACATCAGCGGGGAGCTCCAGGACCGCTGAGCGGGCTCGCACTCTATCAATCGTTAGCAGCTGACGCGTCATACATTTGGGTTAAGGCGCCATACGTGGGACACAGTCGACGGACGTCGCGGCGGCGCGTCGCCAACCCGCTAGTTAGTGCGTCCGGATATCGTGGTTGACCAGGAGCCAATGGGTGAGGTGGAGACCTTTGTTATGACCCTGCCGCAGCAGATGGGCTTTTGACGAGCCAGGCGTTTTACTGGACTCCCTGGGGTCTGGCCGGTCTGATCGCCGGATTGGCCGCGTGGTCCGGGGCCGTGTTCATCTTCCGAACGGCCCCGGATCCGAGGGTGAGAGCGCGGTTTGCCGCTCTCCTGTTCCTCGAAGGCCTCCTCGTGTTAACAAGCTCGGCGGGACCATTGGTCTGGGTGGGGTCGGAGCGCATCGTACGCGTCGGCTACACGCTTCATTTTGTAAACGACTGGCTGGTGCTTGCGGTGTACCTTCCGGCCGTGGCTTCGGCGATCGATTCACCCCTGCTGCGCCCCTTTCGACGTGGACCAGCCCTCGCTCTCCCGGTCCTCTTGGGGCTTGCCGGCGCGCTCGCCGTGCTGATCCGCCCTGAGGCCTTCCTGATCGATCTGATCCCATCCACGCCCCGGAGATTCGGAGCACCGCTCTTCCCGGTCGTCGGCAGTGCGCAACAGGCCGGTTGGTTCCTCCTGACCGTGAGCTACACGTATGGCCTTCTGGCGACCCTGGTCGCCTGGCGTGAGGCCAGCAGTTCGCTGTCGCGGCGGCGAGCGGGGGCATTGTCACTGGCCTTCGGTGCTCGCGATCTCGCGTTCGGGGGGGTCTTCCTGTATGGGGCGCTCATCTTCGACGGGACGCTCAGCGCGTTCTACATCGCAGTGCAGCTGGCAGTGTGGGCGCTATTGGTCTACGTAGCTATGACGGCCTACGGAATTGCGGTGCTTCATCTCTTCGACATCGAGTTGCGTCTCAAATGGACGATAGAGCGCGGCACGCTTGCGGCTGCATTCATCGCCGTCTTCTTCGTCGTCTCGGAAGGGGCTGCGACAATCCTCTCGGACCGACTTGGCACGCTTGTGGGGCTTCTCGCCACCGGTCTGCTCGTCTTCGCGCTCGCACCGCTCCAGCGATCGGCGGAGCGACTCGCCAACGCCGCGCTCCCGGCGGTCCAGGACAGTCCGGAGTATCGTGCGTACCGGCAACTCCAGATCTATGGTGCGGCTTTGACCGAGGCCCGGAGCAGTGGATCGATAACTCCCGTAGGACGAGTCGCGTTGGAGAAGCTTCGTAAATCCCTGGGCCTGGACGAGGAAGTGGCGGCCGAACTGGAGTCCAAGCTGTAAGCTCCTTCTCTTCGCGCAGTCCAGCCAGCAGCCAGGCGCTAGCAGCAGACGCGGACTAGAGTTGTCCATGCGAACGCGACGGCCATCGTGGCCGCGCAGCTGAAGGGCAACCCGTTAGACGGACCTTATCACTCGTTTCGGGCTCCAACACATGAACTGGTCTGCCGTTAGCGCAACCGCCGAGTTGCTCGGCGCATTCGCCGTGGTCGTGTCGCTCATATATCTGGCGGCGCAAGTGAAGGCGAATACCCGCCAGGCGCGTCTCGAAGCGGCGCGCGATCTCGCCGTGCGGGTCTCCGAGATTTCGATCGCGATTGGGTCGTCGAGGGAAGTCGGCGAACTCTTCCATCGTGGTGGCGGAGAGTACGGCAGTCTGGATGCCGTTGATCAACTACGGTTCCGGGCCCTGCTGAACGCCCTGTTTCGCGGACTCGAGCAGCAGTTTCATCTGCGGGGGCAGGGTGCGTTGAGCGACGAAGAGTGGACCACGGTTGAACGCATCATCATGGACTTCACCTCGCTCCCTGGTGTCCAGCAGTACTTCGCTGAACGAGGCCAGTGGTACACGGAAGGCTTTCTCGAGATCGTCTGGCGCTCTACGTCACCCACGGATCGTCCCAAAGGCGCTCCGTTCGCGGATCAGTATCATCCCAGGCGTGCCGACGGTGAGGCAGCGTCCCTCTAACGAGGAATTGCTGCTGCCCGCGCAAGCTCTCGGGGCAGTTCGCTGCGCTCGCTGGCGCGCTGGAAGGTGCGGAAGCACAATTCCCAACCCTGGGCGGCACGTCACACCACATCGGCGGCTGGTTCCGAATCGACGGCCGCAGCGAGGAGCGGCATGGAGACGCGTGAGGCGAAATGGAAGCTGGTCGGGTCGGTTCTCGGGGGATTGGGTGTCATCGGATCGCTGGTATTCGTGGCGTTGGAGATCCATCAGAATACCGAGGCCGTGCGTAGCGCAACGATACAGGCCATCTCGGAGCAATCGTTCGAAGCCGTAGCCCAGCTCGTCGAGAACGAGGACCTCCGCACGGCCTACGAGGCGGCAAGCACGGGAGCGGAGCTCACTCCGGGGCAACGTCTCCACCTGAAGATGTTCTACCTGGGGATCATGCGGATCCAGGAGAATCGGTATCTGCAATCTCAGCTGGGCGTACTCGATCTGGAGAGGCTCCTGTTCGTCGGAGGGCGCGGTGGCGCATACGCTCTGCCATTCTTCGCCGAGTATTGGGCGGAAGATCGCGACCAATATCCCGCCGAGTTCCAGGACTTCGTAGAGCGCGTATTGCTTCCCCAGGGCGGGGGCTCTCGATAGATAGCGGCATGAAACGAGTTGCTCGGCTCAGGCTCTCGGGCCAATGTGCCGGATGATCCGAACAGATCGATCCATGGCGAGCTGGCTCGCCGAAGCCGTCGTCATCGTCGTGTCGATCCTGCTGGCGTTCTGCCTCGACGCGATGTGGGACGCGCACAATGACCGGCAGGACGAGGCCAGACTCCGCGCTTCGTTGGTGCGTGAGTTTCGGAGCAATCGAGGGCTCCTCGAGGAAACGATGGCCGGAGTCCGTCGGGGTCGCTCCCGGATCGAAGCGGTCGCGGTCATGGAACCAGAACAGATCCTCGCCCTGCCTGACGATAGCGCCTGGGTCTACCTGGACGATCTGAGCAGACCTTACACCGCCGAACTCAACTCCGGAGTTACGAGCTCTGCAGTGTCGTCCGGCACCCTGACCCTGATCCAGGATGAGGCACTCCGCGAGTCGATCGCCGGATGGCTGGGGCGCATCGATGACATCCACGAGCGTGCGGGGGTCATGGTGAATCAGGAGGCAAACGTGGAGGCGGCTGTGGACCACATCGCGGCTGAGTTGAGACTTGGCCTTCTGACGCCGTCGAACTCTGCGGAGCTTCTCCGCGCGATTCGCTCGGACGACGAAGCCATGGCCCGTGTGGCGAGAAAGCATTTCCAGAGCGGTATCTATCTCGACGAATTGGCCGTGCTCGTTGCCCGTCTGGATTCAACGCTGGTGTTGTTGGACGACTAGCCGGCGACGCGCAGCGACCTGCACCGGGGGAGCGAGCATGAGCGATGACCGGGAGTGGGTGGACGTCGGCGCGGCTGACGAGCTGGCCGGCTCTCAGGTCCGGCCCATCATGGTCGGCAAACGGAGGATCGCCCTCACCAGCCGCGACGGCGAGTTCGGGGCGATCGACGGGCGCTGCAACCACGCGGGCGGTCCCCTCGGGGAGGGCACGCTCGACGGGGACTACGTCGTCTGCCCGTGGCACAACTGGAAGTTCCACCGGGTGACCGGGGAGGGCGAGCCGGGTTTCGAGGACGACCGCGTGCCGCGCTACGACGTGCGCGTCGAGGGCGGGCGCGTGCTCGTGAGCCCCGAGCGCGTGACGACTCGCCACCGGAAGCCGCACGATCCGCATCCGCTGAGCCGTCCCGTGGTGCGCGAACCCGGCCCCGTTCGGGTCGTCGGCATCTCGACCACCGTCATGGACCGCGAGCATCCCCGCTACAGCACGTCCGACTCTCTGCTCGACACGGCGCTCGAGCACGCGGCGACCCTGGGGTGCGAGACGCGCTCGATCAAGCTCAACGACCTCAGCTTCCGGGCCTGCGAGGGCTACTACTCGAAGTCGGCGCACGCCTGCA
>CAZTOE010000341.1:0-4404 GCA_964615045.1 uncultured Spirochaetales bacterium
ATCCCTACTCGAAGAAGGTGCTGTGGTATGACAAGGAGACCTACGAGCCGCTCGTCTTCTTCGCCTACGATCGCGAGGGGGTTCCGAGCCGCATCGGGTGGTTCCAGCTCGATTGGTCGGAGACAAGCGACGTGCCGGGGAACACGGGGCGTCGGGTTTTGCTCCCGATCGCCTTCATGGTCGTGAACTTCAGCGAGGGCACGACGAACCTCACCCAGATGTGGACCGCCCACATCGAGGACACGACACCCGCCCAGACGCTCCGCTACTTCGACGTCACCCGCCTCAAGTCCGGTAACTGAGCCTCTTCAGACGCGCCTCACACCGGAAGTCCCGAGCGATCACCGTGTGGGGTAGCCTCGAGCTTCGATGAATTCGCGGGGCCCGAACGCCGCGGACGGCAAGGGACTCGCGCAGGCCGCGCCGCTGGGCGTGTGATCGGCGTCACACCGAGTCCCCTCCGTAGTGTCGAAAGCGTTGGGGGGCTTTGGCGTCTGGCCGCCCCCACCGACCCGATGGAACAAGGCTTCGTGATCATGCAGATTGGCGATCCGCAGCTCGAACGCGCGTACGAGTGCGCTATCGCCCCCGCCCTTCGCGAGTGCGGCCTCGCCCCGCGCCGCGTCGACCGCCACAATCGTGGCGGTTTGTTGCACAGCGAGATCATTACCTTTCTCGAGGAGTCGGAGATCATCGTGGCCGACCTCACCAACGAGCGGCCCAACTGCTACCTCGAAGTGGGCTACGCCTTCGGCGCCGGGCGCTTCACGAATGTGATCCTGACGGCGCGCAGCGACCACAACGCCGACAGCCCCTCCTACAGGCCGGGCGGGCGCAAGGTGCACTTTGACCTCGCCGGCTACGACATCCTATTCTGGCAGCCCTCAGACCTGCCCGGCTTCCGCGCCGAGCTCGTCAAGCGCATCGAGCGCCGGCGTCTGATGCTCCGCACCGGTCTCGACGCCCGCTAGCCGCCACCGGGCCGCGCTGCCCCCCGAAGCGCCAGCGCGGTTCATGCGAGAAACGCCCAACCCTTGCGCGTCGGCGACGCACACGCCTGATAGGCATTCGGGTCGATGGGTTGCATCAGTCCCGTCGTGGTCTCGCCGTCGCAGGTCACCCGGCAAAGGTGCTCGTCGAGGCCGGCGATCGACGCCCGGACCTCGGGAACATTCACGTCGAACAAGTCGCCCTCCACCAGCTCGTCCTCGCCGGTGTAGCCACCCTGGTGGATCCCCTTGTCGGGTGTGCCCCCGTACATTCCGCAGCGCAGGTAGGCCGTCTGATTTCCGAGCCGCTGGTATTCGAGGCGCTTCACCTCACCTGAGTCGAGGGTGTAATCCACGAGACCCCCGAGGAAGATCTTCGTATCCTCCTCGAAGCGGAGCCGACGGTCGACGTGGGTCACCCGTCCGGCTCTGGGGCGCGGGTCGCCGTACCGGTAGAGGACTTTGTCGCCCCAGAGTGTGAAGTCCTTGAACGCGACGAAGCTATTGCCCGAGACTCCCACGTGCAGTCGGCCGCCCAGAGCAAGCTCGGGGCCGCCGACCCCCCGACCAATCCCCCAATGGCGATCGCGGGTCCCCCGCGCCGTTCCCGAGGTCAGTGCGAGGCGCGTTCCTTCGACCTCGACCCAACCCTCGACGTCCCCGAAGCTCTCGAAGCCGGTGGTCACGTCGGGGCGGCGTCCCGTCGGGAAACCGCGATCAATCGGCAGGGTGGGCTCCCGAAACACCTGACGCGTGGTGTCGCTGAATTCGATGTCGAAGCGGATGCCCCACGCGTTGGGCTCGAGCACATAGCGCCAGCGACGCATCCCCTCGACGATCTGGGGGGCGATCGGCCCCAGCCGCATGTCCATCCGGTCCGCGCCCAGCCGGCGGAACGCCCGCACGGTCCGGTGGATTCCCCTGTGGTTGACGATGGCGTAGGCCTCGGCCCGATCGAGGTTCGGGTAGAAGCTGCAACCGGTTGCGACGAGGATCTCGCCGCTGTCGTCGTGGCAGACCATCCAGTAGCGCTCGTAGGCCCGAGGATCGCTCGACATCATCACGCGGATCGGATCGGTCGTTTGATGGATCATGAAGTCGTCGATCGGCGAGAGCGGAAACTGTTCTGCGAAGTGCGGATCGTCGCCAATCGTGAGCTTCGGGGGAGTCGGTCGGTCGGATGTCATCGCAGATCCTCGTGAGTGCGGGAATCGTTCGTCATCGGCGCCCGCGACCCGAAAACGGGTCGCGGGCGATCCGCTCGCGAAGGTGGGCGGCAATTTCGGCGCGCGGCGCCGCCGCGCCGGGGGGCAGAGCCTGCACGACCTCGGCGAGCAAACCGCGCAGCAGCTTATTCTCGTCGTGCGCGGCTCGCACATCCAGCGGGTCGCGCTCGGCCGCCGCCGATGCTCGGGCGCGCGCTGCCACCGCGCGGGGCGGCTTCGCGTCGAGCTTTTCCAGCAACGCCCGCATCGCCGCGTTGTCCCAGCTGAGAAAGGGAAGCATTGCGGCCCACGAGTTCGCGACGCGCCGCAGCGTTCCCGCGGCGTCGCGGAGCCGATCGACTGAGGGATCGTCTGGGTGGCGCTCCATGGTTCGATCGATCAGTCGCGCGATGCCCTCGAGCTGCTCGTCGATAGTCGGATGCAAAGCTGCGCTTCCTCTATAGGCCGATCAGCTCGAAGGCGGCGAGCACGCAGCCATTCGTGAGCCGGTACATCATCTCAGTGCGATCCGCGAGATAGGATCGGAGGCCAGTGACCTGCATGACCGCCGTCTTGAAGCACGCCATGGTGTTCCACCATCGCACCGCGGCCGGGTCGATGTCGATGCCGGTGCGGGAAGCGTATCGCTCGAAGAGCTGATCGCATTCCCAGGCGCCCGCGATGAGGTGTTCGCGGGTGCGCAGCGGTTGTGTGATCCATCCGATGTCGTCGAGCGGGTCGCCGAGGTGCGTCAACTCCCAGTCGAGCAGCAGCACCACCCGATCGTCCTGGTCGAGCAGGATGTTGCCCGCCTTGAAGTCCCCGTGCACCAGGACCGTCCGCTGCGAACGCGGAGGCTGGGCGCCGAGCCAGTCGATCACCAGTTCGAGCTCGGGAAGCGGCTCCACCTGATCCGCCCGGAGCACCGCAATCCATTGGTCGAGGGCGGCGCGGGCGGCGTCCGGGCCGGGGTCCGCCAGGACCCGATCGAGACCGAGTGCTTTCCAATCGAGTAGATGGATGTCGGCGAGCAGGTCGCAAAAACGCTCGGCGAGTGCGACCCGCTGGCCGAGTGGCCGGTCGCCGTTGAGCGCAAAGTAGTCACAGCGGCCCTCCCCCCGTTCCATGACGAGCGAGGGCCGGCCGAGTTCCGAGCCGTCGGCGTCGAGCCACAAGGCACGCGGTGCGGGGAGTGCGCTGGGCTCGATCGCCCGGAGAACCTGGAACTCGATGCGCCGATCGCTCTCGAGGAGCCCTCCCTCGGGATCGCGACGCACGATGAGCGGCCGGATGTGCGTACGGCCGTTTTCGGTCCAACTGAGGTTGAAGATCCAATTCTCGCGGGAGAGCCCGGCCGAGACCCGAGCGACTTCCCCGACCTTCAGATCGTTCGCCTCGGGAAGGCGACGCGTCAGGAACTTTACGAGCGACGACTCGACGTCGCTCGCGGGCTCCGGCTCCCCAATTACACGCCTTTTCATGCAAGCTCCCGTCTGCCGACTCCCATCGCAGGCCTGGCCACTCGCGGGGCGAAAGCTTGGCGATCATCTCGAGCATCCGGCGTGAAGACTTCCTCATCAACGAACTGGAATTCCAACATTTTTGTCACCGAGATGCGACTCTGGGGTATAACTGGGCATCTCCGGAAGAGCGATGCTTCGAGGCGTGTCGCGAAAAGGTGGGAGGGAATCCCGTGACCAAGGTTCACACACGGCTCGCGGATCGTGCCATAGCTCTCCTCCTCGCGGGATCCACGACAGGAGCTTCGGCGGCGAGTGTTGGATTCACCCAGGTGAACCCGAGCTCCTTCGGAGGCATCTCCGACCTCGGGCTCTCGGGAGGAACGTCATGATGCTTCGATGGCGGCCGTTGCGCGCCGCTGCCCTTGCGCCGTTGCTGTGGGTGTTCCTCTCGAGCGGCTGCGGACAAGACGCGGCGAAATCCCCTGCCGTGTCTGGCGAAGTCGCCCAGAGCGAGACCGCGGGGATCGAGACATCCCCAGCGCCGGCACGAACTCCCACCGAGGCGGTCGCACGCGAGGCACCCCGGCCGAGCGCTGTTCCACGAGTCGAGTCCGCGCGGCCCGATGTGGCCCCTACGGCGGGCGAGCCCAAAAACCCCCACATCGCGCTTCCGCCGGTGGGGGCGCCCCCGGGCGTGGCGCCGCCCGCCGCCGTGGCGCCGTCCGGAGTTGCGCCGCCGCCTGTGGC
>CAZTOE010000342.1:0-4397 GCA_964615045.1 uncultured Spirochaetales bacterium
ATCACCTTGCCACCCGCGGCCTCGAAACTGGCCTTGAAGGCGTTGACCGAATCGTGCCCGGCGCTGTAGTCCATCCCTGCGACGACGACCTGGCGGTGCGGCGTGTTCTCGATCATCCACTTGCCCATCGGGAAGTTTCCCTGGTCCGTGGTTTCGACCGTGCGGAAGATGTTGGGCCGCGCATTCTGGGGTGATGTCGCCGCCTTGGTGAAAGCGGTCGGAACGATCGTCACCGCCTTCGCCTTCGCGACGTAGTCGTGCATCGCCATCACGACAGCGCTGCTGATGGGCCCGACGACGAAGTTCACCTGCTGCTGCTCGATCAGCCGCTTGACCTTGGTCAGGGCGACCGTCGGGTTGAACTCGGTGTCTTCCTTGAAGACCTTGATCTCGCTGCCGCCGGCCATGTTGCCCGCCTCGGCGAACGCCAGTTCCACCCCGTCGGTCACGCCCTTCGCCTGGAGAGGCGCGATACCCGTGTAGGAGACCAGGAGTCCGACCTTGATCGGACCCTTGCCTTGCGCCAGGGCATCCCCGCCGGTGGACCAGACCACCAGTCCGGCTGCTAGAACGAAGCACAACCCTGCTAGAGTTTTCGTGACACTTGTCGATCTCATGACGCGTTCCTCCTCCGTCTTGTCCCAACCTGGGAATGCCGGCCGTCTTTAATCAACGGTTCAGCGAACATCTCCCATTGTTGGCTCTCACATCCCCCGCATGTTCGGGGAAACCAGGAGCAGGATCATGCCGGGCGCGCCGCCGGGACGGTTCGCTTGCGGACGCCGTGCGTACTACTCCCCACCTCCGGTCGCGCCGTCCGCAAGCGCGGCATATTTCTCGCGCAGCTTGTAGCGTTCGATCTTGCCGAAGACGTTCTTTTCCAAAGCGTCCACGAACAGGATCCGGCGCGGCCGCTTGTAGCGGGCGAGCCTGTCGGATTCGACGCAGAAATTCTCGATCGCCTCTTCGTTGAGATCATCGCTCTTGCGCACGATCAGCGCGACGACGATCTCCCCCCAGCGGTCGTCGGGCAGTCCGATGACCGCGGCGTCCTCGACCAGGTGGTGGTCGCGGATGACCATCTCGACCTCCTGGGGAAAGACATTCTCGCCACCGCTCAGGATGGTGTCGTCGACCCGGTCGACAATCTGCATGTAGCCGGAAGGGGTGAAATCGACGACGTCGCGCGCGTAGAGCCAGTCTTCGTGATACCTGGGGGCCTTGTCCGAGACGTAATAGCTTCTCACGTTTTGCGGGCCGGCGACGACGAGCTGCCCCCGCTCCGGGGGGACGACTTCCTGGAACGCGCCACCCTCGTCCTCGTTGATCTTGACCGCGCGGGCGCTCCAGAAATACGTCGGCTTGCCGATCGTGGTCCATGCCTCCTCTGGGTCATAGCCCGTGTGCATGGTGGTGACGTTCGCGCAGTTCTCGGTCATTCCGAAGGTGTTGAGCAGATGACAATCAAAAACGTCGTGCAACCGGTCGACCATGCTTCGTGGATAGGGCGAGCCGCCGACGCGGATCAGCCGCAGCGACGCGAAGTTCTCGCGCGGCAGGCGCTCGTTCTCGGCGACGTTCAACATCTCCTGGACCTGCGAAGGGACGGCCATCAACTCGGTCGCCCGGAAATCGCGGATCAGCCGGAGCGTCGCATCAGCGCTGTACCTGCCGGAATCAATAATGGTGGCGCCAACGAAAAGGTAGGCGAAGAAGAAGTTTGTCGCGCCGCCGTGGATCACCGGTGCGGCGCTGAGGCCGCGGTGGCCGCGGTCGAGTCCCATCTCGAGGCAGTACTGGATCGCCGATATCAGCTGCGTAGTATGGGTGTAGCAGGCGCCCTTGGGATAGCCGGTGGTCCCGGACGTGTAAATGACCGTGGCGGGATCGTTCTCGCCGGGCCCCGGTCCCGCGGGCGCCGCAGCCGGTTCCTTCGTCGCCTCGCGATAATCTTGGACCCCGTCACCCGAGGCCCGGTTCGAGCCGACGCACAGCCGTATGGTATCGCTTTCGAGGGCCAGGTTGTCCGCGAACGCGTCGTTATAGATCACCGCCTTCGCATCAACATGCCCGGCGAGGTAGGCGATCTCCCGGCCGCGCAGGCGAAAATTCCACAAGTTCGCGACGGCGGCGAGCTTGTGGAGCGCGAGTATCGCGACGTAGAGCTCGACGCAGTTGAACATGAGCAGTCCGACATTGTCGCCCCTTCCGATGCCCTTTCCGGCCAACCAGGCGGCCAGCCGGTCCACCTCCTCGTCGTACTCGCGGAAGGTCAACAATCGGTCGGGGCCGACGATGAAGTCCCGATCCGGAAACCGGTCGACGTGCTTCGCAAGCGCGTCGACCGTGGTACCGAACATGATGCCTCCCTCCACTGCCGAGACCGTGCGCCATCCGGCGACCGGCACTCGGTTCTTGTCGTTCATTCTATTCTTGCCGTGCGTTCTATTTTCCCCCCCGCGTAGCTCCTACCAGTCGAAATTCGCTCGTCGAAGACTCATCGGTCGGGTATCACCGGCACTAGCAGGTGGGAGTCGAACCGGCCCCCGGCATGCAAAACGTGCTCTCCTTTGTTGACCGTCGCGTTGTGACCGCAGTCGTTCATCTGGTCGGGGTAGGTGTAGATGTCCGTGCCCTGTACGACGAGCCGCAAGCGTTCCCCGGCCTCGAACAGCGTCGACGACGGCCAGATCTCGATGTCCACGGGCACCACTTCACCGGGCGCAAGCTTCCGTGGCCGCCGGTGGGCGAGGACCGGCTGGAAAGAGGTCGAGCGCGACTCGTCGAGCTCGCGGTGCGAAACCCGCAGCCACCCCAAGGCGACCGGCCCGTCCTCGTGGGTGCTGTAGAACTGGAACGGGACGAGGTCACCGGTGCGATCGATCTTCTGGATCGCGACGAACATGTCCATGTCGTCACTGCCTTCCGCATGGACCCAGAGACGAAGCTTCATGTACCCGGTTAACTCGGTTCGCTCCTCGAACCGGTGGTCGAAGCAAACGCCGTCGACGGGGCCTCCGTCGCGATCGACACGGTAACGGATCTCCGCCTCCTCGTCGAGCGGCCGGCGGGCGAACCGGCTATGGGCGGCGTCGAGGTACAGCTCGGTATAGCGCGTCCGAGCCAGCGGCCATTCGGACTCGACGCGGGAATTGCCGACGAAGAAGCGCTCGCGAATTTCGAGCGTCACCGGTGGCCAATAGTCGACCTCGCTGTCGATTCCTTTCAAGAACTTGTCGAAAAACTGCCGCTGGCGCTCGGCGTTCTGGTAGAAGTGCTGCCACTTCTTGCGCCCGTGGATCAGAAGCCATTTCCGCTCGGAAGCGATCCTGCGGAAACCCTCCAACGTGCCGCGGGTGTGGAGGCCGTGATCCCCCCAGCTCGCGACGACAAAGGCCGGCACGCTGATCTTCTCCAACTCCGCATTCTTGGCCACCCAATAGTCGTCGAACAGCGGGTGCCGCTCGGCCATGGCGAGGAGGTCCTCGACCCGGCTGGTGGAGAAACTGACGCTCGGCAGCCACATCGCCAGGAACTCGGTCTCCGGGATGCCGCCGTGGAACGCCAGCTCGCGGTAGAAATCGGAAACCCCCTCCCAGGGATTGATCGCGGCGAGGTGCGGCGGATTCAGCGCCGCCACCTTCCACTGGCTCCATGCCAGGTAGGACACCCCGTGCATCGCAACGCGGCCGTTGCTCCACTCGCCCGTGCCGGCCCACTCGACCAGGTCATACCCGTCTCGCGCCTCCTGCTCGCCGAGCAACGTCAGATCGCCCTCGGACCCCCAAGCGCCGCGCGGGTCCGCGGTTATCACCGCGTAGCCATGCGCGCACCAGTAGCGCGGGTCGGCGGCTTCGAAGATCGCATGGGGCGACAGCTCGTTGTCGCAAACGCCGCAACCCGGGAAGTAGCGGTACTTGATCCGGCCATGCTTGCCATAAGGGGACCAGGCGATCAGCACCGGATGCGGCCCTCCGGCGTCCGGGCGGAACACGTCGACATAGATCGTCACGCCGTCGCGCATCGGCACCGCGACATCATAGTCGCGGATCATGCCGTCACTCTGCTCGGTGCGCGGGTTCAGGCCCGGGTACTTGCCCTTTTCCAGCGACAGGCCCCGCGCCCAAACGATCCCGTTCCCCTTCAGACCCATGGCAAATCCCGCCCCTGATCACCGCCAGCCGGACTTGGGGGCCTCATGTTGCGCACCGCTATCCGGCGACGGCGAGACAGCGCGCGGCCAACAGGTCGATTATGAGGTTCTACTCGGCCGGCGGTGGACTATGATTTAAAATCAAATATTCAAGTTAGCGTGAATGTTTGATTCCGAAAAGAGCTGCGCGTTTCACACGCAGGGCGATCGGGTGAAGGAGTTCGTGACAAACTGATCAGGTGCT
>CAZTOE010000343.1:0-4388 GCA_964615045.1 uncultured Spirochaetales bacterium
CATCGCCTTCCCCCCCACGCCGTCGCCGGCCCGACGTTCCTGGGTGAAAGGCTGGAGCCACCCGAGGTGTTGCGGGCGGCAGCGCTGATCCTGCTCTTTCTGGGCGTCCTGGCCGCGTCGTGGCTCCCTTTTCTCGCTTACGGCTACGCCCCGCTCGAGGCGCTCTTCGAGGTCGCCTCCGCCACGGGGACCGTCGGCCTCTCAGTGGGCATCGCGCGGCCCGACCTCGAGCCCCTCCTCAAGGGTGTGCTCTGCGTGGATATGCTGCTGGGGCGGCTCGAGATCTTCGCATTGCTGGTAGCGTTCTCGCCTCGAACCTGGATCGGGAGGCGGGTGTCCTGAGATGAGGGCGGTGATCGTGGGAGCGGGATCGTTGGGTATACGCACCGCGCGCCTGCTCGCGCGGCGCGGCCACGAAGTGGTGGTGATCGAGTCGGATGCGAACGTCGCTCGGGCGACTAGCGAGTCCCTCGACTGCGGCGTCATCCACGGCGATGGGACGCGACCCGCGGTGCTCGCGGAAGCGGACCCTGCGCACAGCGACGCCCTGCTGGCGCTGACGAGCAATGCGCAGACCAATCTGATCGCAAGTCTAGTGGGTCGGTCGGTGGGGTTCGCGCGCGTGATCACGCGCATCGACGACGAGGAGTTCGAGCACGTGACGCTCGAGCTCGGTTTGGTCGATACCGTTATCCCGGCGCGCACAATCGGTCGCTACCTCGCCGACGTCGTGGAGGGCCACGACATCCTGGAGCTCTCGGGCGCCATCAAGGGGGATGCGCGGGTCTTTCTCTTCGTCGCCCGGGAGGAGGACGAGGGGACCGTTGCCGCACTGACCCTCCCTGACGGATCTCGCGTCTCGCATCTGTATCGAGCGGGAGAGCTCCTACTCGCGGATGCCGATCTTCGCCTGAGGAAGGGCGACGAAGTGGTCATCGTCTCGCACCGCAAACACCTCGACGAGCTCCGCGCCCGCTGGGCCCCGCAAGTCGGCGAGGTCAAACATTGAGTCGAAACTCCGTCTCGCGCAGTGGCGGGATGGATCCGCGCGCACCGACGCCGTGGGCAGACTCTCCGGAAGCGATTCTCGAAAGCCTCGACACGTCGCTCGAGCACGGCCTGTCACAAAGTGAGGCCCAGCGACGGCTGCGCCACTACGGCCCGAACCGATTGCGCGCGACCCAGCGTCGGAGCGGCTGGTACATCCTGTGGGATCAGTTCGCGAGCCTGATCGTAGTGCTCCTCGTCACGGCTGCGGTGGTGGCCTTCGCCTTCGACGAGCGGGTAGAGGGCTTCGCGATCCTCGCCGTGATCTTCCTCAATGCGGGGATTGGCTTCATGACGGAACACCGGGCCGTCCGGTCGATGGAGGCGCTCCGCGAGCTCGGGCACCGGGAAACCACTGTGCGGCGAGACGGGTCCGCTCGCTCCCTTGCGGCGGATCTGCTCGTCCCCGGAGACATCGTCGTCCTGGACGCCGGAGACGTCTTGACCGCCGACGTCCGGGTGCTCTCCGGCTCGCGCCTCCAGGTCGACGAATCTCCGCTGACCGGTGAATCGCTGCCAATCGAAAAGGATGTCGAGCCCGTCCCGGCTGAGACTCCGCTGGCCGAGCGCTCCTCGATGCTCTTCAAGGGGACGGCGGTTGCGCGGGGCTCCGGCGAGGGCGTCGTCGTGGCGACGGGGATGGCGACGGAGTTGGGCCAGATCTCATCCCTCGTCGAGGAAGCCGAGCCCCAGACGACGCCACTCGAACAGCGCCTCGATCGATTGGCGCGTCGCCTGATCGGCCTGACGTTCGCGATCGCTCTCCTGGTGGCGGGCACGGTCCTCGCATCGGGTCACGAACCGTACTTGGCTGTCGAGATCGCGATTGCTCTCGCCGTCGCCGCCATCCCGGAGGGTCTCCCGATCGTCGCGACGATCGCGCTGGCCCGTGGGATGTGGCGCATGGCCCGCCGCAACGCCCTGATCGAGCAGCTCGCCGCCGTCGAAACGCTGGGCTCGACGACCGTCATCCTGACGGACAAGACCGGAACACTCACCGAGAACCGGATGACGGTCGTGGAATTCCAGCTCGCGAACGATCGCGTCCAAGTGTCGGGAACGGGTCTCGACACAGAGGGGCATTTTCGGCTCGGCGGTGCGGAAGTCGCGGTTTCTGAGCTTCCCAATCTTCTCGAAGCGGTGCGCATAGCCGTGTTGTGCAACAACGCGAACCTCGATCGAAGTGTGGATGGAGACGTACGGGCGACCGGCGACCCCACCGAAGTCGCGCTTTTGGTGGCGGGATTGAAAGCCGGTCTCGACCGCCGCGAACTCCTGCGCGAGGCGCCCGAGGTGCTTGAAGTGGCGTTCGATCCCGAGACCAAGCGGATGGCCACGCTGCACGGCAAGCAGGGCGCGACGCTGGCCGCGGTCAAAGGTGCGCCCGAGACCGTGATCGATTGCTGCACGGGGGTGTGGACGCGGGAAGGACGGCAGCCCCTCGAAGAACGCGACCGGGACCGGTGGCACAAGCGCGCAGAGGAGATGGCGGCGCGCGGACAGCGTGTTCTCGCCCTGGCGAGCGCTTCGATCGAAGCGCCGGCGGCGTTTGATTTCGAAGGGCTCGTACTCCTGGGGCTCGTGGGTTTCTTCGATCCTCCCCGAGAACGCGTGCGCACGGCGATCGACGCCTGTCAGGCGGCGGGCATCCGCGTGGTGATGGTCACCGGGGACCACGGCGCGACGGCCTGGAGCGTGGCGTCCGCGGTCGGACTGATCGACCCCGAGCCCGAAGAGCCGGTATCCTTTGTCGATGGCCGGACGCTCCCCCCCTTCGCGGAGCTCTCCGAAGCCCAGGCCCGCGAGCTCCTGAACGCGTCCGTGATCGCCCGCGCGACCCCCCGACAAAAGCTCGATCTGATCGAACTTCATCAGCGCAGCGGCGCGGTCGTGGCCATGACCGGAGATGGGGTGAACGACGCGCCGGCCCTCAAGAAGGCGGACATCGGCGTCGCCATGGGATTGCGTGGCACGCAGGTGGCCCGTGAGGCTGCGGACATGGTGCTGCGCGATGATGAGCTCGGAACCATCGTCAGCGCCGTCGCCCAGGGTCGCGCGATCTTCGCGAACATCCGCAAGTTCGTGGTCTACTTGATGTCATGCAACGTGAGCGAGATCTTCGTCGTCGGCCTGGGTGCCATGGCCCAGGGCCCGCTTCCCATTCTTCCCCTCCAGATCCTGTTCCTGAATCTCGTGACCGATGTCTTCCCGGCCCTCGCCCTGGGCGTCGGGGAGGGGAGTCCAGCCTTGATGCGGGATCCGCCCCGGGACCCCCGCGAGCCCGTGCTCGCCCGACGCCACTGGCGAAGCATCTTTTCACTCGGCGCCGTCATCGCACTGAGCGTCCTGGCAGCACTCGCGGTTTCCGTATTCTGGCTGGAGAAGCCGTCGCTAGAGGCGACCACCATAGCTTTCCTCACCCTCGCCATGGCTCAGCTTTGGCATGTCTTCACGATGCGCGATCCCGGCTCCGGGTGGATCCGAAACGAGATCACGGGCAATCCGTGGATCTGGGGCGCGCTGGGCTTGTGTCTCGTGCTGTTGCTCCTGGCCGTCTACTGGGCGCCCCTCGCAGCGGTTCTTTCCATCGGAAACCCCGGCCTTTCCGGCTGGGCGGTCGCCACGGCCTCGAGCCTCGTTCCCTTGGTGGTGGGACAACTTGCGCTCCTGCTCCGCTTCGGCCGCGTCGCCGCCTAAGGGGGCGGGCCACACGGGCCTTCCCACGATCTCCGCCTCGTTTGTTCCGCCGTCTCCGTGCCGAGTTGAAGGACCGCCCAACGGAAGCGATGATGCGGGGTGCCCGAAACCCCCTGGATGGAGTAGACAAGCTTCGCGATCGCCCTGCTCGCGGGAAGGTCGCCGCTTCCGCCGGCCCATGTTGCCCTCGGTGATTAGTTGAGATGCCGCAACCCGAAGTCGCCTACTTCTCGATGGAGATTGGCCTCGAGCCGATGATCCCCACCTACGCCGGGGGCCTCGGTCTGCTTGCGGGCGACACCCTGCGTGCGGCCGCCGATCTCGAGTTCCCGATGATCGGCGTAACGCTCCTCTACCGACACGGATATTTCTACCAGGAGCTCGCGGCCGACGGCACGCAAAGGGAGCAGCCGGTCCAGTGGCCGCTCGCCGACTACCTCGAGCCGCTGCCGGAGCGCGTCGCGGTCGAGCTCGACGGCCGATCCGTGCTGGTGCGCGCGTGGCTCTACAGGGTGGTCGGCGTCACGGGCCGCACCGTTCCCGTGTACCTC
Organism: uncultured Spirochaetales bacterium; assembly: GCA_964615045.1. Taxonomy (GTDB): domain Bacteria; phylum Myxococcota_A; class UBA9160; order UBA9160; family PR03; genus JANQRO01. The sequence continues at coordinate 4,296 of CAZTOE010000343.1, forward strand.
CTCGACACCGACCTTCCGGAGAATGATCCCGATGACCGCCCGATCACGCATCGACTCTACGGAGGCGACGACCGCTACCGGCTGAAGCAGGAG
>CAZTOE010000344.1:0-4354 GCA_964615045.1 uncultured Spirochaetales bacterium
GCTGCTCCGCGGCGCCGTCGCCGGCGGGAGCGGAGGCGGCGAACGCGTACGGCTGGTGATTGTGGGCAGCGGCCCGGCGGGCTTCACCGCCGCGCTCTACGCCGCGCGCGCCGAGCTCGAGCCGGTGGTGGTCGCGGGCCTTCTGGCCGGCGGACAACTCATGCTGACCACGGACGTCGAGAACTACCCCGGCTTCCCCGAGGCGGTGTCCGGACCCGATTTGATGGACCACTTCGAAAAACAGGCCGAGCGTTTTGGCGCGCGGATTCTGCGCGAGGACGCCGTCCAGGTCGAGCTGGGCCGGCGACCCTACCGCGTCGAAACCGATTCGCAGAGCTTCGAAGCCGACGCGCTGATTCTGGCCACCGGCGCGTCCGCGAAGTGGATCGGCCTGTCGTCCGAAGAGCGGCTACAGAATCGCGGCGTATCCGCGTGTGCCACCTGCGACGGGGCCCTCTACAAGGGTAGAGCGATGGCGGTCGTGGGCGGTGGCGATACGGCGATGGAAGAGGCGCTGTTCTTGACCCGCTACGCGAGCCGCGTCACGGTGATCCACCGTCGCGACGCGCTACGCGCGTCCAAGATCATGCAGGAGCGGGCACAGGCGCACCCCAAGATCGAATTCGCGTGGAACTCCGTCGTCGAAGAGGTGCTCGGTGATGAGGAGGTCACCGGGGTTCGGCTCCGCGACACCCAAAGCGGCGACACCCGAGATCTCGAGGTCGGTGCGCTCTTCATCGCGATCGGACATCGGCCCAACACCGATTTGTTCCGGGAGCAGCTGGCCCTCGACGAAGTCGGCTACATCAAGGTCGAATCGGGTAGCACCCGCACGTCGGTGGAGGGTGTCTTTGCTTGCGGCGACGCCATCGACCCGACCTATCGCCAGGCGATCACCGCCGCCGGAACCGGTTGCATGGCCGCCATCGACGCCGAACGGTGGCTCGCCGCCCAAGGGCTGGACTAGCCAAGGAGGCGATCGTCTCGTGGAGCTCAGCAAGGAACGCCTCGAGCGTTTGATCGCTCACTCCACCGACGTCATCTGCGCCACCGATCGGCGCGGTCAGGTGATCTACTACAACGACGGCGCCAGTCGCATCCTGGGCTACCAGGCCTACGAGGTGTTGGGCAAGTTCGTCGGCATGCTCTATCCGAACCTCGACGAGGCGCGCCGCGTGATGGCCGCGATGCGCGACGCGGGCTACGGCGGCAAGGGAATCGTCGAGACCTACCAGACCACTTACCTCGCCAAGTCCGGTGAGGAGATCCCCGTCGCCATCTCCGGGACCGTGCTCTACGACGAGCGGGGACGCGAAGACGGAACCATCGGTTTTGCCAAGGATCTCCGCGAGATTCTCCGCAAGGATCAACTCGCGACGCTTGGCCAGGTTGCGATCGGCCTCTCCCACGAGATCAACAATCCGCTCGCCGTAATTACGAATCAAGTCGAACTACTCGAGCGCGACATCGAGAGGCTCGCGGGGGAGCGCGACTGCTCGGTCGAGATGGAGCGCGTCGACGCCCTGCGCCGCGAGGTTGCGCGCATCGCCGAGATCGTGGAGCGACTCGGGCAGATGGCGGAGCAGGAGGAGTACGAGACCGTCGAATACATCGGGCCTGCAAAGATGATCGACCTGCGGCGGCGGGGAGAACGCAAAGGGGCCCCCGAACCGAAGCTTGCGGGTTTGCGCATTCTGGTGGCCGATGACGATCTGGGAATCGCCACCAGCCTGGCCGAGTTGTTGCGGGCCGAGGGGTGCCGCGTGGAGACTGCGGCCGACGGTCTAGAGGCGCTCGACAAACTGAAGACCCAGCCTTGTGATCTACTGATCTCCGATGTCGTCATGCCCAGGATGGACGGTCACGAGCTCTTTGTCCGTGTACGCGAACTCCTCCCGGAGCTTCCGATCCTCATGATGACCGCTTTCCACTACGACAAGGACCACATCATCAAGCGCAGCAAGCTGGCAGGGCTCGAGGGAGTGATCTTCAAGAAGCCCGTCGATCCCGATCGGCTGCGCGACAAGATCGTCGAGATTGTCGCGGCCAAACTCACTTAATCACCTAGGTCCTCGGTCGAAGGCGAGGGGAGTGCGCGCTGCCGCAGCGGCGAGCACCTGGCGCGCACCCGCTGCACGCAAGACCCGGGCGGCTTCGGTGAGCGTTGCACCGGTGGTGACGACATCATCGATCAACAGTACCGATGCAAAGGGAGTCAGGTCGCTACGCGTGCGAAAGGCGTCCGCCACGTTGTGCCTGCGGGCCGCGCGGTCGAGGCCGGTCTGGCTGGGAATCGATCGCGTGGTCCGTAGCGCTCGGGTCAACAACCGGGCTCCAGCGTGGCATGCCGCGGCGCGCGCGAGGCCGAGGGCGGGAGCAAAGCCCCGCCGCCGGATCCGGGCGGGGTGGCTCGGTACCGGCACTACGGCCACCGGGTTCGCGAGTCGTGGCGAGAGTCGCGTGACCGCGGCGCAGACCCAGGCGCAAGCGAGCGCCGCGGGCGCTGGGTCGAGGCCGAGGAGTCCTGCCGGTGGGTACTTGAAGCGGCGTAGCCAGCGTTCCACTTCGCCTGCGTAGTAGACCTCCGCGACACAGGCTTCCAACGGAGTTTCGCCGCCCGCACAAGACGCGCAGAGGCTGCCAGAAGCCGCCGGTGCGCGCGACTGGCACAGCGCGCAGGTCTCGCGGGGAATCTGCCCAAACCGCGCTCCGCAGGCTCCGCATAGTGGTCCGCCGCTCTGCATCGCAGCGTCGGTGCTTCCGCAGGTCGCGCAGGTCCCGGGCCACACGAGCTCGATGGCCCCTCTTAGATAGGTGCGAAACTCCAGCGCCCGGCTCCCCGGGACCTCGGGGTAGGACTAGGCTTGCGGCCCGCCGATCTCCACGCGACGCGCTTCACTCCACAGGCGTTCGAGATCGTAGTGCTCGCGCACCTCGCGCTGAAAGACGTGGACGATGACATCGCCGAGGTCGACCAGCACCCAGCGGCCGTCCCGGTAGCCCTCGACACCCAACGGCGGATCTCCGGCCTCTTTGGCCGCGCGCACGACTGCGTCGGCGATCGCCTGGACTTGTCGGTCGGAGCGCCCCGTGGCGAGAATGAACGCGTCGGCGAAGAACGCGATCTCTCCGACTTCCAACATCACCACGTCTTCTGCTTTGACGTTGAGGGCGGCCTCCGCCGCGAGGCGCGCCTTCGCGCGCCAATCGAGCGCTTCACGTGCGACATCCTCAGGGTGTTCGGTTGTTTGGGGGTTGCGCGGCAACGGCATCCTCAGCTTCGGTGCGCGCGATAGGCTTTGCAGGTCTCGATCCCGGCGCGCGCCGCCTCCGGGACCAGATAGCGTATCGAGCGGCCATCGCGCAGCGTGGCCCGGATTCCCGAGGCGGAGATCGGCAGGCCCTGGATCCCGATGCGACGCAACGAGGTTCCGGCCAGCCGATGTCGCGCCGAGGCCCCGTCGGCAGCGAGCTCGACGCGGTCGCGCACGATTTCGGGCAACCACGCCGCGAGCGACGCGCTCGGCTCGGGCGGGCGATTCATCACTGCGTAGTGGGCCAGCTCAAAAAGACGCAGCGGCTCCCGCCAGCTTCCCATTTCCGCAAACGCGTCGCTGCCGAGCAGGAAGGTCGGCGGCCCACCCAGTTTGCGACCCAGCGCCTCGAGAGTGTCCACGAGGAACGAAGGCCCCTGGCGATCCACTTCCAACGAGCAGGCCCGGAAGCAGGGGTGATCGGAGACCGCCGCCTGAACCCAATTGAAACGGTCGGCCGCGCTGGCAATCCCTCCCTCGGCCGCCGCCTCTTTGTGGGGGGGAATGCGACTCGGTACGAACCACACGGAGTCGAGCGCGAGCACCTCCATCACTTCCTCCGCCGCACGTAGGTGGCCGAGGTGGATCGGATTGAAGGTCCCGCCGTAGACGCCGACCCGCTGGGCCTCGGCGTCGCTCATTCGCGAAGTTGCCCCTCGCCGAAGAGCACGAATTTGCGCGTCGTGAGTTCCTCCAGGCCCATCGGCCCGAAGGCGTGGAGTTTCGAAGTGGAGATTCCGATCTCCGCACCCAGCCCGAGCCGGTAGCCGTCGGCGAAGGCGGTGGAACAGTTCACTCCGACCGTCGAAGACTGCACGTTGCGCACGAAACGCTGAGAGCTCCCGTAGCTCTCGGTGACGATCACCTCGGTGTGATCCGAGCCGTATTGCCGGATGTGCGCGATGGCTTGGTCGAGATCCTCGACCACCCGCACGGCGAGGATGGGCCCCAGGTACTCCACGCCCCAGTCTTCGCCGCGTGCGGGTCGCGCCTCCGAGAAGATCTGGCAGGTCGTCGGGCAACCGCGGATCTCCACCCCT
>CAZTOE010000345.1:0-4338 GCA_964615045.1 uncultured Spirochaetales bacterium
CCGCCGGCACGATGTCGCCCAGGCGCACGCGGATGACGTCGCCCGGCACCAGCTCGCGCACCGCCGGGGACGTCCACTTCCCATCGCGTTTCACCTGGGCCCGGATCGCCAGCTTGGCCTTCAGTGCGGCGATGGCGTTGCCTGCCTGGTGCTCTTCCCAGAACCCGACCACGGCGTTGGCCAGAAGCAGCGTCAGAATGATGAAGAGATCCGGCCAGTGCCGGTCGACCGCCGAAAGGATCACGGCCGCCTCGATCATCCACGGGATCGGGCCCCAGAAATAGCTGAGGAATTTCAGCAGCGAATTCGTCTTCCGCTCCTCGATCTCGTTCGGCCCATACTGGGTCAGCCGCTTCTGCGCCTCGACCTGGGTGAGGCCGCCGGGCGACGACGCCAGCTTCTCCTCCACTTCCTCCAGCGGCAGCGACCCCAGGTCGGGTTGTGCATTCATCTGGATGCGCTCCACAAGTTGTCAAAACGAAGCATAGGCCTGCCGCGGGCACGCTGGAAGGAACTTGCCCTCAAGCCCCCGCTCGCGCGGGTAGGCGTGGTAGGCGAAGATCACCGGCTTGTCCTTGGTGAAGATCTGGTCGAAATCCACGTCACTCAAGCCGTGCGGATGCTCGCTCGGCGGCTGCAGCGTCATGAGGTCGACGATGTTCACCACGCGGATCTTCAGTTTGGGCAGATGTTTGCGCAGGATCGACACCGCGGCGAGCGTCTCCAGCGTGGACACATCGCCGCAACAGGCCATCACCACGTCGGGCGCCTTGCCCTTGTCGTTGCTGGCCCGCTGCCAGATGCCAATGACCTCGGTGCAGTGCTTGACCGCGGCGTCCATCGTCAGCCACTGCGGCGCCGGGTGCTTGCCCGCGACCGCCACGTTGACGTAATGGCGGCTGCGCAGGCAATGGTCGATCACCGATAACAGACAGTTCGCATCCGGGGAAAAGTAGACCCGCACCACCTCGGCCTTCTTGTTCACGACGTGGTCGATGAAACCGGGATCCTGGTGGGTGAAGCCGTTGTGATCCTGGCGCCAGACGTGCGAGGCGAGCAGGTAGTTGAGCGAGGCGATCTTGCGTCGCCGCGTCTACAGTCGACAGCAAGACTGGTGCCAAGCACCCAGGCAATGGACGCCACCGCCTCAAGTCATTGCCGATGCAAGAGGATTCGACTTCGCGACGCGCTCGCGAAGGCACTGCGGCAGCCGGGCGCGCAGCCAGTGCCGCGGGTGAGTCGCAATTGCGCCCTGAGGCGGTCTCGTGGCCACCGACGAGATGTGCCTGCCGTGCCGTCCTCGAGGAAGACCGGGTTCCGACCGTCGTGAAGGTCGCGGACGTCTCGGAGCACGTGGTCCTACGCCAGGACGCCGCCGCTCCCCAGCCGCACGCGCTACGTCGTCTGGGCGCGCGTTCTGCGAGACGTCTACGCCGAGGTCACGGAGCGGATCGACCGGCATAAACCCTCCGTTCTGGATGTCTATGCCACTACCAACCCCGCCGAGTTCTTCGCGGTGGCGACCGAGTGCTTCTTCGAGCGGCCGCTGTCGCTGGAACGCTCCTACCCCGCTCTCTACGGGGAGCTCCGGCGTTTCTATCGCCGGGATCCTGCAGCTCTCGAGCGCGGCGAGCCCGAACGACAGGACTGACGGAGTTCGCGGCAGCGATCCTAGAAGGCGATCCAGGCTTCCAGATAGAGGGTGTCGTTGTCCGAGGCATCGCGCCTCGCGCCGTCGAAGTCCTGGCTCGAGCCGTTGAACCGATGATAGAGTGTGTACTGGAGGGACAGCTTCACGTTGCTATACGGCCAGAACCCGGGACCACCGCGTTTGTTGAAGGGAAGGTAGTTGACTTGAAAGATCCAGCCGTTGCTGTCGGGCCGACCCCTTCGACTCCCGTAGAGGAGATCGTCCCCTTCTCCGCCGGTCTGGAAGTATTGAATGTCAAGCCCGTAGGTCTTGTCGAAGAGGTACGACCCGGTAAGTGATGCGGTCCAGAGATCGTTCGACCCATGCTGCGCAAGGCCCAGCTGCCGACTGGCGCCCAGCGATTGGTGCTCGTGGAGCCAGTTGGCCAACACCGTGATGTCGTGATGCGCGGAGAACCATTGGTACTGGAAGTCGACTCCGACGTCCGTGAGGCGGTCGTGGCCGCCGCTTTCGTCGCGCCCCGGAAAGGTTCGGGCATAGAGCCCGTAGGTGCCCAGCTCTACGAGGTGGGCACCCCACGTGTGTTCGAGGGCGACCCGCCAGTAGGGAGCCAGCCCGTCGATCTCGGTCTCGCCTTCGGAGTCAACGCCAAGAGCATCCTGGCTATCCGCAGAGAGCGTGGTGTAGGCCCCGGCCTCGAGATAGAGCTGGTTCCCGAGCATGCCGTAGCCGCCAAACCCGAGCACTTGCTGCGCGACACCGCCCGCAAGGAGCGGGGCGGCGTCCGGCGCCGGGGCGAGCCCTGAACCCGAGAAGGGGAAGCCCCAGGCGGGCGTCGTGTTCCACAGATCCTGGAGCGTCGGGTTGTTGTTCACGTAGGCGCCGAGCACCACGCTCTGCCCGGCGATCGTCGTAGGCTGGGCGGCTCGGATCTCCATATTGTCCCACGCCCATGCGTGTTCCACACCGTCCCAGGTTCCCTGAGCGAACACGCCCACCTTGTTGAGGAGGGTTGCGGCCCGGTCTCCGAAGGCGGCTTCGGCGTATGGACCGAACAGGCGTCCCGCGTAGAAGAAGCTGATCTGATTGAGTGAAACGTTGTCGTTGTCGTTGAAACGGGAAGGAAGATCTTCCGCTGCTTGATCCTTGCGGGTATGAGTGAAACCGGGAGCGCCCTGCAGCATGATCGCGAGGGGCGGGAGGTGGGTCTCGTCGTTGCTGAGGGTGTAGCCGTTCAGCTTGAAGACCCGGCCGAAGGGTGTCAGCTGCGGGAAGGCCGTGTGGCACGCTGTGCACTGCATCCCGGTTTGCCGGGCAAAGCTTGGCACCGCATGCGCTTGCGATCCAGCGAGGGCGAGGACGAGCGTCATGGAAGCGGCGATCGCGCCGAAAGACCACGAGAGAGTGACGGCGCTGCGATGATCGCTGTGCTCGATTGCCGTTTGGGAACCAGGTTTTTCGTCCATGGTTCTCCCCCTTGCGCCGTTTTCAAGCCAGTCACAGACGGCTTCGCAAAAAATGGTCCTCGGGAACTTCGACGAGCGTAAGGAGATGGTCGTCGGGATCGCGCAGATGGAGTTCGATCAGGCCCCATGCCATCCGGGCCGCGCGTTGGTCGATGCGAACGCCGAGCCCGTGGAGCCTTTTCTGTTCGGCATCGAGATCGGGAACCTGCAGCCAGAGCTTGGTCACGCCCATTTGATGCGCAGCGGGGGTGGCGGCGAGCTCGAGGTTGCCTCCACCGAGGAAATAGACCACGCCAATGACTCGGTCACCGTCTCCGTACTCATGATACAGGCGTAGACCGAGCACATTTTCATAGAAGTCGCGAGACACCGTCAGGTCGCTCGGGTGGATGATGACCTCGGCCGGAGAGAACTTCCATCGCGCCATGCTCGCATACGTGCTCATCTTCGCCAGAGTTGCGTCAACCTCGCGGACGAGCGGTACGCCCTCTCAGGTCGCTCCGAGAAGACTGTAGATAAGGACTCCGAACACCCAGAGCGAGACCGTCGCGTAGACCCAGTCGTGAACGCGCGCGAAAGCGACCGCTGACAAGGCGACGCGCGCCACAGGCGTAGCGACGAGCACCAACAGTCCGAGTTGGATCACTGCTGCGGGGTTTCCGGCCAGCGCCCCTTGTAACACCGTCACTGGGGCGCGCAGCGCCGCCGGCTCGCCGCGAAAGACCGTCAGCGACGGGCTCTCGCGACCGTGCGCAGCGAAGTAGAAGCCGCCGCCCAGCACGACGATCGCCGCGGCGGCCACGACACCGAGCTGCAGACAACGCCCGACCCAGCGAGCCAGTACCTCATCGCGCAACCCGGACTCTTCCAGCGAGGGCGCGCTCATCTCACAACCTTCCCGTCCATCCGTTATAGATCATCTGGATCGCCAACAAGAGTAAGATGCCGCGAAAGACCCAGCGCAGAGCCGTCACCTGGGCTCGCATCACGATCCTCGAACCCAGGACGGCCCCGGCGAGCACGCCGAGCATCACCGGTGCGGCCAGGCCTGGATCGTCGTACCCCCGGCGCAGGTACACGCCCGCGCTCGCGGCTGCCGTGACGCCGATCATGAAGTTGCTGGTGGCGGTGCTCACTTTGAAGGGAATACCCATCACTCGATCCATGGCCAATACCTTGAGCGCGCCCGAACCGATGCCTAAGAGCCCGGAGAGGATTCCC
>CAZTOE010000346.1:0-4280 GCA_964615045.1 uncultured Spirochaetales bacterium
CGTACCGGCGTCTTTGCCGCCGGGGGGGCGTCGGATCCGGAGCGATCACCTCGTGGCGTGAGATCCCGTCCGTCCCGACCGGCGCCTTCAAGGAGCTCGAGCTGCGTGGCTTTCCGGCCCGCGCGACGGTTCGCGTCTTTCGGACCAGCGGAACGTCCCGCGAGCACCGGGGTCAACTTTTCCTCGACACGCTCGAGCTCTACGAGGCCTCGCTTCGCGCGAGCTTTGAACGCCACCTCCTGGCCGGACTCGATCGGGATCGCGTGAGAATGCGCATTCTGGCGCCGGCGCCAGCGGAGGCACCCGACTCTTCGCTCTCGCACATGTTTGGCTTCGCACTGCGCGAGTGGGGCGACGCGCAAAGCGACTTCGACATCGTTTCAGGCGCGCTGCGTTTCGACGCCCTGTGGCGAGCCCTCGAGCGAGCCGTCGACGAAGCGGTGCCGGTCCTGCTATGTGGCACCGCGTTCGCCTGGGTTCACTGCCTGGATGAATGTACAGCGCGAGGCCTCGCGCTCACCCTGCCGACCGGCTCACGCCTGATGGAGACCGGGGGGTTCAAGGGCCGTTCGCGCGCGGTGCCCCGCCCGGAGCTCTATCGGGGCCTCGAACACGCTTTGGGACTTCCGGAAGATCACATCGTCAACCAATACGGCATGACCGAGCTGGGCAGCCAGTTCTACGATTCGGTCTTGGCCGAGCCCGGAGGCCCGCGGCGAAAACTGAGGCCGCCCTGGACGCGTATACGCATCGTCGATCCGGACACGCGCCGCGAGGTTGGCTTCGGTGAGGCGGGACAGATCGAAATCTTCGATCTCGCGAACACCGGCAGCGTCTTCGCGTTGCAAACCGCCGACCTCGGCCGCCGTGTCGAGGGCGGCTTCGAGGTCCTGGGCCGAGCCGCAGGCGCCGAGGAGCGGGGCTGCTCGCTGGCTGCAGAGCTGCTGCTTGAAGCACCGTGAGCGCGCGCGAACTCCGAGTGGGCCTCGCCTCACTTCGAAAGGCGGGACGCGATCTACGCCGGAAGGATCGCGCCGAGGTCGTCGAGGCGCTCGCGCAGGTTTTTGACGACTGGGCACGCTCCGGCTCGCGCTGGCAGCGTGCGCTCGTGGAAGAACTTCCCTCGGCTACCGGGTTTACATCGCCGATGGTTCGCGAGGCAGCCGCACAGGGTTTCGCACCCTATTCAGGAAAGGCACTTCGCGCGCTCTTTGCGGCCGAGATCGAGGCCGTCGAGCGGCACGGTGGTACTCGGGCATCGGGCTTTGAAACGACGGCCGTGATGCTCGCCGGCGCGATTCCGATGCCCACGCTGGTCGGCGTCGCCATGCCGCTGGCGCTGCGCTCACCCGTCTGGCTGCGACCGAGCCAACGGGACCCGGTGACGCCCCGCCTCGTGGTCGAGACCATCGCCGCGGTCGATGCACAACTCGCCGACTGCGTCTTCTTCGCAGCATTCGACAGGGAAGACGAGGCAAGCCTCGACGAGTTCCTGCAGGCCGAGGCGGTGGTCGTAACCGGCTCTGACGCGACTGTCGCGGAGGTCGCACGACGATGTCCGCCGGGAACACTTCCCGTGGCCTACGGTCACCGTTTCTCGGTCGCAGTGCTCGGACCCGAAGCGACCGCCGGGTCGGCGCTACGCGAAGTCGCGGCGGGACTGGCGCGAGACGTGGCCTTCTGGGATCAGCTGGGCTGCCTTTCTCCGGTGGCGCTCTGGGTGGTGGATCCTGACCCCCGCGCCACGGCACGCGTCCATGAGACGCTCGCCGAAGCTTTCGCCGAGGCAGAAGCCCGCTGGCCCCGGGGCGAGATGGAGCTCTCGTCCGCCGCCGTCCTGCGCGGTGAGCGCGAGGCGGCGGCGATGCGCAAAGGGGTCAACGTGCAAACGGGAGCCGGCAACGCCTGGACCTTGATTGGCGAAACCGACCCGCGCCATCGCGCCGCCCCGCTCCATCGCTTCTTCCGGGTCCACCCCTGCCAGAGTCTGGCGCAATGGGAAGGAGCTCTCGCGCCTTACCGCCCGCAGATCGCCGCGGTGGCCGCGGCGGGCTTCGACGCGTGCTTCCCAGCCCTTCTCGAGAGCTGTGCGCGGCTCGGCGCCTCGCGCATCTGTGCCCCGGGAACCATGCAGACCCCACCCCTCGCCTGGCACCACGACAATCGCGGCGTGCTCACCCCGCTGGTGCGCTGGTGTGACTTGGAACTCTTGTGAAGCGACCTGCTGCGTTCCTGGATCGCGACGGGGTGTTGAACGAAGATGTGGGCTACGTCCACCGCGTGGAAGACTTCGTCTGGATCCGGGGAGCCCGCGAGGCCGTGGCGCAGTTGAACCGCGCCGGGTACCTGGTATTCGTTGTGACCAATCAAGCGGGGGTCGCACGTGGGTTCTACCGCGAAGCAGATGTCGAACGACTGCACCGGCACATCCAGGCAGAGCTCGCCCGAGCCGGCGCGCGGATCGATGCCTTCCGCTTTTGCCCACATCACCCGCAGGCTGAGCTCGAAGCCTATCGCTGCGTTTGTCCTTGGCGGAAGCCTGGCGCGGGGATGCTCCTCGACCTGATGCGAGCGTTCCCGGTCGCTCTCGAGGAGAGCTTCCTGATCGGGGACCGCGAGAGCGATCGCCACGCAGCGCAACGCGCCGGGGTCCGCGGCTACCAGTTTGAGGGCGGGGACCTGGACGAGCTCGTCACTTCGGTGCTGGCAGAAGCGTCCTAGGCGGCTGCCGCGAGGTCCCGTACCCAGGCGAGCAGCTGCCCGCTCGCGACCGAAGCACCGAGCGGATGGTCATCGTCGACTTCGATCAGCCGTACCCGCTCCGGATGGCCCGCCCTGGCGAGCCGACGACTATCCTCCGGATCCACCACGCCATCGCGCGTGCCGTGCACCAGCCAGATGGGGCCAATGTCGGGCGCTTGAGGAAGCTCGGCCGAAAGCCCGAACCGCAGTGCAGCCTGGGCGAGGAGCAACGTCGGCCCATGCCAAATCCCCCTTTGCAACAGCGCAACGGCAACCGCCCCCCCGTACGAAGAACCCACGAGGACATCGGGCGCAAAGATCGCGAGCTCACGCTCGTGGAGCGCCACGCAGGCTTGGAAATCGGAAGTGTCCATCGCCGGTGTGTGCGTTTCGAAATGCTCGGCCAGCAGGCGAGCCTTGGTCCCATTTGGACTTCCCTCGAGCCCATGGGCGAATTGAATCCGTAGTTTGCGCAATCCGCTCTCCCTTGCCTTCTGCTACCCCCGGGGATCAATATAAAAGACCAATTCAGTACTCTATTTACAGTACCGATTCAGTCCTCTATTGTCCGATCTTCGGGGAGCAAGAGGGAAACACCATGTTGCGTATGAGCCGCCTCACGGACTACGGGATTGTGTTGCTGACGCACCTCGCAGTCGGCCGGGACGCCGGGATTCGCAACGCGCGAGAGCTTTCCGAGGAAGCCGGCCTCCCGCAACCGGCCGTCAGCAAGATCCTGAAACTTCTCGCGCGCGAGGGTCTCCTTCAGTCGCAGCGCGGCATCAAGGGCGGTTACTCGCTTGCCCGGCCGGCAGAAGAAATCACGGTAGCGGCAGTGATCGACGCCCTGGAAGGACCCGTGGCGCTCACCGAGTGCACCGTGCGAGCGGGAGCATGTGAGCGGGAAGAGGACTGCCTCGCGCGGGAACCGTGGTTCCGCATCAACCGCGCAGTCCGGCAAACGCTCGAGCGCGTGCGCCTCTCTGAGCTCGCGGGCCCGCCCTTTGGCGCCGCGCTGCTCCAGCCCACAGAGCGGGCACCTCGTCACTCCGCAACCAAGGCCAACGCTTGAAGGGAGAACGATGTCCTCGGCGGACCTCGAACAGCTCGCGAACCGATCCTATGAGTGGGGCTTCACGACCAACGTAGAACAAGACGTCGTCGAGCCCGGGCTCGATGAAGACGTGATCCGGTTCATCTCGGCGAAAAAGGGTGAGCCCGAGTGGCTCCTAACCTGGCGCCTCAAGGCCTTCGCCCGCTGGCGCGCGATGGAGGAGCCCCACCACTGGGCCAAGGTGTCCTATCCGGCGATCGACTATCAGGCCATTCGATACTTCGCATCGCCAAAGAAGCGGCAGCTGGACAGCCTCGACGAGCTCGACCCCGAGATCCGCGAAACCTACGAGAAACTCGGGATCCCCCTCGACGAACAGAAGCGCCTGGCCGGCGTCGCCGTCGACGCCGTGTTCGACAGCGTGTCAGTTGCGACAACCTTCAAGAAGGAGCTCGAAAAGCACGGCATCATCTTCTGCTCCTTC
>CAZTOE010000347.1:0-4270 GCA_964615045.1 uncultured Spirochaetales bacterium
GCTTCCCGTTCGGCTGGGCCCAGGAGTGGATCACGCCGCGCGGCCCGAAGCGCTTGCGGAACTCGGCGTTCTCGGGGTAGTCCTCGTTCTCGGGCTCTTCTTCGGCGTTTAGGTGGTAGAGGTTCCCGAAGAACTCGTCGAAACCGTGGTTCGTCGGCAGGTGCTCGTCGCGGTCGCCGAGGTGGTTCTTGCCGGACTGGCCGGTGCGGTAGCCATAGGGCTTTAAGAGCGCCGCGATGGTGGGGTCCTCTTCGCGGAGCCCGAGTTCTGCTCCTGGGCTTTGCTGAGGCCCGTGCGAAACACGCTCTGGCCGGTGATGAAGGTCGAGCGACCCGCCGTGCAACTCTGCTCGCCGTAATAGTCGGTGAAGATCACTCCTTCGCGGGCGATGCGATCGATATTGGGGGTCCGGTACCCCACCAGCCCCATCGTAAAGGGAGAAAACCGAACATTCTCGTGGTGTGGGGCGACGACGTCGGTCAGTCGAACAGCAGCGCCTACACGGCACGGTCCCTCCTCGGGGGTTCGAGACGATCGAGCGAGACTAAGTCGCGACGATCACCAATTGTCGCGTCCGCGACAGTCGATTTCAGGGTTTTCGATCGCCTTGCAGGGGCTTCGGATAGTGCGCCGACGCCATGGTACCGCGGTGGAAACAGAGGTCGCGGAGGTGGATCGGTCGAGCGCTAGGTGGGCTGCCCGCCATCCAGGGCGACATGCCCCGCGCCATCGAGCACTACGATCGCGCCGTCGAGATCCTTGCGCGTCAGGGGAACGAGACGTCCCTCGCGGTGGCGCTCGTCGGTCGGGCCTCCGCGCACCACATGGCCGGTCGCTTCGATCTCGCCTTCGAGGACCTGGAGCGGACGGACGAGCTGGCGCGGCGTCTGGGGAACGACGCCCTCCACGCGGCCTCGGACATGATCGCGGCCGTCATCCTCGAGCAGCGGGGGCATCTCGCCGATGCCCTCGCGCGGGGCCGAGGCGCGGTCGAAACCGCGCGCCGCTTGAATCTCGGGTTCGTTGCGAGCCTCGCGGCGAGCACCTGCACCGGTGTCCACCGGATCGCCCTGGAGCCGCGCGTGGCGCTGGAGGTCGCCGACGAGGCGCTCGAGCACTGGGCGTGGCCCAGGCGCCGATCCAGCGGGCGTTGCTGATGTCGAGTCGAGCCTACGGCCTGGCAGCGACGGGACGCCTCGAGGAGGCACGCGCGGTGCTGCCCGAGGTCGGGGACTACGCGGTGAACGAGGACGAGGCCCGGATCTTCATCGACTGGGACCAGGCGAGACGGAACCTGGAGAAGAAGTGCGATCGCCTGCTCCGAGGGGGGGTTCTCGGCCAGTACGCGGCCCAGGTGGGGCACTTGGCCCGGATCTCCGACTGGAAGGGAGAGGAAGAGCGCGCTCGCGAACAGTACGATCGGGTCCTGAAGGTCTGCGAGCAGATCGGCGACGTCGGGAACACGTTGGTCCCACACACCGGGCTCGGCGTTCTGGAAGCGCGTCAGCAGAACCTGGCCGCGGCCGAAACTCATCTGCGGGCGCTGCGCGAGGTGGTCGAGGGGCCGGAGGACATGGGTGGCGTCGTCGGGCTCTACCAGCGCCTGGTCGGGGCGGTCGCGGCGCTGCGGGGCGAGACGCGTCGTCCCGCGAGGCCTTCGAGCGTTCGGTCGAGATCCTGAACCGGGAAGGCGCCGTGTTCGAGGAGGCCGAGAGCTACATCACCTGGGGCCACGCCCTGTTGCGCGCCGACGACCGCAAGGGCGCACTCGAGAAACTCGACCGGGCCCTCGAGATCTATCGTCGCATCGACGCCAACAGCTGCTGGCTCGAGCGCGCGCTGGCGCTCAAGATGCGCGCCCAGGGCAGCGAGTCGAGCAGCGAGGTCAAGGCGACGATCGCGCTGGTAGCGGCCTCGGTCGAGGCGAAGCGTCCCAGTATGTCTCTGGCGGCGGGCTCGGACGGCATGGTGACGCTCATGTTCAGCGACATGCACGACTACACCGGAATGACCGAGCGGCTGGGGGATCGCGAAGCCCTGCGGGTCGTCGAGGACCACAACCAGATCGTGCGCACCGAGTGCGAGGCTCACGGGGGGTTCGAGGTCGAGCTGCGCGGGGACGGCTTCCTGGTAGCGTTCCCGACGCCTCTGTCGGGGGTGCGCTGCGCGGTCGCCCTTCAGCGCGCCTTCGAGGCCTACAGTCGGGGCCATCCCGAGCAGCCGATCCGGATCCGGGTCGGCCTCCACTGCGGCGAGGCCATCCGCGACGAGGACAAGTTCTTCGGAAAGACGGTGATCCACGCCTTCCGGGTGGCGGACCTGGCCGAGAAGGACGAGATCCTGGTCTCGGACAGGGTGAGCGCCCGGATCGAGGGCCGGGGCATCGAACTCGGAGCGCAGCGGGAGGTCACGCTCAAGGGCTTCCGCGGGACGCACGTCATCGCGCCCGTGGCTTGGCGCCCATAGCCCGGATCCGACGTAGGCGGTTTTGGAGCGGGGCCAGGCACGCGCTCCGCCATGGCCGTCCATCATCCTGGCAAGGGGTTCAGCTGCTCTCCAGCACGCGGTGACAGAGCATCTTCGAGATGTTGAGGAGCAGCTGGGCGGCGATCTCGGGCTCGCTTGCGATGGCCTTGCGGAGGGTGCCCTCGCTGAGACTCACCACGCGGGCGTCGGTCGCGGCGTAGACGTCGGCCGTGCGCGGGTGCTCGAGCAGAAAGGCCATCTCGCCGAACACGTCACCGGGCGAGAGGACCCGAACGAGCTCCTCCCCCACGCGGACCTCGAGGGTTCCCTCGAGCACCACGAACATGTTGCGCGCGACGCCCCCCTGCTTGAGCACCCGGTCGCCGCGAGCACAGCGGATGAGGTTGCTCCGCCCGAGGGCTCGCGTCGCCTCCTCCTCGGAGAGGCCGTCGAAGGCTGCGACGCGGACGCCCGCGAGCTCCTGGAGCGATCCGCGCACCTCGCCCAGGTAGTCGGCCTTCGACGAGAGGCGCTCGCTCGTCACGCTGCTGGCGTCGATGAGCCGGTCGACGCAGGCGGGAATTCGCGCATCGGCCCCGTAGTCGCGGGCGGTGGACGCCAGGGGCGAGCCGATGCGGCGCAGGTAGTCGACGTCCTCCACCACGGTGACGATCGGGATCAGGTAGCCGGCCTCGCGGCTGTTGATGTTCTGCTTCGCGAAGGTCCGGCAGCCCTGGCCGAGGTAGAGGCTCAGCAGATGGGGCTCGCAGGCGCCGAAGACCAGCTGAATGCGGTGCTCCTCGGTGAAGCTGGCGGAGTACTGGCCGAGCTTCTGGTAGAGGGCGCTTCCGCGCAAGCGCGGGGAAGCCATGCCGCGTTCGCCGACCGCCATGGTCTCGGGCAGAAGCTCGGCCAGGAACGGAGCGAGCTGATAGTGCTCGATCAACCGCTCGCTGAACGGCGCGTCTCCGCCCCAGGAGAGGCGGTGGGTCGCGACGACCTCTCCGTCCTGCGCGGCGTACCAGATGCGCGCGGTGTCGTCCTCGGGCTCGCAGAAGCGCCGGTTCTCGTGGTCGGCCGCTTCCGCATAGCGCCCCATCTCCTCGACGTAGACGCCGTAGCGGAAGCGGTACACCGCCTCCTTCTCTTCTTCCGTCGTGGCCAGGTGCATCCCGTCGCGGAGCATGGGCAGAAAGGGTGCCTCGCCCGCCGCGTTCGCGCACGGGCCGCCGGAGCGGCTCAGAATTCGAAGAACCCCCAGCCACGCTCGAGGCTAAAGAGGATCGGGCCCGGCCGGGCTTCGCCCAGGAAGGCGTGCTGGGTGATCACGGAGACGTCGCGGAAGGGGCGTTCGACGTGCTGCTCGGAGCGGATGTCCGCCGTGCCTGCGCGTGAATGGACGAGCACTTCGGTCGCGCCGTTCTCGGCGGTGAACTCGTCCATGGCCCAGACCGCAGACACACCGAAGGGCGCACGAGGTCTCGGAACGTCGCAGGACCCGTCATCGGGATGGAGCGCCTGGGCGGTCTCTCCCGGGTGCACGTTGATGCGATTCTGAGGATTCTGTGTCGCCCTCGTGTCGCGGAACTCGAGGACGAACGCTCACCCGCACTGGGAGTTCTGTCGCGCCTCCGCGACCGAGACCCGTGTGGCAGCCACGTCCCCACCTCTCTTATGTACGAATGGATGTACATGTTGGCGCACCGGGTGCAGTCCGCGATTGGCCGCGATTGTGACGCGACGCGGTGTTTCGCGAGCGCCGAGGCGCGCCCGGGCCCACGGCCCCCAGAGGGATTTGACATAA
>CAZTOE010000348.1:0-4191 GCA_964615045.1 uncultured Spirochaetales bacterium
AAGTGAGGCTGCGCTCGGGCTGGCGCGCCGGCCGAGCCAGCAGTCAGCCCGGCGCCCGGCTACGACTGGCCCTTTGCGCAGACGTGGCCTCGACCCGCGCGGTGCGGGCCCCCTTGCTGCCACCCTCCGAAGACCACGGACGCCCGGGCGAGCCCATCCGCGTCGCGGTCTACGCGAGCAGTCTCGGCAATCTCTTTCACACCGAGATGGCCGACCTCTTCGCCGAAGGCCTCTCCGCGTCGGGTTGCTTTCTCGCCGAGCGACACGACGAACACGCTGCCCCGGCCCCCGACTGCGCCGAGCACATTGTCTTTGCACCCCACGAGTTCTTCGCCCTCGGGGCAGGCGGGCAGCTCGCCACTCCGGAGTTCCGCCCCTTCCGGGCACGCTGCACCCTGTTTCTGGCCGAGCAACCGGGCACGACCCACTTCGCCGAATGTCTCCCTCGCGCCGCCGAGGCGAAGCTCGTCCTCGACCTCAACCCGCGAAGCGCCGCGAAGCTTCGAGCGACGGGACTACCCGCCCACTTCTTCCCGTTGGGATACACCGACTCCTTCGCTCCCTACGCTCCGGGGCGCCCATTGCCCGCGTCATTGGCTGCGACCGGCCTCTCCTTCGAGGGCCTGCGAGGGTCTGAGGAGCGGCCCCTCGACGTGCTCTTCATGGGCGTCCTCACCCGGCGGCGCGCCGCCTTCTTCGCCAAACACGCGGCGTTCTTCGCCGCACGCCGCTGCTTCCTCTCCCTCCCCACCCCGCGCGTCCCCCTTGGCGCCGGCGTCCCGTCGGCCCTGGGAACCGAAGCCGCGACCGCGCTCTGCCAGCGGGCCAGGTTCCTGCTCAACATCCACCGCGACGCGCGGTCGTACTTCGAATGGCACCGGATCGTCGTGCGCGGATTCTGGCAGGGGAGTGTCGTGGTGAGCGAGCCGAGCCCGCTCCCGCCCGGCGTCGAAGACGGGACGCACTTGTTTCAGACCGAGCGCGCCCGGATTCCCGAGCTGCTCGAGTGGTTGCTGGAGAGCGACGAAGGGCGTGAACGCGCCGCGGCCGCCCGCACCGCAGCCTTCTCGCTCCTGCGGGAGCGCTACGCCCTCACGCGCTGGAGCCGCGGGCTGCGGCGTCTATACGAACCGGCTGCGGACGAGGCTCCAGCCGGCCAGTGACGCGACCACCGCGAGCCCCGCCAGGCGAAACCCGGGCTCGGGAACGAAGGCCAGACCCGAAATCGCAGCACCGGACGGAACCTGGCCCGTGGCACCCACCAGAGCCGAAGCGCCCGTCGCGGGATTCAACGTGTAGAGGGTGTCGCCCACCGCCGCGTAGAGGGTGCCCGCGTCGTCAAAGGTCAATCCGGCCGCTCCCACGCCGATCAACCCTGTGTCGCCGATGAAGGTCAGCGACGTACCGCTCGTACCCACGTCGTAGAGCGAGAGATTCTGCGAGAGGCCGAACAGCGCACCGCTTCCCTCGAACGCCAGGCCGTCGAAACCCACCAGGAGGTCCGCACTCAGCTGCACGGCGTCGCCTCCCGCCGGATCGAAGCTCCAGAGGGCCACGGGCGGATCGCCGCGGACCGCGAACCCGGTCCCGACCGGCGAGATCGCAACCGCACCCTCGATGCCAGCGCCGATCCCCGGTCGGCTTGCCGACAGGGCCACCCCGGTCGCGGGGTCGAACTCGATCCACTGGTCCGCTTCCCAGAGTCCGAAGAGACGGCCTTGGCGCGCCGTGAGGCCCACCAGACCTACCGGCCCGCTCCCGACCGGGTGAGCGGCCCCGGTCGCAGCGTCGAGGTGCAACAAGGTGCCGCGTTCGTCGATGGTCGCGAATAGGCCCTCGGTGGGTTGCACCGGGTTGATCATCGGCGTTTGCTCATCGGCACCCAGATCCGGGATCGCCATACCCATCGCCGGAACAAAGGGTCGCGCCTCTTGGTCGAAATCCCGCGCAACCGGACTTCCGGCCCCCTGATCCACTGCAGCCGAGTTCGCCATCAGATGGTAGTCCGGGGGATCCGCCGTGGGGGCGACGTAGTTGGGCGCCCCGCTGCGATCGCCGGTGCTGGAAAAGCTCCCATCCGGAGGGACTTCGAAACACGAGACGGAGCCGCCGCCGCACCCGACGGCGCTGGTGTCGGTGTTGTCGTCCCACAGCGTGCTGGTGAAGTTGATCACGCCTTTCGTGAGCACCGCCTCCCCGCGGTCGAAGCCCGGGACGGGGGCGGTGGTGTGACCGCTGACGATGCTGTAGGCCACATCGACGCTCGCTTCTTCGCTGACATAGATCGCGGTGCCCTGGTTGAAGTCGCCGTTCGTCACCTCGTTGTCGGCAATGGTGACATGAGAGAGCGTTGCGTGGTTCGAGGCGGTGAGGGGATCGCAAATCCCGGGGCCTAGCGGGCATTGGAAGAAGAGGCCCCCGCCGAAGGCAAAGCGGTTGGCGCCGCCGGAGCCGGCGACGGCGCGATTCTTCGCGACCACGAGGTTCGTCGCGTCGAGTTCGACATCGGCGGGCAGCCGGGAGTTCATGTAGATCCCGCCCCCCCCGCCAGTCCCTCCGTTGGTGGTCGCGTCACCGCCCTGGGCGAGATTCTCGGTAATGGTTCCACCGTCGATGTGGAGCGACCCATCCTCGACAAAAATGCCGCCGCCCCCGCCGAGGCTGCTCTCCCCGTCGCCCAGGGCGACGTTGCCGCGCAAATCGATCCAGTGCAGCGAAGACCAGGGAACCTCTTGCAAGAAGATTGCGCCCCCGAGCCCAAGGCCGCCTTCGTTCAGCGCCGCGCCACCCTCCGCGCGGTTGCCGACGGCAGTCAATTGACTCGCCGCCCCACTTCCCTCGATCAGGGCCCAGAATCCGCCCAGGCCATCAGCGCGCTGGCCGCCGGAGTTGCCGAAGCTCATCGGTGCGTCGCCCGCGATCGCCATGTTTCCCGTCGCGGTGATATGGTTCATCGTCACGGTGCTTTCGAAGGCGAAGACCCCACCCCCCACCCCGAGGCCGCCCCGAAACGCTTGTGCTCCGCCGTCGCCCCCCCGGGCGAGATTTCCGACGAAATTCACGCGCGACAGGAACCCTTCGCTCTGGCGAAATGAGAGTCCTCCGCCGGCACCGTCACCGGGGACGCCCGTGGCACTATCCAGTCCCCGCGCGGAGTTGTTCGTCACCTCGACGTCCAGTAGCAGGACGCTGGTCATGAACGCGTCGAGCGCTCCACCAAAGGCGTTCAGGGTTCCCGGATCAACCGGCGCGCTGCCATTGCGGAGGGTCAGGCCGATGAGCGCCAGGTGGCAGACATCGCCCCCCATGGTGCAATCGGCGAGGATCCCCCGGCGCGCGTTCTCGCCGTCAATGATGACCGGGTTGGCGTCGGGGTCCGACGTTCCGAAGTCCGTCGCAAAGCCGCCCTGGATCAGGATCTGGCGCCGGGTAACCCGGAGCACCTGGTCACCGCTCGGTGCCGTGTAGGTGCCGGCCGCGACCAGGACGGTCCCGGAGCCGGGGAGCGGAAAGCGGTCGACCGCGAACTGAAGACTGCCACACGGGGTGGCGACCGAGCCGCAGCTGGCCTGATCGGTTCCACTCGGCGCAACGCGAACGACACCCGTCGCACCCTGGGCGTGGACCGGGCCGGGCCACCAGAGCGCAGTCAAAGGAACGAGCAGCGTAAGATGCAGGATCGTTGCGCGCGTCAGCATTCGCTCGCCTCCCCGGGGCGGGTGTTTCACCCCGAACGCGCATCTTACATCAACTAGACGATCCGCGGCGGCGCTCCCGACTCGATGTGGGCAATGATCTCATGCGCGAAACGCCGGGGCGCTTCGAAACCGGGATAGCGTTCGATCACGTCGCGCAAGTGCGTCTTGGCAGCCTCGTCGCGCTCGAAATACCGCAGGAGTTGACCCCGCGAGCATTCGAGAATCCCCCGCGGCTCTCCGTCAAAGCGCGCGATCGCTGCATCCATCAGCCCGAGCAGCGCTTCCGGAGCCAGATCCGTCAGCAGATCCAGACCCCGCTGGTCGGGCCCCAGCGGTTTTCGGCAGCGGAACACGACGGTGGCCAGGGGCACGTGCCCGACGAACTCGAAGTGGTCTCGGAAGTACTCCATCGTAATTGGAATCCAGGGATACCACGCGTAGACATAGTCCTGATGAACCACGAAGGCTCCGTCCTCACACAGATTCGCGTAGA
>CAZTOE010000349.1:0-4188 GCA_964615045.1 uncultured Spirochaetales bacterium
CCCTGTGCGAACTCGCCCCATCTGACCCGGCTACCCAGCACGCCCATGACCGGCGTATCGACGATCATGCATCCAGTGACGCCCATGACGCCGCCGATCAAGACAGCGCTCGCAGCCAACATCCGTTTCCGATTGCTTGTCATATGCCCTCGCTTGCCCGCGCTGCGGACAACGACGCTTGTACACTCGATAGATTGCCCGGGTCAAGTCATTGCTCGGAATCAAGGCGTTTGGGATTCGCCGCCCTTGGGCTGATACCCCCACGGGGAGAGATCTGCGCGGGGCATTGAGGGACGCTGCCGGCTTCCCTCTTCGAGCCGAAGAGCGACTCGCGATCACGGCTTGCGGCGGCGCGCGCCTTCTCTCCGGCAGACGAGCAGGATCTCATCGACCTTCTCGCAGTCCATGAACCCGGGAGCCAACGCGAGCTTCTTCTGGAAGCGCACACCCAGCGGCATCAGCACGCGGTTGTACCACCACATCGCATTCTCGCGTCGGTGTGTGAGAAACCACATACCGAGATCGAGCAGGCGGGACGATTGCGGCTGCATCCCATAGGCGGCACTCCGCTCCACGGAGAAGCCGTGTTCCGCAAGCTTTCCGAGCAATCGCGCCGGCTCGTAGCGACGCTGGTGCCCGACGAACTCGTCGAACGCAGTCCAACGCGACGGATGGAGCGGCACCGAGAGAAGGAGTGCCCCTCCCGGCGCGGCCACGCGGGACAGCTCCGCCAGCGCACCATCCTCGTCGCCGACGTGCTCGACGATGTCGAGGGCGCACACGAGATCGAAGGCTCCATCCGCAAAGGGGATCGCCGTCACGAGGCCGACCACCGCGTCCGCGCCGCGCTCTCGTAGCCTCGCAACCGCCGGCGCGCTGATGTCCACGAACTGCGTCCCTTGGAGCGGAAGGCGCGGTCTCAATCCTGGCGCGACTTCGAGCCGGCGCCGGAACTGCGCGACCAGGGAGTCCACGAGCGGCCACGTGTTGAAGCGCTCGGGCTCGACCAGCCGCGCGTCCCTCCAGAGCGCATCGTAGAACCGCCGGTTCGCCTCCAGGAGCTCCGGGCCGGCGCGCTTCGGCGGCGCCCCCGGGCTCATCGCGCCGTCACTCGGCGCGGGGGGTGCAGCAGTTCGGACACCGTCACGCACTGCAGCCCCTTCTCGCGCAAGCCTTGCAGGATCAACGACACCGCCTGCGCGCAGGCCGGACGATGCCGCCCGGGCCGGTCGTGTCCGTCGTGCATCACCACGATGTCTCCCGGGCGAATCCTCTCCAGCACGCGTTGCGCCACCCGCTTCGGATCGGTGGTACGCGTGTCGCGGCTCCGCAGCGACCACGCCACAAGGGTCAGCTGTTGTCGATACGCGGCGCGCGCCAGCCGCGGGCTCTTGAGGCCCATCGGCGGGCGATACAACGGCTTTCCCCGGCTCCCGGTCACTGCCGCGATCGCCCGCGCACAGCGCTCGATCTCCCTGGCCTGTTCGCCTGGGGCGAAGAAGTTCTGCCAGCGCGAGTGCTGCCAGGAGTGATTGCCGAGCTCGTGGCCTTCCGCGACCAGGCGTCGTGCCAGCCGTGGATGCTCCTCCAGCGATCGGCCGATGCTGAAGAAGGTCGCGTGCGCAGCGTGCTTCGACAGTGCGTCCAGCACGGCCGGTGTCACCTCGGGGTCCGGGCCGTCGTCGAAGCTCAACGCCACGTGACTCCCCTCGCGCGGCCCATGGGTCACCGTCGGATAGAAGACGCTCGAGCCCGGTCGCGCGACGCCGTCGGCAATCAGCGCGAGATACCCCGCCAAGGGGATTCCCAGGCTCAGCGCCGAGAGCCCGAACGCACCGACGGCGCCGGTCGTGGCAGCGGCGTAGGCCAAGGCCAGGATCTGGGCGCGGGTGAGCGTCAGCAAGAGCCGAAGTCCATCCTTGGTCGCTCCAGCGTCGAAGCATGAGGTTTCATGCCGCCGAAGGCGCACTTGTTGCTGATGGCGTGGCGGATCTCGAGGACACGCGGCACGCCGGCGACGTAGTCGAGGGACGCGCAGCAGCTGGACCGACCCGAGCACGACCCCTCGCGCACCCGCGCCCAGTCCGCGCCGAGCGCGCACACGCCCGCCAGGCCGGTCACGACCACGCGCGGCCGCGCGGTCACCGGGAGACCGGGCGGATCACGGCCCAGCCTCGTCGCCCCAGAAGTCAAAGAAGTTGAACCACTGGTACGGCTCGCGGACGCACCACTCTTCGAGCGCAGCCGCGTAGCGCCGCGCGAGCTCCTCCGCGTGCTTGGCGCGATCGCGATGCGAGACCGCGCCGGCCGGCGCGAACGGCTGCGTCGACGCCGCATAGCGTCCTGGCCCCGTGCGGATGCACACGGTGAGAAACAGCGGGCAGCCGAGCACGGCCTGGAGCAGGAACGGACCGAGCGGCAAGCGGGCGGGACGCCCCAGGAACGGGACACTCACCGACCGATCGTGCTCCGACTCCCACAAGCGGTCACCCAGCATTCCCACGAACTCGCCGCGTTCGATCGCCGCCTTGATCTCGAAAGCGGCTCGAATGGAGCCGGGCTCGAAATGGATCAGCCTCATCTCGAGCCCGGGGTGCAGCCGCTCGAAGAAGGCGTTGATACGCGCGGTGTGGCGCGTGAACATGAGGACGTTCACCACGATGCCCGTCTGTGCGGAAAGCAGGCGCAGCATGTCGTAGCTCCCGAGGTGGGTGCCGAGCAGGATTCCGCCGCGGTGCTGGCGGCGGAGCTTGTGCAGGTGCTCGCTCCCCTCTTCGTCGATGCGGATTTGCCCCACGTCGCCGCTCCACACGATCATGCGATCGAGGAGGGTCTCCGCGAACTCGTGAAGGTGCCGGAACACGTGGCGCCAGGTGGGCGGCTCGCCGAGGGCCGTGCGCCCTCGGGGCGTCGCCCACAGCGTGCGCAGGTAGTCCATGGACGCCCGGCGCACGGCGCGTCCCGTCACGAAGAAGTAGAAGACGATGGGAGTGAGCAGCGCAACCGAGGCCCGGCGCCCGAATCGCGCGTAGAGCCAGCGGATGAGGAAGAGCGCGGCGAACGACCCGCGCTCCGCCGTGCCCGTCCATTCGCCGCGGCGGCTCACGCCCGCGTCCGTCCCACCGCGCGCCTTCGGAGGAATTCCGACGGGCGCGCGAGCCTCCCGACCGCGAGCCACGTGTAGAGCCATGCGAGGCGCACGTCGTCCCAGACTACCTTGAAGTGCGAAAGCCCGCACGGGAAGTAGCACATGTGCGTCGGCACGGTCGGGACGGGCACGCCCATCCCGACGAGACGCACCGCGAGCCCGGGCTCGAAGTCCATCCGCCGGCCCATCGCCACATGGTCCACCAGGCGCAGCACGGGCGCCAGGGGCACGCGGCGGAAGCCGCACGGCCGGGTCGCGCACGTCTCGCGAAGGGGTTGCGAGCCACGCATCGGCGGCGTCTTGCTGGGCATCGGCGTCGAGCTTTGCTGGCCATCCGCGTCGAGCTGCAACACGTGGGTGAAACCCCGCTCGGCCCCGTGCCGTAGCCCACCATGAGCGCGGCGCCCTTCCCCTGGTTCACCACGTGGTGACGGACGTCGACCCGATCGAAGCAACTGGCGATGCGGTCGAGGGTCGTCCGCCTGGCCGCGCTGCTTCCGCCGGTCCGAGTGACTCGACCACGCGGCGGAGGGTCGGTCCGTGGCCATGGATCGCGATGAGGAGACAGGAACTTGCGGGGCCTCTCCCAGCGCCGGCGACGAGTCTGCGGACAACCCGGACCGAGGTTCCAGCCCGGAATGGCCCAGGAAACGGGAGCGAGTCAGTCGATGAAACGCTCTCGCAGCTTCTTGACCTGATCCTGGGAGCACACCACATACACCGTGTCGTGCTCGCGGATCCGGGTCTCGTCCTTGGCCAACTCGGCTTCATCCGCGCGCGTGACGGCCAGAGCGCTCGCGCCGTCGGGGAGCTCGAGGTCGGCTACAGTGCCCTGCTCGCTCTTCCGCGCGGCGAAGGCGAAGAAGCGGATCCCGGTCTTCAGGAGCGGCGCCAGATCCACGCTCTCGATTCCCGCGACCCGATCGGCCACCGCGTTGGAGGTCTCCTGGTTGGGGATGAGGACGTCCTCCAAGCCCAGCTCGGAGCAGAGTCCACTGAAGTCGGGATCCTCGATCATGGCCACCACCCGGTCGAAGCCG
>CAZTOE010000350.1:0-4185 GCA_964615045.1 uncultured Spirochaetales bacterium
GTGAATGCCGGCCAGGAGATCTACGTGATTGGTAGGATTCTCGAGGACGGTACGGTCAAGGGCGGTACTGGGTGGGGAGCAGAGTTCGCCAAGCTGTGCAACAAGCCCCTCTACGTCTTCGATCAGGAGCGGAACGCCTGGTACGCCTGGACCGGCGGCACCTGGTCCGAGACGACACCCACCATCACCCATCCGCACTTCACGGGAACCGGCACGCGCTTTCTCGAAGCGAATGGCCGCGCCGCGATCGAGGAACTCTTTGACCGCTCCCTCTAGCTCGCGGCGAAGCATGCTCCGAACGTTCGATCAGGCGTGTCGCTCGTTCAGGGCGAGTCCTGCGCGCGCTCAAAGACAAAGGGATCGAACGTCTCCTGAGCCCGCCTGCGGTACTTGTGCCAGTTCCCGCCGCCGTAGTAGGCGAGACTCCCGGGCCGTGCCTCGCCGTGCCCGTTGTAATACGAAAGGCAGTCCCGCAGCGGTGCCGTCGCGATATCGGCCACACGACAGTGCTCGGCGTACGCCTCCTCAGGGTATTTCTTGATGTCCACGACGTTGACACCCTGGTCTCGCAGCGACTTCAGCATCCAAACGATATAGTCGCCGTGCTGCTCGATCGCGTCCGTGAAGTTGAAACTCCCCCCGCCGCCTTGAGGCCCGGAGACAATGAACAGGTTCGGGAAACCATGGCTGTGGATCCCGAGGAACGTCTTGGTCCCTTCCGTTCGCCACTTCTCACTCAGGGATTGACCGCCGCGACCCACGATCATGTTGAATGTGGACGTGGCCATCCACTGAAAGCCGGTCGCATAGATCAGGACATCTAGCGCGTATTCGGTGCCGTCGTGCACGACGCCGTTCTCGTTGATCTGGGTCACTCCCCGAGGTGCCGTATCCACGAGTGTGACGTGCGGTTGGTTGAACGTGGGCAGATACTCGTCGTGGAACGTCGGCCGCTTGCAGCCGTACGGGTAGTAGGGCTTCAGGGCCTCGGCGGTTTGGGGGTCTTTCACGATGGCGTCGACCCGGGCCCGGATCTGCTCCATGATTCGGAAGTTTGAGTCCAACTGCTTCTGGACCAACTCCTCTTGTGACAGCTCCCGTTCGTGTTGTTTGCGCTCCTTGAAGTCGGAGACCTTTCCCGCCAGGTAGTCGTCGTTGGCCTTGATTGCCGTTCGGCCCGATGAGATCCGGGCGAACCGAGCCCGCCGGGCTTTCGCCCACCCC
Organism: uncultured Spirochaetales bacterium; assembly: GCA_964615045.1. Taxonomy (GTDB): domain Bacteria; phylum Myxococcota_A; class UBA9160; order UBA9160; family PR03; genus JANQRO01. The sequence continues at coordinate 1,225 of CAZTOE010000350.1, forward strand.
GGCTCGTTCGACCAGCTTTCAATCTCCTCTGGAGTGGTTGCGCGCTGGTCGCGCACGTCAATGGAGGATGGCGTGCGTTGAAACACATAGAGCTCACCGACCACCTTGGCCAGCTCGGGAATGGCTTGAACGGCCGTCGCGCCAGTACCGATGATGCCGACCCGTTTCCCCTTCAAGTTGACTTCGTAGTTCCAGCGGGACGTGTGGAAGGCATCGCCCTTGAAGGTCTCCATCCCGTCGATTCGGGCCAATTTCGGACTGGTGAGGATGCCATTGGCGAGAATGACGTATCGTGCCCGCATGGCGTCACCGCGATCGGTGAACACGGTCCACCGCCCCGTGGCCTCATCCCATTGGGTCTTCTCGACGGTGGTGTGAAACAGGCAGTGGTCGTAGAAACCGAACTTCTCGGCCATGTTCTGGCAGTACTCGAGGATCTCGAAGCCCGAGGCGAACTTCATTGTCGGGAAGTACTCCATCTCCTCCAGTAGCGGCAGATAGCTGTACGACTCGACGTCGCAAGCGATGCCCGGATAGCGGTTCCAGTACCAGGTGCCTCCGACGTCTCCGGCCTTCTCGCAAAACCGGACGTCGAGAAAGCCCTCCGCCCGCAATTTGTGCCAGAGCAGAAGCCCGGCGAATCCAGCACCGACCACCAGGATCTCACACTCGTCGGTGAGCGATTCTCGGGGTACAGGTTCCGCGGAGTACACGTCTTCCAGGTATTTGCTGAACTCTCCCTCCATCGCCATGTAGTCGGCCGCGCCCCGGCGCACCTCCTTGAAGGCTCGGTACTTCGCCTGCTCCTCGGCATTGAACACGGCACCGGGCGGTTGCGGGGGAAGCGTCTTGAGGGCCTCGTCCTCCACCAGCGAGTAGCCCTTCCCTGCAATCTTGTCCGTCGCCTTCGCGGCGCGAGTATGGAAAATCTTCAGCCCGGTGAACGGGTCAATCTGGATCGACATTCTCTGCTCTCTGCTCAAGTTGGACCGCCGTGGAGTCAATACGCCCTGTGGGACGAAAAGAGACTTACCGATCGCGGCGCTTCACCGCCAGCCGCTCGGCGCGTCCACGCTGCGCCTCAGGCTGGACAGGACCGGGTGCGCGCGCCGATGCCCAAGCCGACGGGAGCCAGGAGTAGCAGCGAGGCGGTGGTCGAATGCCAGTTGGACGTGTCCCCCGAGGACTGGCACAGTGTACCCAGGCCACCCGATCGCCCGGGACGGCGCGAGCGAGCGCATGCAGTGGGCCGCCAACAACCTCTACTCCAGGAACCTCCATGACTGACATCATCCTCCACCACTACGATCTCTCACCGTTTTCCGAGAAGATTCGCCGCGTCCTGGCCTACAAGGCCATCCCGTGGCGCGCGGTCGAGCAACCGATCATGGCACCCAAACCGGAACTCACGCCGCTCACCGGCGGCTACCGCCGCATTCCGGTGATGCAGATCGGCGCCGATATCTACTGCGATACGGCCTTGATCGCGCGGCGCCTGGAGGCACTCTACCCGGAGCGACCGGTCATCCCCGCCCCGCAGGCGGGCAACATCGCGATGATCGAGGACTGGGCCGATCATCGTCTGTTCATGCAGGTCGTACCGCCGGTCCTGGTCGCCTTGATGGACGCCTTGCCGCCTGGCTTCCTCGACGATCGCGCCGCGATGACGCCGGCCTTCCAGGCCGAGGCGGTTCTGGCCGCGGCGCCCCATGCACTCGCGCAGACCCGACACTCGCTCGATCAGATGGACGCACAACTCGGGTCCAGTGCGTTTATGCTCGGCGAGGAGTTCACGCTTGCGGACGCCGCCTGTTTTCACTGCGCCCACTTTCTGCTGAATAACCCCGAGCTCCGTTCCGAAATCGATTCCCGGGCCGCACTCGCCGGCTGGGTTCAGCACATTCTCGATTTCGGCACCGGCAAGGTGGAAGCTCTGAGCGGCGTTGATGCCCTCGCCGTTGCGCGCAAGGCGGAGCCTGCAGATCTTTCAGGCGATTCGGTGACGGACGCTGCCTACAGGGTCGGCGACACCGTCAGCATCATCGCCGACGATTACGGCCAGGAAACGACCGTCGGAAGCGTCGCCCGTATTCTCAAGAACCAGATCACGGTGACGCGCGAGGACCCGGAGGTTGGCAGGGTCGCGGTGCACTACCCACGCGCGGGCTATCGTGTGACGAAGGGTTAGCCCCTTCGAACAGGAGCCCAGAACCATGAGCGACCCGATCAAAGAATTGAGCGAAAAGGGCTGGATCGCCGAACACCGCAAGCTCTACCTGAAGGATGGCGCAGCAGCCCACATGTGGGATTCAACGATCGGGGGTGGCCCCGGCCCGCTGCCAACGCTCCTCCTGTTCACGACCGGACGCAGATCCGGCAAGGAAAGCATCATGCCCTTGCTATACGGCAAGGTCGAGGGTGGCTACGCGATCATTGGGTCCAAGGGGGGGAATCCCAAACATCCGGGTTGGTATCACAATCTCAGGGCGCGGGGCGACGTCAAGGTCAAGGTGGCGAACGACGAGTTTCAAGCCACGGCACGCGAAGCGACTGGATCCGAGCGCAAGAGGATCTGGAAGCAGATGGCGGCGATGTATCCGCCCTTTGACGATTACCAAAAGGCCGCCGGCGCCCGCGAGATCCCGGTCGTGGTGTTGGAGCCAAAGGGCTGATCGCGGGTGGGGCCGCGGCGTGGGGCTCAGTGGGAAGGAATCCTCAACGGAATCCGGGTCAGGGAGATCGATCCGGAAAAGCACACGTCGACGTCGCTTCCGGCTTCTCGTGGCCGTTCGTGATAGTCGCCGTCCCAATGAAATGCGCCCTCCCGTCGGCGGTAGCGAACCAACATCGGGCTCGGGTCGAGGGGCGCCTCGATCACGGCGCAGACCCGATCGCCGTTCTCGGGATGGGGAAGATTGGCGTTCCAGTAGAAGCCGGGCTCTTGGGCGCGGGCCAATACCG
>CAZTOE010000351.1:0-4166 GCA_964615045.1 uncultured Spirochaetales bacterium
ACGTCGCGGCGATGAAGATGATCCAGGGCGTCGTCCGGGCCCATCGGGACCAGAAGATCTGTGGGACGAAGGCATTGCAGGTGATCATGATCCAGGTGGACACCCAGTACGGGCCGAACGCGCGCAGCAAGAAGCTGGTCCGCTCGGCCTCCACGCCGCTGTACCAGGCGATGAAGTACTCGATCGCGTAGGCGTAGCCGACGATCCAAGACGTGAGCAGCAGGAAGCGGCACATATTGTCGAAGTGGTAGTCGGTGATGATGTGCTCGAGTCCGAAAATCCGTCGCACGGGGATCATCACCGTCAGCACCATCGCGAACCCGGAGAAAATAGCTCCGGCGACGAAGTAGGGGGCGAACATCGTCGCGTGCCAGCCGGGCACGATCGCCATCGCGAAGTCCCAGGACACGACACTGTGCACCGAGAGCACCAGGGGTGTGGCGAGGCCGGAGAGATGGAGCACCGCGCGGGTGTGCGACTTCCACTGTCGCGATGTGCCCTGCCAGCCCAAGCAGAGCGCGCCGTAGAGCACCTTGCGCCATCCCGTCGACCGGTCGCGCGCAATGGCCAGGTCGGGGAGCAGACCGACGTAGAAGAAGATGATGGAGATCAGCGTATAGGTCGAGATCGCGAAGGTGTCCCAGAGCAGCGGGCTCTTGAAGTTGACCCAAAGACCGCGCTGGTTGGGGTAGGGAAGGATGAAGTAGGCCTTCCAGATCCGCCCCACGTGAATGCCGAGGAAGAGCTGGGCGGTGAAGACGGCGAAAATGGTCATCGCTTCGGCGCTGCGGTTGATCGCGTTGCGCCATTTGGCGCGGAACAGATAGAGGATCGCGGAAATCAGCGTTCCCGCGTGGGCGATACCGACCCAGAACACAAAGGTGACGATGTAGGCGCCCCAGAAGATCGGATGCGAATACCCCGCGATCCCGAGCCCCTTGTAGATCTGGTACAGCCACACTGCGCCGGCAGCGCCCATCGTTGCCAGGCATGCCAATACCAACAGCAGCCAACCCGCGCCCGGCCGCTCCATGAAAACCCGCAGCACGTCGCGGTTGGTCTGGGAGTCGTTACCGACGGGCGGCGGGCGGATCATCGCAGCAACGGAGCCAGCGGGCGGCGGCGTCATCCTCTATCCCCCGACGGGCCAGCGCGTCACCTTCGCCAGGTAGGTGACCGCAGGTCGCGTGTTGAGCTCGTGAAGGGCGTGATAGCCGCGCGCGCGGCTGTCCCCCTTCTTGACCACGGCGCTCCCGGGATCCTTCAAGTTGCCGAAGGTAATCGCCCGGGTCGGGCAGCTCTGGGCGCAGGCGGTCGTCACCTCGCCGTCGGCGATCGGGCGGCCCTCATCCTTGGCGGTTTGTCGCGCCCGGGCGATGCGCTGCACACAGAAGGTGCATTTCTCCATGACCCCCTGGCCGCGCACGGTGACTTCTGGATTCGCCATGAGTCCCATCGGTTCCGGCCAGCGCTCGATCTCATAGTCGTACCAGTTGTAGCGGCGTACCTTGTAGGGACAGTTGTTCGAGCAGTAGCGGGTACCGATGCAACGGTTGTAGATCATGCCGTTCAGCCCCTCGTCGCTGTGGTAGGTCGCGATGACGGGACAGACCGGTTCGCAGGGTGCCGCGCCGCAGTGCTGGCACATGGCCAGGCTGTGGCGGATTTCGACGTCGCCCGGCTTCTCCTCCGGGAAGATTGGAAGCTCGGAGCCGGAGAGGTCCGAGCCCTCCCCCACCCAACGCTCGATCCGCAGCCACGCCATATAGCGCCCGCGGCGCACGCCTTCTTCGCCGACGACGGGGATGTTGTTCTCGATGTAGCAGGCGGCGACGCATGCGCTGCACCCGGTACAGCGGTCGAGGTCGACGGCCATTCCCCAGCGATACGGGCTGTCCGCCGCAGAGTCGAACTCCGCTGCGAAGGGCTTGAGATGGTGTTCGCCGTGAGCGGCCTCCTCACCATGGCCCGAATCGCCATGGCCCCCGGCGTCCCCGTGGCTGCCAGCCTGGGCGGGATCGTCTACGTGAGCCTTGCCCTCGGCGAGCGCCAGCAACGACACGACCTGTCCCAAGCCGCGACCGCGCTGATCCTGGCTGGTCTGGGCCATCGCGAGCCGGTAGTGCCCCCCGGTCGCGCGCACGTTGGCCTTCGTGACCAGGAACGCGCGCCCGCCGGATTCGTCGGTCCCGCTCGGGAGGAGATCGTTGATATTGACGCCGCGCGCGCCGCCGCGATCCGACGCGTAGGAGCCCACCGTGTGGCCCTGTCCGACCGCCACGACGTCGTCGCGTACACCGCGCGGCACGACCGGGAGTTCGAGGCTGCCAGCGGTCGTCTCTACCGCGATCACGTCGCCGAACTCGAGACCGCCGAGCCGCGCCGCCGCCGCCGGGCTGATCTCGGCCCAGGACTGCCAGGTGACCTTGGTAACGGGATCGGGCAGCTCCTGAAGCCAGCCTAGGTTGGCGCCGCGTCCGTCCTGCAGGGTCGGTGAGGGATGGGCGTAGACGACGAACTCGCCCTCACCCTCCAGGAGCGGCGTTTTGATTTCGAGCGCGCGCGCCTCGGCCACGGGCGCGGAAATCGCGCCGTCCGCGACCTCGAACACGCCGCCGCGCAGCAGTGCCGCGCGAAAGTCGGTGTCGGCCCAGCTCTCCTGGAGGAGCGCACGGAAACTCTCGGTGGGGACGTCCAGGCCCATGACCCGCGCCGCCTCGAGCAACGTGTCGACCATGGCCCGCGTGTCGAAGAGCGGGCGAATCGTCGGCTGGACCACGGATCGGACGCCGGCCCGCGGTTGCGCATCGCCCCATGACTCGAGCGCTGTGTGATCGGGAAGGATCAAATCTGCGCGCTCCGAGGTCTCGTCGGGGATCGACGCGAAGGAGACCACGAACGGCACGTTCTCGAGGGCACCCGCAAAGTCGACGGCGGCGGGCAGACTGTATGCGGGGTTGCTGTCGTGCACGAGCAGAACCTGGACCTGCCCACCCTTCATTGCGTCGAGGAGTTCGAGGGTGGCGCGGTAGCTCGAGCGCTGCGCGGTCGGGGCCCACGCCGGGAAGCGAACCTCGCGACCGAAAGCACCGAGCGCCCAGTTGAGCACCAACACGGCTCCGGCCGTCGCGGTGGCGCGACGGCTCGAGAGTCCGGCGCCCGGCGGCAAGACGACCGGGTGGCTCGCCTGAGTCAGTGCCGCGGCGATGCTCTGCAGGGTGTCGGCAGAGACGCCGGCCTGCTCGGCGGCCGCGTCGAGTGAGACCGCGGGAACCAGGGAGCGCACAATTTCTCGCTGCTGGTCGCCGAGCCCGCTTTGGTCGACGACCGCGCCGAGCAGGGCCGCGGCGACGACGCCTTCGGCACCCGGTTTGGCGGCGACCCACTCGTCGGCGTTCGAAGCCGTCATCGAGAGCCGCGGGCCGACGCTGACGAGGTGGCTGCCGCGAGTCTCCTCGTGGTTCACGTCGCGCGCCTCAGCAAGCTGGCGGGCATGTTCGACGGGAGAAGACCCGCCTTCGAGAAAGTCCGATCCGAGATCCAGAATAAAGTCGGCTTTGGAGAGATCGAAGGTGGGCTCCACCGGGCTCCCGAAAAGCACCCGGCTCGCTTCGCGCAGTGCTTCGGGCGCAAACGGCTCGTACACGACGCGCCCCCCGGCTCCAGTGGCCGCCACGAAGCGATCCAACCACGCGCTCTCGGTGGGGCCGACTTCGCCCCCCAGCATCCAGGCACGACCCCCGGCCTCGCGCGTCTTGCCGGCCAGCAGGGCGATGGCGTCGTCCCAGGTCGTCGGCTCTAGGGCGCCGGTGTCGGCGTTGCGCCGCATGGGACCGCGGTAGCGGTCTGGGTGATAGGTGAGTCCGATCGACACCTGCCCCAGTGCGCACAGCGCCCCGCGATTGATCGGGTGCTCAGGATTGCCTTCGAGCTTGATCGGGCGCCCCTCGCGGGTGGTGACGAGCAGTCCGCAGCCCGCCGAGCATCCCTGGCACGTCGAGGCGTAGTAGGTGGCAATACCGGGAGTGATCTCCTCCGGCTGAACCACGTAGGGAATCAACTTATTCACGGGGTCCGAGCAGCCGGCCGCCGCTGCGGCCCCGGCGCTGGCGCTCACGATCCTCAGAAAGTCGCGACGGTCGATGTCAGGCATCCGGCTTTCCTAA
>CAZTOE010000352.1:0-4145 GCA_964615045.1 uncultured Spirochaetales bacterium
GGCCAGGCGGCTGATGAACGTATATGGGTCCAGCACGATCGCCGTGGTGCCGTCGGAGACCATGGGGGACTGCACCTGATGTAGCCGGTGCGATCGCAGTCGTCCGAATCACGCACCCCTTCCACCCGTGGCATGGTCGGCGTGTCGAGCTCGTGGACCACCGCAACGTGGTCGGCGTCGAGCGCGTGTTACTCGAAGGAGTGGATGGGCGCAGGACGTGGATACCAGCGGTGTGGACCGACATCGTGCCTCCCGACGCGTTCTTGGCTGAGTCGGCCGGCCGGTCGCCCTTCCGGGCCGATGACCTTGTTCGGTTGGTGGAACTTGTGTCGGAGATCGAAGGATGATTCGCGGTGCATATGTCAACGAAATGATGCATCGGAAGTCAAGGCAAAGATGCAAGAGTCGCAAGGAAAGATCCAGCGGACCTCATGGCCTCTTCACCGAGTTTGGCGAGTTGATGGTTGAAGGCCACGAAATCTTCAGGATCGCGGATTCGGAAGCTGGATGGTGCTTGCCATGCGATCTCCTAGCACGCAGAATTAGAGTTACACACGATCGCGTGTTTCCGGGAGGGCCAGATGGGTGCACGCAAGCGAACCGATCCGAAGACGAAGGTGTTGCGCAGCCTCGGTACGCTGAATCCACGTGCGGGGGGCGTCGGCGACGCGCTGTTCCGAGACAGCGCGTTCTTCGACCCGCGAGACCTCGTTCAGGTCCGGTACGAGATGCTCCGCGCCGTCCGCGAAGACGGGCGGTCGATCAAGGAGGCCGTGATCCGATTCGGATGTACACGACCCACCTACTACAAGGCGCAGGCCGATTTCGACCGGGAGGGCTTGAGTGGTCTGGTGCCGCGGAAACGTGGACCACGAGGCGGACACAAACTGACCGGGGAGGTACTCGACTTCGTGGAGGAACGACTCGAGGAGGACAGCTCGCTCACGGGTACCGACTTGGCGGAGCAAGTCATGGAGCGCTTCGGCGTGGAGGTGCATGCCAGCAGCATCCGGCGCGCCGTGGACCGACGCCAAAAAAAGGGGCTGCGGTGAAAACCACGCGACCGATGCAAGCATCGGGCGAGGCGACAGAGGAGCCGTGGGCGGATCGCTACGAGCGCCTACGCGTTCGCGGTCTCCGTCCCGGGCAGCGCGTCCACGACGCCCAAGGCCTGGTGTTGTTCATGCGCGAGGGCACGGTGTCGTGGATGCGGGCTCTCGCGGCGCGACGCCCGAAGCCTGCGGCGAGTGTCGCTTCGCCTGCCGAGGGCCTGCTCGCGAAGGGTGTGGCTGCTGATCTGACACAAGCATTGACGACGATGGTCCTGACGGCGGCGGAGATGTTGAGATGAACCGGGAAGCTCACGGCAAGGTGACGGCCGCCCAGCTCGAGCGCAACGCCTACCTGTACGTCCGGCAGTCGACGTTACACCAGGTCTTCAAGAACACCGAGAGCACCCAGCGGCAGTACGACCTTCGGCAGAGGGCGGTGGCGCTCGGGTGGAGCCAGGAGCAGATCGTCGTGATCGACAGCGACCTCGGCCAATCCGCTGCATCGATCGCGGACCGGGAGGGGTTCCAGCGCTTGGTCGCGGAGGTCGGCCTGGAGCGTGCCGGCATCGTCATGGGGCTCGAGGTGTCTCGCCTGGCGCGGGACTCTACGGACTGGCATCGCCTGCTGAAGATGTGCGCGCTCAGCAACACGCTCATCCTCGACGAGGACGGCGTCTACGACCCCGCCAACTTCAACGATCGCCTGCTGCTGGGCTTGAAGGGCACGATGAGCGAAGCAGAGCTCCACCTGCTGCGCTGTCGCTTGCACGGCGGGCTCCTCAACAAAGCGCGCCGCGGCGAGCTCGAGATTCGGCTTCCGGTCGGATTCGTGTACGACGACGCCGGCCGTCCGGTCCTGGATCCGGACCTGCAGGTGCAGGAGAGCATCCGGCTGTTCTTCCGCACGTTCCGCCGAACGGGGACGGCCGGCGCGACGGTGCGGGCGTTCCAGGAGCAAGGGCTGCGCTTCCCGTCGCGGCCATTCTATGGGCCGAGGAAGGGCGAAGTGGTCTGGCGACAGCTGCGCTACTCTCATGCATTGGACGTATTGCACAACGTGCGGTATACGGGAGCCTTCGCCCACGGACGCACGCGTACGCGCAAGACCGCGAGTGGCCGCACTGTGACACGCAGGTTGCCGCGCGAGGAGTGGTCGGTGCTCATTCGTGACGCGCACGAGGGCTACATCAGCTGGGAAGATTTCGAGGAGAATGAGCGTCGCTTGAAGGACAACAGCACGGGCTTCGGTGGCGAGGGAGGGACCACCCCACCGCGCGAGGGCTCGGCTCTGCTCCAAGGTCTGGTCATCTGCGGCGTCTGCGGCAAGAAGATGACGACTGCGTATCACATGCGCGATGGACGGCGGATCCCGGACTACGTTTGTCTGCGCTCGGAGCTGCGGTGGGAGACTCGTGCCCTCTGCCAGCGGATCTCTGGCTCGTGCATCGACGACGCAGTTGGCGAGCTGGTGGTGCGCGAGATGACGCCGGTGACCCTGGAGGTAGCGCTCGATGTTCAACGGCAGATCGAGGCACGCGTGGAAGAGGCCGATCGCCTGCGCTATCGGGCGGTGGAGCGGGCGGAGTACCAGGCCGATGCTGCGCGGCGCAGGTACATGCGCGTCGACCCCGACAACCGTCTCGTCGCGGACACTCTGGAGGCTGACTGGAACGACAAGCTGCGCGCCGTGAAGGAAGCGCGGGAAGAGTACGAGCGGCGGCGGCGGCTCGACGGAGTCGTAATCGATGCGGAACAACGGGAGAAGATCTTGGCCTTGTCGACAGACTTCCCGCGGCTATGGGCGGCGGCGACGACCACCGACCAGGACCGCAAGCGCATGTTTCGTCTTCTGGTAGAAGACGTGACCCTCGTCAGAGAGCCGTCGGTGGTGCGGCTGCACGTCCGCTTCCGCGGAGGCAAGGTGGAGAGCCTGAACGTGGCTCCACCCCTGCGGTCGTGGCAGAAGCGACAGACTTCGCCGAAGGTCGTTGCCGAGATCGATCGGTTGCTCGATCATCACACCAAGCGCGAGGTCGCCGAGATCCTGAACGAACAAGGGTGCCGCTCCGGCATGGGGCTGGCTTTCAGCCGTCAGATCATCAAGAACATCTGCGTGGCCTACCGGCTCGAGGGCCGCGAACAGCGGCTGCGCAAGAAGGGCATGTTGACGGCCCCGGAGATCGCTCGACGTCTCGGTGTAGGCCGCGAGACGATCCGTCGATGGCGGCTCGAGGGCCGCCTCAAAGCCCACCGATGCAACGACAAGAACGAGCATCTCTTCGAACCACCGCCGGCGGATGCCGACCTCCGGCCCCGGCGTCGCCGCACGCCGCTGGCCACCGCACAGTCCGAAAGTGCACAACGGATAGATGAGGTGTAGTGTGAAAGGCAGTCGTCCCGCCACGGACGACGAAACCGGTAGCGCACCCGGCCGTCTTCCTGCAGCGACAGCCGCTCCGTCGCCAGCGGCGGGCGCGTCAGGTAGCGACACAACCGCTCCAGCCCCACCCGGTCCGACGCCCTGAGCGACACCGCCGCCTCCAGCGAGAAGCCCTCGCAGCGCGCCGACAGCGGACTCGGCGCGCGCGGTGATCCGTCGGGACACTTTCGCGTGCGAGCCGCATGAGCGCCCGGGTGTGGACCGAGGGCGCTTCTTCCCTGCACCGCCGCAGCCTGGCACAGATCCAACGCCGACGGCTCGCCGAACTGTGGGAGCGACAGCTGACCGTCGTCGCTGAGCACGCCACGGCGTGTGAGTAGACCTCTCAGTCGGTGGTAGATCGTGCCCACCAACTTCGCCATGTCTTCGCAAGTCGGCGGCGAAGCCGCGACAAACTGCGGCGCCCGACCTGGACCGAGCCCCGTGAACGCACCCTCCAACACCAGCGCGTGCCAGTGGGGCGCGAGACGAAGGGCCGAATCGAAGCGCTGCATCGCGACCACGGCACCCGTCGACAGCTCCCCCACCGCACCATGGCGCGCAGCGCGACGTTTCGTCCACCCCATGACCGCGCGGATGAACACCCCCTTCACGGCGCGGCACAGCACCGCGTCGTAGGCCAGCGGGTAGCGCAAAGCGAACGGCACGCTCAG
>CAZTOE010000353.1:0-4110 GCA_964615045.1 uncultured Spirochaetales bacterium
TATCTCGGCCTCCCGGGCGACCTCACGCTGACGTTGGGCGTGAGTGGCGATTTCTTCGATGAGGACGATGGGGGTCTCAGCAACGAGAGCCAAGCGAACCCCAAGGTCGGGGTGACCTGGAATCCCCGCATCTCACCCGGCACGACCGTGCGCGCGGCGGCTTTCCGGACCTTTAAGCGGACGCTCATCAACGATCAAACCCTCGAGCCCACCCAGGTCGCCGGCTTCAACCAGTTCTTCGACGACGTGACGGGGACAAACGCCTGGCGCTACGGAGCCGCCATCGATCAGAAGTTCACGGAGAGCATCTTCGGCGGCGTCGAGATCTCCAAGCGCGATCTCGACGTGCCCCTGAACGTCTTCGCGGCCGGCAATTTCTCAATGCAAACGAAAAACTGGGATGAGTACCAAGCGCGGACTTATTGGTTCTGGACGCCCCACGAGTGGCTCTCGCTGCGGGCGGAGTATCAATGGGAAAAGTTCGATCGCGACAAGCAGGCGATGATCGCTTTCGAAAAGGTGAAAACCCACCGGGTGCCATTCGGGGCGATTCTGTCTCATCCGTCCGGGTTCAGCGCTTCGGTGGGCGCCACCTACCTCTATCAGGACGGAACCTTCGTGCGCGATTTCGGTGTCTTCGAGTCCGACCATCGCGACCTCTGGTTCGTCGACGTGGGGCTTCGCTACCGGCTGCCCAAGCGCTACGGGTTCATCGCCTTTGGTGTCAACAACATCTTTGACGAGGATTCGACCTACCAGGCCACCGATGTGCGCAATCCGGGCCTGCGACCGAGCCGCTTCGTGTTCGGCAGCATCACCCTGGCGCTCCCGTAGGGCGGCAGCCGAGGAGAAAAACGATGCCGGTTGCATCCGCCCTGTGGGGCTGGTTGCTGTGACCTAACTGCACATCAGGACACTCTTCGAGTGACCTAAACCGACCCGCGTGGGCGACTCTTTGCCGAGAGGAACCGACCGGGGTGCGCAAGTCGGGCGCAGAAGCCCGCTGAAGATACCAGGCGAGACGCTGTAATCAGCGCTCGCCAAACCCAAGACGGAGAACAACGAAAGATGTCGACCCGATCCCTTCTCTGCGCCCTTGCAGTTGGGGCACTCGTGGCACCGCTCATGCTGCTGGCTCCGGGAATCGCCCAGGCTCAGTTCGAGCCGGCGCCGCCCACAATGTGTGTCACCGCTCCCACCGGTTGCCCCACTTGCAACGGGACCGGCGATGGTCTCTGTACCATCGCAACCTCAGGGCCGACGCAGATCTCGTGCGGCCCTGGTGGCGGCCAGACCTGCTCGGCGCTCGACTATTCGATCAGCTGCGACTTTGACCAAAACGGGCGGCCCGACCGGACCATTGATCACACTGAGATCGGATTGAGCGCCGACAAAGAGTTCGTCGCGATGGAGACGACCCCCTCGTCGGTAGACGTCAGCGACCCTTGCGAGGGTGGCCTGGTCTCCAACGGCTTCGACTGTTCGGAGCGAGTCGTCACCTTCAACAACGCCTCAACGAAGAACGGACCCTTCACCGTCGCGGTGCTGGGCGACGTCGAGACGGTCACGAAGGGCGTGTGCGTCAAGAAGGGGAACAAGCGCGAGTGCTGCGCAGTGGCGGGCTTCGGGCGCTTCAATTCCGAGTTTGGGAAACAGGAAGTCCAGTCGTCGACCTTCAAGTTCGAAGGCGCAACCTTCCAGATCAACCCCACCACTGGCGCCCTCACGGTCCTCGACGGTGAACTCTACGCCCTCTTCTCGGGCACGGCGGACCAGACCTCGATCGCGATCGAGGGCTTCGACGCCGGACAGGTCCAGGCCCAGTTCGGCGATACCCAAGCGAAGTTGGGGGACTCATCATGCGGCTATCAGTTCTTCCAGGGCCGCGTCTATCTGGTGTGCAGTTGCCTACCCAACACCACAGACGTCTGCTCGCCTTTCGAGCTCGGAAATTGCCCGAGCGGCACCGTTTGCGGGGACCGCTAGCAGCTTGGTCAGCGGGCCGATCACTATACCCAAACGAGAGTTCTCTGTGATATCGTACGTGGCGAGTTTTTGAAGGGTGTAATTTGCCCCAAATTCCGGTATTAGGAGTACTTGCACCGGCCCGAGGAGCGACTGCGTGAGGTGCGTTGCGTGCCGCCGCGGCGGAGCTGAGACTGGAGGAAAACGAGAGATGCGGAGCTTGACGCTGACTTGCCTGCTCGTGATCGGAGCGCTGGTGGCGCTCGTCGCACCCCCGAAGGCGGGCGCCCAAACCAATCCCCCCCAGATGTGCACGTCGGAAGGACCCGGCACCCTGGGCCAAGGACGCTGCACCTTCACCGCAACGAAGGTCGAGACGTTCGCGTGCGAGGAGGCCCCGTCAGGGTCGTGCTCCGAGATCCGCTACGAGGCCGACTGCAACTTCCACCCCGACAAGGTCTTCGTGAGTGTGGATCGGGAGCAGGAGGTCGTGTTCCCGAGCGCCTTTTTCGTCTCGGAGCCCTGCCAAGGAGTTCTGACCCACAAGAACTGCTCCGCGGTCACCGTAAAACTGCTCGATAGCGACGGCGTTCGCCCGCTCCGCGTCGCAGGCGCACCCGCGCCGGTCACCCAGGGCATCTGCGCGCTCAAATACGGCTTCCACCCGCGGCGGGAGTGTTGTGCGATCGCGGGTTTCGGGATTCCGAGACAAAACTCCCTGGCCACCAATTTTGCCGGCGAGACCAGCTTCTCCTTCAAGGGCTGCTCCTACCAAGTCCCCGTGGTCGACGGCGTGGGAAGCCTCGCCCAGCTCAACCCGGGCTCCGACCCGGCGTGCAGGATCGGCGTCAACGCCGGGGACGAAAGCATGTTCGGCGCCTCAATCGGAGGAATGTCGCTCGGTGACACGACCTTCCTGCAGGAGGGCTCGCAAGGCACCGCCGGTGGATCGTGCGGCTACCAGTTCTTCCGAGGCCGACTGTACGTGGTCTGCAACTGTCAACCCGACCCCAACACCGGCGTGCTCACACCCTTCGAGCAGGACGTCTGCGGGACACCCATTCCGTAGTCAGGCAACCTCAGCCGCGCGGGCGCGCGCGGCGGCGGAGCAGCGTGCCGAGCGTGAGAATCGCTCCGGCAGCGAGAGAACCGGCGCCGGCTTCGGGAACCGTGATGGCGACGAGCACCGCTTGAATGACTGAGCCGTTGGGTAGTGGCGCTGTTCCGGCCGTCGACATCGGAACGACGCCACTGCCCTGCGCGAAAAGGAGCGTCGTCGCGTTTCGGGATTGGGCGAGCGGGATCAAGACGTTGTCGACGTACGCGTTCCCGGTCGGGGCGAAACCGCTGCTCGCTTCGAGGTAGTAGGCGTCGCCGCTCAGCATCATGTTCGAGACGCTGCCCGTCCCGAAGGACGCAAGATTGGCGTCGAAATCGACGTCCAGGGTGTACGCCTTGGTCGCAGGATCGTAGGACCCGCCGTTGACGGCGGTGATCTGGGTCGTGTAAGCGCCGTGAGGAATTGGCGTGGTGTAGGGTTGCGTTCCACTCAAGTCCCAGTCGGTGATCAGCGGGCCACCGCCCGCCGCCGCGACAGCGGTGTCCACCGTCACCGTCCCCTGAAGAAACGTGATTCCCTGCGTCCCGGTTGGAAGCTTCGGGGAATCGGTGATCGTCCCGCTGCCGTCAAAGTCGAAGGCGTTGTAGCTGTAGCTTGCGACCAAATTGGGTTCCGACGAGTTGAACGGGGACGGATTTGCGTCCACCACGTCGTCCATCGTTCCGATGAGCCCATCGGCGGCAGGCCAGACGTTGGTCGCCGCGGCATCCATGTCGATCAGCTGATGCTCGAACGGCTGTGCTTCGGCCCGGACTGGCACAACACCAACCAGCAGGATCGCCATCACCCAGAGCTTCGAGCGCGTCCGTTCCGCCATGGTCAACTCATCCTCCTCGGGACCGCAGTGTATCCCTCCTATTTGCTGGTCGCCTCGAAGACGCCGTCCCAGTCGGGCGGCGGCGGGGTCTCGCGGTAGATCGCGCAGCGCTCGAGGAGGGTGCGCGCGGGGCCATCCTGCGCCCGGAGCGTCAGGCATTCCTTTAGAAGCGACGTCGCCTGCGCCCAATCCTGGGCGCGGTAGGCCG
>CAZTOE010000354.1:0-4102 GCA_964615045.1 uncultured Spirochaetales bacterium
AGGCATACCTCGGCGGCCTTCGGGTCGGCGCACCCTTGATCGAGCCCCGCCGAAACCCACCGAGCCGCAAGCGGCCGGGATGCGCGCGGGTCGGCAGGGGTCGCTAGAGCACGCGAAGCGCCAAGCCGTAGGTGATCGCCGTGATGACTCCGACGGCCACCCAGTTCAGCCAGAAGCCCGCCCGCATCATGTCGGCGACTCGGAGGTAGCCCGTGCCAAACACCACGGCATTGGGAGGGGTGGCGACGGGGAGCATGAAGGCGCAGCTCGCGGCCAGCGCAGCCGGCACGAGCAACTGGAGCGCCGGCACACCGAGTGCCGGGGCGAGTGCGGCGAGGAGTGGGAGCAGCGTGGCTGCGGTCGCGGTGTTGCTGGTGAGCTCGGTCAGGAAGATCACGACGACGGCGACCAAGAGGACCAGCAGCAGCGGCGGTAGACCCTCCGCCGCGTGGAGCTGAGCACCGATCCATCCATCGACGCCGTTGTCCTGAAGCGCGGAAGCCAGACTGAGTCCGCCTCCGAAGAGCAGCAAAACGCCCCAGGGCAGCTTCTCCGCCGTGCGCCAATCGAGCACGAACTCCCGCTGCGCGGGGTGGATCGGCAGCGCGAATAGCGCGAGCGCGGCCATCATCGCGATCGCGGGGTCCGACAAGTTGCCGGGCAACAGGGGGCGAAAGACCCAGGCTCCGGCCGTCAGTGAGAAGATGGTCAGCGTGGCCCACTCGCCGCGGCTCGGGGGTCCCAGTTCGCGATAGGTCGAGCGGGCGAGCTCACTGACGCCCGCCACGGCGACGTCGCCCAACGGCAAGGCCATCCGGGTCAAAATCCACCACGAGAGCGGTAGAAGGATCGCCACCAGGGGCAAGCCGACCAGCATCCAACGCGCGAAGCTGATCTCGATGCCGAGGATCTCCTTGGCGAACGACGCCAAGAACAAATTGGGCGGTGTTCCGATCAGTGTACCCATCCCTCCGATAGACGCCCCGTATGCGACGCCGAGCATGAGGCAGACCGCGAAGTTTCGCTCTCGCCCCGGCGGCAGCTGGTCAGGAGCCACCTCGCGGCCCAGCATCTCCCGCAAGACGAGGTCGAGCACGCTGGCGGCGATGGGCATCATCATTACTGCGGTAGCGCTGTTCGAAACCCACATACTGAGGAGCGCCGCTACGAACATGAAGGCGCCGACGACGCGTGAGAGGCGAGCGCCCACTGCACGCAGCGCGATCAGCGCGATGCGGCGATCGAGCTTCCAGCGCTGCATCGCGAGCGCCAGCATGAAGCCGCCCATGAAAAGAAAGATCAACTCATGGGCGTAAGGGCTCGCTGCCGCTCGCATCGTGGTCGCACCGGTGGTGGGAAAGACCGCCAGCGGCAGCAGCGCGGTCGCGGAGACGGGGAGGGCTTCGGTCATCCACCAGATCGCCATCCAGAGCGCGACGGCCGCGGTCGCACGACCGGCGCTGTCGAAAACCACGGTCTCGCCGGTGGGTGCAGCGTAGTGGTCGGGCAAGACCAGAAAGCAGGCTACGCCGGCCAGCGGCCCCGCGATCAGGCCTACCCAGCGGATCCCCCTGGCGCCCAAGACGCTGCTACGAATCGCGGCGGGTCAGTTCGTCGATGAGGCGCTCCACCTCGCGTAGCCATTCGGGAAGCGGCGCCAGCGGGCGCGACCAGGCGGGTGAGCGCCGATCCGCGTCGCCGCTGGGCGCGCGGGGGGGTTGGCGCAGGAGGTTCGGGAAGCTCCCCGTCCGTTCGCCGCTATTCGGTCGAATGCCCCCGGCTTGTCTGCCTTGGGCTACGCCACGGGGAGCCATCTGCGACACGTCTCGAGTCCTCCCAGAACCGACCGAGGGCAGCATTCCACACCGCCCGGTCCGTTCCAACCCCTCGTTTCGGCGCAATCTTCGAGCAACTTCGACCGCGCGGCGCCCGGGAACCGCAGTGGCGGAGTAGCTCGGGGAGCCGGAAGACGGCAACGTTGGGCGCGGCCAGCGGCGCAGCTGTGTGGCCGGTTGGATCACGCGATGCCCGAGTTCGCTCGGAGAGGAGCAGAGGACGCGATGAATCACTTCCTCACAGGCTTGGCGACGACCGCGCTCTTGGCCGCTTGGATCGGGGGCTGTATCGACCCCCAGGACCGGCGCCCGGGTCTCTGGCTTCGAGGCGACGTCGCAGCGACGTTGCCAGAGGACTGGAGCTTCACTGACGCGCACCAGGAAGTTGCGGTCGAGGTGCGAACCCCTTATTTCATTCCGCATTCCGTCACGATCTGGTGCGCTTCACTGGACGGTCGGCTCGTGGTGGGGGCTCGGGCGCCAGAGACCAAACGCTGGCCCGCCTGGGTCGACCGCGATCCGAATGTGAGGCTGGGCATCGGCGGGGACATCTATGAGGTGCAGCTTGCCCGTCTGGAGGATTCCGCCCAACTCGACCGTGTGCGAAAGGTCTACGCGTCGAAATACCACCTTGAGCCTCCGCCCGAGGACGCTCCTCCGGTGCGATATTGGCTCGTCGAGCCCCGTCCAGGAACGTCCTGAGGTCTGATCGTGCCGCGCCCCAGCGCCCGCGGTCGCTGGCTCCTAGACGCCGCTTCTCGGTCGCGTTGCGGCGATGGAGGGGCGGCTCGCGCGCGCGTCGGCCCAGGCACGAAGTCTCGGGCGCCCACTGCGCCACTGGAACCCGGGGATGCGTGCCTCGAGTTCGAGGGCGGCCATCAGTGTGATCTGGGGAAGCGTCAGGGGGTCGCCCATGACTGGATTCTCGACCTCGGTCTCCCACCGGTCGGCCATTCGCTCGCTGCGGCGGGCTTCGTGCGCCACGATCGTCGGAGACCGCTCGTGCTCCGGCCTGCGAAGTTCACGCGCCCATACTGCGAGGCCGTCCAGCATACTCCGCGCGAGGGCGTCGAGGCGCCGGTACTCCCAGGCATCCCGCTCGGCGGGTTCGAAGGCGGGTTCTCCGTTCAAGTGATCGAGGTAGGCACAGATCAAGGCGGAGTCTTCGAGCCCGACACCGTCATCGCAAAGCAGGTAGGGGACGCGACCCGACGGATTGATGCTGTAATAGGGACTGCCGGGGATCCGCGTTTCGGCGACGAAGGTCTCCACCCGCCCCTCCAATCCCTTCTCGAGGATGACGATCTGCACGATGCGCGCGTAGGGAGAGGTGGGCGTGACGTATAGCTTCACGTTTGCCGTACCTTCGACAGATCGATTGCCTGGCCGTCCGGCGCATCCGTGCGGCCACAAGGTACCACTCCGGTGAGTTCAAACCGGCCGCGCCTCGTGGTGGCGGGATCCCTCACGCGAGATCGCATCGAGATCGACGACACGGTGTCGTGGCGCCTCGGCGGAGTGGTCTGGCATGCGGGTGCGACGCTGGCGAGGCTGGGAATCGAGACGCGTGTCGTGACCCGCTGCGCGGAACGGGACCGGTCACTGCTCTCCGCGCTCAGCGAGCTCGGAGTCGAGGTGTGCTGGTCGCCGTCCGCCTCGACGACGGTGTTCGTAAATCGATACTCGCAACAGGAGTTGGCCGAGCGCAGCCAGACGGTCGAGGCGCTCGCGGAACCCATCGCTGCGCGGGTCATTCTGGCAGAGGCGGAGGGCGCCTCCCTGCTCTACTTGGGACCTTTGCACCCCCGCGATTTCACACCGGATCTGGTGACTGCGCTGCGCCGGGCGGGAGTGCCTCGCATCGCCCTGGACATCCAGGGCTACACGCGCGTCATCCGCGGCGGGAGGGTCCACGCGGGTGTCGACCCGGGAGTTCCCGCTCTGCTCGCCAGCTCGACTTTCGTCAAGGCGAGCGTGCCGGAAGCGCGTCTCCTCGTCGGCCCGTTGCAACCGGAGGCATTGGCGCAGGCGCTGGCCGGCGAGGGAGGCCGCGAGGTGCTGGTGACAGCGGGGGCTGAGGGCGCCTGGCTGGCGACGGGAAGCGAAGAAGTGTGCTTCGAACCCGGGTCGAGGGCGCCCGCCGCTGATCCCACGGGTGCCGGAGACATCTGCTTCGCGCACTACCTGGCCGCTCGCCTTTTCGGAGCCGAGCCGAAGCAGGCTTTGCGCGCGGCGGTCGAGGGCCGTCGCAAACGGCTGCGCGATCC
>CAZTOE010000355.1:0-4094 GCA_964615045.1 uncultured Spirochaetales bacterium
CTCCTGTATCGTGGGGCCGACGGCGCGACCACCGGTCCTCGGGAAGTATGGAGCATGCTCGGGGACCAAGGTGGTCCAGTCCGGTCCCTTGGTCGCTGCCACGAGTTTCCACCACGCCGCGATGTTGGCCAAGAAGGCAGCGAGGGGCTGCCGCCGCTCTTCGACCAGCTTGACGCCGCCTGAGAGGAGGTGGGTCGCGATCCCGCCACCCTCGTGCGGACGGTGGCGCTACTGCGCCAAGCATCCGGTGGGAAGGGACGGCGGACGAGTGAATCCGGATAAGCTCGGAGACGAACCGATCACGGGAGATCCGAGCCAGGTTGCCGAGGCGTTGGTGGCGTTCGTAGAAACCGGGGTGCATCAGGTGCAACTGGTTCTGGACCCAATCGACCAGAGCACCATTTGAATGGTGCTGGAGCAGTGTGTGGGTTCTAGCCGGCTTCCCTGGCCACCTTCAGGATATCGGGAAGGCCGCTGTGGGCGGTCAATCCACCGTCTACGGGGATGGCGGCACCGGTGACGAAGGAGGCATCCTCGCTGGCGAGGAAGGCGATTACAGCGGCAATCTCGTCGGGTTGGCCTACCCGACCGATCGGATGCGCGCGGTGATAGGGCTCGAGGAAGGCCCGTTCCCGGCCCTTGGCCATGAGCTCCGCCAGCCTCGTGTCGACTGTGCCCGGACACACGCAGTTCACGCGGATGCCATAGGCCGCGTTTTCCAGTGCAGCCGAGCGTGTGAGATTCACGACGCCCGCCTTGGCGGCGTTGTAGGCGCTCATGTTGTAGTCGCCGGCCAGACCGCAGATGGATGCGGTGTTGACAATCGCCCCCCCACCCTGGGCGCGCATGATGGGAACCGCCCACTTGATGCCGTAGAACGTTCCGGAGAGGGTGACGTCGAGGGTCTGCTGCCAGCTCTCAATGCTCTGCTCGTGGACCGCTCCGGGAATCGCCAGGCCTGCGTTGTTGACGAGGACGTCGAGACGGTCCCAGCGATCCAACGCGTCGTGAAGTAGCGCTTCCACCTGATCTGGCTGACTGACGTCCGCCTTGGCCACGAACCCGTCGCCGCCCTGCGCACGGATCCCTTCCAAGACCGATTCCGCGCGGCGAAGGCTCAAGTCCGTCACAGCGACGACCGCCCCCTCCGCGGCAAACCGACGGGCCGTGGCCGAACCGATTCCCGATCCGGCCGCCGTGATGACAACGCCCTTTCCTTCGAACCGACCGCTCATCGAGTCTCCTCGCAAGTTGACCTGTCGGACGCGGTCACGCATATGACACCGCGATAGACCATGGGCGGGACGTCAACCGTGCCGCCCCGATGCACGCTCGACGAGGGAGGCGATTCCCCGTCCTCGAAGGCCACCTAAAGAGGTTGACTGGAACCTTGTCGACCCGAAAGACCACAAGGTCGGCCAAATCGTTACATCGGTACTCCCGTTTCGAAACCATTGTGGTCACGTCGACCTCGGGTCACACCAAGCACCAGGAGACCCGCCCGACGGGGAGGCGAAGCTGCGTGGTCTAGAACGCGGTTTCTCTCTCGAAGCGCCCGGTTGTATGCTCGCCCTCGGAGGGCCCGTTATGCGCGTCGGTTCTGTCATCCTCTTCGCGGCTCTCGTGTTCGGGGCCGGCCCCAGCGGCAGTTTCGAGGTCTACACGCTCAAGGGGGACCGCGGCTTTGAGGTCACGATCCCCGGAAATGGCTCGGTGGTAAAGGGGATCTTCCACGCCTTGAGCCCTGCGGAGCTCGCCACGTGGGATCTCTCGACTTCCGGTCAAGAGCCCAACGCTCCGCCCGGAACGCACGCCTGTGCGGACCTGGGCTTCAACCCGCTCGCGAACTGCCCCTTCACCATGGAGGGTGTGGGAGATCAAGCGGACGCAGTGGCCTTCCGCCTGAGCCTCGGTGCAGATTCCGGCCCGGTGTCGCAGACGGGACCTTCCTTCTCGCCCGCCGCGGACGATGCCTTCGGCGGGGGCGCCTACATCATCTCGTCCGTTGCCGAGGAGCCCGTGCCGGACGGCAGCTCGAGTGGCTCTTTCCAGTTCCAGAACTTTGCGGCCGGCACCGATCCCCAGTTCTTCCTTCAGCCGGGCGAGTCGACGGTGTGGCTGCTCTCGCGCTACGAGCCCGGGGCGGTAGCGTCGGCGCTCGCCGGGGGGGCAACGCTCCGGCTGGAGCTGCGGGACAACTCAGCTGCGATGGGGATCCCGTTTGCTCTCACGCCCGAGGTCGCGCTGATCGCCCTGCCCCAGAACCGGCTTCCCAATGGAAACTTCGACGAAGCGGTGATGCTCGCGGGCTGGGAGAATCTGGGGAGCATTGTCCAGTGGTCGATGACCGACCGCGACGACGACCCTGATTCGGGATCCGCTCTCACCCCCGCGATCGGGGATCCGGGCAACAGCTACGCGATCCACTCGTGCGCGCCGGTGATCGCGGGGCGCACGTACGACTTCGGCGCAAGCGTCTTCATCTCACCAGGGGTCACCCAAGCAACGAGCGCTCAGACCCTCGTCGAATCGCTCGATGGCAGCGATTGCGCCTTGGGAAACTCGAACGTGATCTCGAGCTCTTTCGGCTCGATCACGCAACAGGAGGGGACCTGGGTCGACCTTACGGCATCCGGTATCGCCCCCGCGGGCTCGGTCGCTGCGCGCCTGCGGCTCTTTTTCGCAAACGGAGGCGGCTCGGTCTCGGGGGACACCATGCTTTGGGACAACGCCTTCGTGGTGCCCGAGCCGGCTCTGGGCGCGCTGTCCTCGGTTGCTCTCTTCGCGTTGGCAGCACTCGCGATGAACGGCGGATCGCGCCGATCGCGGTAGAAGGCGCGGGGATGGCCGCGAGGGACATCACAAATATGGCATCATTCCGGCCCTTGTTTGCGCGGAGACCTCATCGATGACCCTCGTGTCGATCTCTGTCCAAAAGGATTCGATTTCGGTCCCGCCCTGCAGGGCCTACCTCACGATATGTGCTGCTATGAGCATTGGGGGATGATCACAGAGGGTAGGATGAACATCCGGACGCACGGCGGATAGACGCTCTCCCGCCCAAACGGCCCGTCCGCCGCCTCGCCGCCATCCTTTCCGCCGACGCCGTTGGCTACAGCCGCCTCATGTCAGACGACGAAGACGCAACGGTGGAGACCCTGTTGCGCTATCGGGTCATGGTGGCTTGTCGAAGTTGCGCCGGTCCAAACCGTGTTTCGAGTGCGCACGCGCTTGCGCTAGCTTCGCCGCGATGAGGATCCTTGGCATCTGTGGCAGCCTCCAACCGGCGTCCTACAACGCGTGGCTGCTCGAACGTTTCGCGAAGGGCTGTGCCGATGGCGAGTTCGCCAGATCGGAACTACTGGCCGTACTCCCGTTCTACAACGCCGCGCTCGACGTCGACCCCGCGCCACCAACGGTCACCGAGTTCCGCGACGAGCTCCGCAACTGCAATGCTGTGCTAATCGCGACCCCGGAGTACGGACACGGGATGCCCGGAAGCCTAAAGAACGCACTCGATTGGCTGGTCGGGTCGGGTGAGCTCGGAGCAAAGCCCGTCGCGATCACGTCTGCCGCGCAAGGCGTCGGGCGGGGCTTGCTCGGACTCGCCATGTTGCGCCAGACCTTGCAGGCAATCGACGCATTGATCGTCTGGAACCAACCCATCGTAGTCCCCCGCTCGGACAAGGGCCACGACGCGGAGCGCGCTTTGGAGGATCAGCTCGGCGCTCTACGCCGTGCGCTTCGTCGCGGCGACACAGCGCCGTAACGCGACCACAAAGCCACGCCCTTCCCGAGTGGTTCGCGGGGTCTCCGATCACCGCGACCCGTCGCTCGATCACAACTCAAACACTTGGAGCAACCTCGCCCGAACAAGCTGCGGCTCGCCCTTCCGAAATCGCCTGGCCGAGTCGCAACGGGGATAGCTCTGCGCTGGTTTGGCGTCTTGAATCGAGCGCTTCGTCGAGCGTATAGTTTGATCTGGGGGATCCCAGAAATGGATGCGATCATTCTCGGGGCCGTTTGCTACGGCCTCTTCTTGGCCGGCTACGTGCTGGGCCATGAAGCGAGGGCGCAGCGAGACGGCTGAAACG
>CAZTOE010000356.1:0-4038 GCA_964615045.1 uncultured Spirochaetales bacterium
TTTCTCCCGAACGACGGGGTGGGTCTCGCGCGCATGGAGTTCATCATCAACCAGGCGATTGGCATCCACCCGATGGCGCTGGCCCATCCGGAGCGGGTCCAGGATCTCGGGGAGCGCGCCGAGATCCGGCGGCGCACGCGCGGCTATTCGACGCCCAGCGACTTCTTCGTCGAGCGGCTCTCCGAGGGCATCGGGATGATCGCGGCGGCCTTCCATCCGAAGCCCGTAATCGTGCGCCTATCGGACTTCAAGACCAACGAGTATGCAGCGCTACTCGGCGGTCGCGTTTTCGAACCCCAGGAAGAGAACCCGATGTTGGGGTTTCGAGGAGCCTCGCGCTACGCCCATCCGAACTACGCCGACGGCTTTGCGCTCGAGTGCGCGGCACTGCGACGCGTGCGTGAGGACATGGGGCTCGTGAATGTACGCGTGATGGTGCCCTTCTGCCGCCGGGTCGACGAGGCGATCGGCGTGATCGGGGCGCTCGCCAAGAATGGACTGGTCCGGGGTCGAGACGGTCTCGAGATCTTCGTCATGTGCGAGATCCCCAACAACGTGATCCTGATCGATGCCTTTGCCGAGCACTTCGACGGCTTCTCGATCGGTTCGAATGACCTGACGCAGCTGGTCCTCGGTGTCGATCGCGACTCCGAGATCGTGGCCTTCGACTTCGACGAACGCGACGCCGGAGTGCGCGAGATGATTCGCCTCGCGATCGAGGGATGCCGGCGCAACGGGCGACACTCTGGAATCTGCGGCCAGGCGCCGTCCGACTACCCGGAGATCACCGAGTTTCTCGTGGCGCAGGGCATCGACTCGATCAGTCTGAATCCCGACACGGTGCTCGCCGCGACCCGGCGCATCCTCGAGGTCGAGGCGTCCCTGAAGCGCCCCGCGCGCTAGGCGCACTCCCGGCCCCTCCCGGCGGATGGCCGCGGTCGCCAGCCGCCGCGGGCGTGCCTCCACCCGTCGACCGCATTGGTGGAAGCTTGAACGACGCCATCCTCGCCATCTCGTTGCCGCGCCTGGGGCTGGCCTTCCTCCCGGTCGCTGTGGTGATCGCGGTTCTCGCACGCTGGTCCCTGGAATATCGCAACGCGCTCTACGCGGTCGCGCGGATGCTCGTTCAGCTGCTCCTGATCGGGTACGTGTTGCTGTCGCTGTTCGCTTCCGACCGCGCTTCGATCGTGGTGGCGGTTGTTGCGACGATGATCTTCCTTTCAAGCTGGATCGCATTGGGAACCGTCCGCGACCGGCGGCGATCGATCCTCGGCAAAGCGCTGGCCGGGATCGCCATCGGAGGAGGACTGACGCTCCTTCTCGTGACGGGCGGAATTCTGGGCCTCGATCCATGGTATGCGCCGCGCTACGTGATCCCGCTGGCGGGCATGATCTTCGCCAACGCGATGAACGGGGTGAGCCTGGCGGCGGAGCGGTTCTACGCCGAGCTCGAACGCGGCACCGGGCTCGCCCAGGCGCGCGCCGTGGCGCTTCGCGCCGCCCTGATTCCCACCATCAACTCGCTGTTCGCCGTCGGCCTCGTGTCGCTCCCGGGGATGATGACCGGGCAGATCCTGGCGGGCATCTCTCCGCTCGTCGCCGCTCGCTACCAGATCATGGTGATGTGCATGGTCTTCGGTGCGGCGGGGATCGCCTCCGCGTGCTTTCTCGCGCTGCTCGCGACGAACCCCCGCGCGGCTGTGCCCCCAGAAACGTAGGCGCCGCCGCTGTGGCAGAACGCCTCGCGACGAGGCTCACGTCAGCTGGAAGCAATTGTGTTCGTTCCGGATTCGGCGCGCGAGTTTGGTCGCCATCAAGCGGCCGCCGCCCGTGCGCGCCGCCAACGCCTCGACATCGGCTCAAGTCGGGGGATCTCGTCGCGAATCGCGCGCCAGCCTTAACCGACCCGGTCGAACTGCTCCAGGTTGGGCGACGCCATCTCCTCGAAGAAGTGCGACGGCGTCCACGGCCAGCTCGCCGGTACACCGTGCTTGTCGAGATACCAGCTCTTGCAGCCCGTTGCCCAGATCGATCGCTTGGCAGCCTCGACCCGGGCGCGTTCGAAATCCGCCGTCGCCTTCGCGCTCGCGCTGATCTCGCGGCACTCGCCGGCCCGGATCTGCCCGATCAGCTGGAGCATGTAGGACACCTGCGATTCCGCGATCTGGATCAGAGAAAAATTCCCGACCGGCCCATTGGGGCCGTTCAACATGAAGAAGTTTGGGAACTCCGGGATCGAGATCGACAGGTAGGCGACCGGGTGATCTTCCCACACGTCGTCGAGATTCACGCCGCCACGACCGAGCACCGTGGTCGGGCGAATGAAGCGGTCGGCCCGAAAGCCGGTGGCCAGAACCAGCACGTCGAGTTCGTGGAGCACGCCGTCCTCGGTTCGGACGCCTGTGGGCTCCACCGACCTAATTCCGGAGGTGACCAGCTCGGCGTTCGGGTGCTGGATCGCCTCGTAGAAGTCCGGCGAAAAAACCAGCCGTTTACACGCCGCGCGGTAGTTCGGGCGGAGCTTTTCACGCAATTCGGGATCGCGCACGTTGTTCTCGAGATTCGCCAAACAGGCGCTCTCGATCTCCTGCATCTCCGACGATCCGGCATCGATCACCGCGTTTGCGAAGCGCTGGAAGCCTCGATCGAGCTCGGCGCGCAGGGCCTCCACCAGCTCGGGATGAGCGCGGAGTTGGGCCCGCTCCTCCTCGGTATACTCGGGGTTCTCCCCCGGCATGATCCACTGGGCGGTGCGCTGGAAGAGGTCGTAGTGGGCCACCTTGTCGACGAGCGCACTCGTGATCTGGATCGCAGTCGAGCCGGTGCCGACCACCCCGATCCGCTTTCCCTCGAGCTCGACGCTGTGATCCCAGCGGGCGCTGTGAAAGCACGATCCGGCGAAGCTCTCGAGACCTGGCAACTGCGCGACGTTGGGATGATGCAGGACTCCGGTCGCGGCGATGATTACGTCGGCTTCGTCTTCGCGTCCGGTGGACGTTCGGAGCTTCCATCTGCCGTCGACGAACTCGCAGTAGGGGATCTCTTCATTGAAGCGGACCTTCTCGACGACGTTGTATTTCTCCGCGACTTTTTCGAAGTAGGTCTGGATCTCGTGTCCAGGCGCAAAAAAGCGACTCCAGTCGGGATTCGGCTCGAACGAGTAGGTGTAGAGATGGGCGGGGACGTCGCAGGCGAGGCCCGGGTAGGTGTTCTCGCGCCACGTTCCTCCCAAGCGGTCCGACTTCTCGTATATGACGTAATCGCGGTAACCGTACTCATCGAGACGGATGCCACTAAGGATTCCGGCCATGCCGGCGCCGATCACGACGACCCGGAGGTCGTTTCCGCTGCGTTTTGCCACCGTCGATCTCCTGTGCGGTTTGCGCGCGGCATGATGCGTCACATCCCGCCCACCCGATATGACGCCGATCATCCCCTCGTCGGCGTCTATTCAGGATCGCCCAATCGTTCGACCAAAACCCGCGGGACGGCGGGAAATTTACCGCTGGCTCGCGCGGCGGCCGACGATGCTCCGGATCTACGGACGACTTGGCGGAGAGGGTGAGATTCGAACATGCGGTACCCTTTTGAGGCGCGTCCTTCCAACCGATCGGCCGCCTCGCGACCGCGCCCTACTCGCGCCCTGCCCACCCGCGCGAAGCGGCAACCCAAAGGGTATCGAGATCAAAAGTACGGTAGCTTCAGAGCCTTATGTGGCACCCCGGGAGGGACTCGAACCCCCGACCCGCGGATTAGAAATCCGCTGCTCTATCCCGCTGAGCTACCGGGGCGCATCGCGTTCAGCCCACGGAGGCGCGGCGAGTCTAACCAATCCTCAACGCGGACCGCGGACCGAAGAAGTCGTTTCGGGACCGAAGCCCAGCTGCGATCGGGTAGCTGAGGGCGTCGTTGGGATCGCCTTCGAGGCGGACGCTTTTGATGAACGGCTTGCCGGCATACGGCTCCCAGACCGCGGCAAAGAGACTCGATAGCGGCTCGGCGTCGCCGTGGCGCAGGACGTGCACCTGCCGCTGGCAT
>CAZTOE010000357.1:0-4034 GCA_964615045.1 uncultured Spirochaetales bacterium
AACCCCGCTTCTTTTCCGGCGGCAATGAAGGAAGCGAAGATCGGGTCCCGGTAATAGGTTCTCTGCACCTTGAGCGGGCCATCTCCTCCGCGGTAGGTATCGGCGCCACCTTCCCAGCTTTCCGATCGCTTGAAGTAGGGGAGAACCTCCGCGTAAGACCAACCTTTGAGGCCCGCGTCGTTCCAGCGGTCGTAGTCTTCGCGGTGGCCGCGCACGTACACCATCGCGTTTGTGGACGAGGAGCCGCCTATCACCTTTCCGCGAGCACATTCGATACTACGGGAGGCGATTCCCGGGTCGGGTTCCATGAAATAGCCCCAATCGTGCAGTCGGTCGGGGAAGATCTTTCCGATGCCGATCGGAATGTGGATAAGCGGATCGCGATCCCAGCCTCCGGCTTCCAGCAGAAGGATGGATGCAGTGCCATCCTCAGAAAGTCTGTTGGCGATGACGCATCCGGCAGACCCCGCTCCGACGACGATGTAGTCGTACGTGTCACGCGATTGCATGTTCCGGGAATCTGACAAAGCTCATTTCTCCTGGGAAAAGAGGAATCGGGTCTCCGGGTAAAGGGACTTCATCGCAGCGCGACGCGGGATCCGAGGCATCGCAGGACCCATATTGAACCGCGCGCTACCTGGGATGCAAGCATGAGGATTGACCTGGCGGATAGTCGTCGGCGGGTACGGGCTCAGTTCGAGAAGTGTGGCATCACCTGCTCGGCGAAGTCTCGATAGACTTCACGCTGAAAATCAGCGGGGGGAAGGAGAGCCACTTCCGTGATTCCCGCACGCTCGAGTGAGCGCACCTGATCCACGATTTCATCGGGCTCCCCGACGACGCAGGAGCCGAGGATTGCATCGGGGGTGATGAAGCGTCGCTCCTCGTCGCGCAAGAACGTGGCGTGTCCGTTGTGGAGATACCGGAAGCGCGCCTTTTTTGGTAAAGCGTCCACCGCCCTCACGAAATCCTCCCAGATCCCTTCGAAGAAAGGAGGAATGATCTCGTCGTTGCGGCCCGTTTGCTCCCAGAACTCGTAGACGTGGTGGAGGTTCGTTGTCACCATCGAGCCGGTTTGGTTGACGACGCGCTCGTCCGCGAGCGTCTCGCCGGGCCGAAGGACGCACGCGCTGATTGTGCAACAACGGGGAAATTCCTCCGGGAGCGTGCGACGCGCACCCGCTGCGGCCTCCCGAACCTTCGCCCAGTCGCGCGCGAGAATCGCATCGTTGAAGCCGCCCCCCGTCACCCAACCGTCGGCCAGCTCTCCGGCGAGTTGAAGCGCCTTGGGGCCGTTCGCTGCGACGTAGATCGGGATTCGCGGCTCGAGATTGATGTAATGGCGATCGCGGTGCAGGAACTGAATCTCCTCGGTCTTGCCGCGCCAGGTGAAATCGACGGCTTCGCCATCGAGGAGCGCTCGCACGACGCGGATGTATTCGCGCAGCTCGCTCGGAGGAGCCGAGGGATGCCCGAGCAGCCGCATCGCCGTGTTGCCCGTCGCAACGCCCAAGAACGCCCTGCCGGGTGCTAGCTGATTGATTCCCCCGATGGCCTGCGCGGTCACCGGCGCGATCCGCGTTGCGGGGACCGTCATTCCCGTACCGAGGAGGATTCGCTCGGTGTGGACCGCGGCCAACGCGAGTGTCGAGTAGCAGTCCGACCAGATCATCTGGGAGTCGGGTACCCACGCGCGATAGTACCCGAGCTCTTCGGCAAAGCGGACGAGCTCCCACTTGTCGACGTGGGTGTCGAACATGATCCCAAAGCGCATAAGACCCTCAGTTCTGTCGGAGAAGCGGAAGGGGTGGCGGAGGAAGGTACGACTCCCAACCTCTCCGCCAATGAGTCTGCGACGCCAGAGCGGGGGAAGTATACTCGCCAGGTCTCGGCTACCACCGGAGGAAATGAGATGGAACTGGGCGTGTGTATCGCAGAGGGAACCGAGGGCTGGAAAACGGCGCTGCGCGCCGAGCAGCTGGGCTACAACGCGGTCTGGTTCGAAGATAGCCAGATGGTGGCCGCCGACCCGATCGCGATGATGACCCTCGCGGCGGTCAACACGAGCAAAGTCACGATCGGCAGCGGGGTTCTGATCCCTTCAAACCGCATCGCGCCCCAGGCGGCGAACAGCTTCGCCACCCTCAACAGCCTGGCACCGGGTCGCATCGCGATGGGAGTCGGCACGGGATTCTCGGGCCGGCGCGCGATGGGTCACCCGCCGATGACCCGCCGCGACCTCAAGACGTACGTTGAGACCTTCAACGCGCTTATGCGTCGTGAGACGACCGAATGGGAGTTTGAGGGGCGCTGCCGCAAGATCCGCTTTGTGCACCCAGACAAGAACTTCGTGAATACGACCGACCCGGTCCCCGTGTATGTCGCTGCGCAGGGTCCCAAGATGAGGGAGCTCACCGCCGAGCTCGATGCGCACTGGATGGCGCTCTATACCCAGCTCGAGATAGCGGGAAGTGACATGGCGGACATGCGCCGGGCGCGCAGCGCGCTCGGCAAAGATCCCGACGCGTTTCGGTCGGTCATCCTGATGGGCGGAACACCGCTCGATCCCGGTGAGCCCGCGGACAGTCCAAAGGCAATGGCGCGCGGCGGTCCGTTGGCCGCCTGCTATCTGCACAGTATCGTCGAATCAGAGGCGCTGGCGATCGGCGAAGGCCTCAACCCGCCCGCAGGCCTTGACGACAACCCCTATATCGCCGCTTACCGCGAGCTCTACGAGGGTTACGAGCCCGCAGACGCGAGGTATCTGAGTTTGCACCGTGGCCATGCGGTGTTCGTGCGCGACGATGAGCGGCATTTGATTACCAGCGATCTGATCCGCCAGACCACGATGACGGGCGAGGTGGGCGAGCTCCGCGAGCGCTTCCAGGAGCTCAAGCGCCACGGCTTCGACCAAACGATCTTTCTGGTGCACCCGGGCGAGGAAGATGTCCTTCAAGATTGGGTCAAGGTGATGGAGGGCGTGTAGCTCGCGCAGTGGCGGGGCGGCGACAACCTCGAGCGTGTCCGACTCGGCCGGGCGATAACATGGACGCACCGACGATCGACCACTGGGGGTCATGTGGCCAAGCAGTTGATGTTCTCCGCATTCGTGATGGACACGGCGTCCCACATTCTGCAGGGCTTGTGGCGCCAGCCCGAGGGGCGCCAAATCGAGTTCAACTCGCTCGATCTCTGGGTCGATCTGGCGGTGGAGCTCGAGCGGAACCTCTTCGACCTGATTTTTTTCGCGGACGTGGCCGGGCTCTACGAGGAGTTCGAGGGCTCCCACCGCGTGTACGTTGAAACGGGCCTGCAGATCCCGAGCAACGATCCTTCGGTCATTCTGTCTGCCTTGGCTTACAGCACGGAGCACTTGGGGCTGGCTTTCACCAGCAACATTCTGCAAGAACACCCTTTCAACTTTGCCCGCAAGGTTTCTACCCTCGACCACGCTTCCCGGGGGCGGATCGCCTGGAACATCGTCACGAACCTACAGCGCAACGGTGCGCGCAATTTCGGTCAGGAACTGACGGAACACGACGCACGATACGAATGGGCCCGTGAGTACGTCGACGTGACCTACAAGCTCTGGGAGGGCTCTTGGGACGAGGACGCCCTACTGCAGGATCGCAAGACCGGGATTCAC
Source organism: uncultured Spirochaetales bacterium (assembly GCA_964615045.1). GTDB lineage: Bacteria > Myxococcota_A > UBA9160 > UBA9160 > PR03 > JANQRO01. Next base: position 3,647 of record CAZTOE010000357.1, read on the forward strand.
GCCAACTTCGACAGAGTCCACAAGATCCATCACAAGGGCGAACGCTATCAGGTGGAGGGGCCGCACCTCGTCGCACCGTCTCCGCAGCGGACGCCCCTGCTCTTCCAGGCGGGCTCGTCCGAAGCGGGGAAGCGCTTTGCCGCGGCGCACGCCGAAGCGCAATTCCTGGTGGCACCCCGTCCCGAGTTTGCAGCCTCCTCGATCGAGAAGGTGCGTCGCTTGGCCGTCCAGTGCGGGCGTCGACTCGACGATCTCAAGTTCTTTCAAGGCCTGTCTTTCGTGATTGGGAGCACCGAAGAAGAAGCCGCTCGGAAGGGGAGGGAACTCGATGAGGCGATGGATTACAGGGCCTTGATCGCCCATTTGACGGGCGCGATGGGCGTCGACC
>CAZTOE010000358.1:0-4020 GCA_964615045.1 uncultured Spirochaetales bacterium
TCTCGCAGGTCCCCGACGATTTTTCTTGCGCTCTAGCCACATTTGTGGCTATCTAAGCAGTGCATGGCGTTGGTGCTCAGATACCGCGGTCGCGACATCCACTCCGAAGACGTGGAGGCCATTCAGAAACTGATCGCGGCGGGGGTGCCGAGCCGTAGGGCGCTTTCTCAGCAGGTCTGTCAAGCGTGGCGCTGGGTGCAGCCCAACGGCAAGTTGTGCGACGCGACGTGCCGAGGGCTGCTGTTGGCTCTGCACCGTGCAGGCCACATCACGCTGCCGCCGGCGCGCTGGACGAGCAGCCGTCCGGCGCGCCGGCCGGGTGTTCCTCTTCAGCCGGTGGAGGTCGACACGAGCCCAGTGCGCTGCTCGCTGAGGGACCTTGGGCCGCTTTTGCTGCGCGAGGTGCGCTACGCGGCGGAGGCGCAGCTCGTCAATGGCCTCGTGCACCAGTACCACTACCTGGGCTACGTGCAGCCCGTCGGCGAGCACCTCAAATACCTGGTGACGGCGCAGGACAGGCCGATCGCCTGCTTCTGCTGGTCCTCGGCGCCGCGACACCTCGGTGCACGGGACCGCCACATCGGCTGGTCGCCCGAGCAGCGCAAGGCAAATCTGCGCTTCGTGGCCTACCAAACGCGCTTTTTGATCCTGCCCTGGGTCAGGATTCCGCACTTGGCTTCCCACCTGCTGGGCCGGATGTCGCGGCAGCTCTCTGCGGACTGGGAGCGCGCGTACGCCCACCCGTTACTGTTCACCGAGACCTTCGTGGATCCCACGCGCTTTCGGGGCACGTGCTACCGGGCAGCCAACTGGGTCTGGATGGGACGGACCACAGGGCGCGGCAAGAACGATCAGACGGGCCGACCCAACCGCTCTGTCAAGGACGTGTGGGGTTACCCGCTCGTTGTCGACTTCCGCGAGCGACTCTGCGCGGTGCAGCCTTGATGAACGTGACCTCCAAGTTGTCTGCTGCGCGACATCGACCTCCGAGGCGCGAACCGCATCGAGTCCCTCGATGGGCGACGCAGCGCCCAAAAGCCCGAGGCTGTAGCCATCCATGACCACGACCACTTATATCGACGTCACCCTCGAGGGTCTGTATGGGCTGCGGGAGCGGATCGACCGCCAGCAGCTCGAGGCACAGGACTGGGCGGTGGTCGGTGCCCTGGTATCGGCGCGCATCACGCGCACCGAGCGGCGGCAGGAGCGCTTGCGGGCCAAGGCCGCGGGGCAGGCCGCCCAAGAGGAGGCGAAGCAGACCGAGTCGGGTGAATTCGACGACAAGGGGACCTCGCCTGACGCCCAGGACTCCGCGGGCACCGAGGAGTCGAGCGAGGCTGCGCTCCCCAGCGAGCCCGCCCCCGAGGGAGCCGCCGGACCTGGCGAACCGAATCCTATGGACTCGACGGAGCCGGACCCACCGAAAAGGGGCCACGGCCGCAACGGCCAAAGCGCCTTCGTCAATGCGACGAAGCACGTGCACGGCTTGGCCGCCGGCATCGTCGGCTCCATCTGTGCTCTGTGCGGAGTAGGGCGGGTCTCTCCGTACCGCGACAAGGTCGTCATCCGCGTCGTCGGTCAGCCGCTCTTCGCGGCCGAGCGCCACCATTTCGAGCAGGGCCACTGCAGGCTCTGCGGGGCCATCTTCACCGCCGAGGGCATGGAGCTGGTGGTTCGAGGTGGCATTGGCACCAGCTACATCGTCTACGACTGGTCGGCCTGCGCCATGCTGATCGTCATGCACTACTTCGCCGGCGGGCCGTTCAAGCGCCTCGAGGCTCTGCACCAAGGCTGGGGCGTGCCCATGCCCGACGCCAACCAGTGGCGCGTCGTCGACGAGTGCGACGACCTGTTGGCCCCCCTCTACAGGGCGCTCGAGAGGCATGCCATCCAGAACGCGACGACCCTCAGCTTCGATGACACCGGCTCGATGATCATCGACACGAGGCGACAGATCCAAAAGGAGCTCCAGGCGCTGGAGCTGTTGGGGGAGTCGACCAAACACGTGCGGACCGGGATCAACGCCACGGGTATTTACATCGAGACCGCGGAGGCGAAGGTCGTCCTGTTCTTCACCGGCCGGCACCACGCCGGCGAGATCGTCGACCGGCTGCTCGAGCATCGCAGAGCCAGCGCCAACAAGCTCGTCGCGATCTCCGACGCGGCTTCGAAGAACTTCGCTCACGGCCACACCGATGAGCTCGAACAGGCCGTCTGCAACGCCCATTGCTACATGAAGTTCCGGGCGGTGAAGGACCCGTTCCCCGCCGAGTACGCGGTGGCCGGGGAGGTCTACAAGAAGGTCTTCGACAACGATGACAAGGCCAAAGCGCTCGGCCTCGACCCCACAGAGAGGATGCTTTACCACCTCGAGCACTCGAAGCCGCAGATGCTCAGGCTTTGGCAGATGTGCAAGGACAAGACCGACGGCAATCTCGTCGAGCCCAATTCGCCGCTGTGGGAGCCCGTCTCCTTCGTCATCAACCAGTGGCATCGCCTCACCCGGTTCTACGAGGTCCCCGGAGTCCCCCTCGACTCGAACCTCGTCGAGCAAGCCCTGGTCATCCCGGTGCGCTACCTCGCCGGCTCCTTCGCCTACAAGACCCAGAATGGTGCCGACGTCGGCGATCGCCACATGTCCTTGATCGCGACCGCCAACGCCAACGGCGTAGAGCCCGTCGCCTACCTCAGCGAGTGCCTGCGTAACCACGAGGACCTCGCCAAGAGACCGGACCACTACTTGCCCTGGGTCTATCGCGACCGACTCGAGGAGCACGACCAGCTCCCGCGGGCCGATGCTTCAGCGCCGTCGAGCCCGGGCCCACCTGCTGCGCGCAAGGTTCAGCATCCCCTTCGACCCGGGACGCATCGAGCGTGCCGCCCCGACCGCCCTGCTGGAGCCGGGCCGCAACCAATGGTTGAGCTCGGGCCCGATGGTTGACCTCGAAGCTCGAAGCCGACAGGACCCGGAGGCGCCGCTACGCGACCTTCCTCCACAGTTCAGGGAACGAGCAGCTCGCTGGGTCGCCGCCCCAGATGAGGACCTGAAGGTCCCGTGCGAGCAGGGCTGAACAGGGCCGCGTACCGTCGCCCGTCGGCCAGTTGGAGAACCGTCCCTTCGACAGCCGCCTCGTACAGAGCCAGAACCCGCCGCCATCGTAGTACAGGATCCGCAGCATGTGGCGTCCACGGTTGCGGAACACGAAGAACGCCCCGCTCATCGGCTCCTCGCCCAGCACCACCCGGGCCACCGCCGCCAGCCCGTCAATGCCCTTGCGGAAGCTCACCGACTCGTGCATCACGAACACGCTCGCCTGCGCCGGAACCTGGATCATCGCACACCTCCGAAGCCGAACACCGCCGAGAGCAATCTAATCATCTCTGGCGTCTGCTCAAAAACGCGAAGCGTCACGCCCGATCCCGTCTCGACCTCCGCGATGGGCCGGGGACTCGATACCGACGGCGCGCTCAGCTCCAGCCGCGAGAACGTCGGGACCGACTCCGGCGGGGCCTTCGGCCTCGTGCTCATCGCCCCCTGCGCCTTCACTTGCGCCGGCCTGTTCCGAAACAGCCGCGCCCGCTCCACCCGCGTCACACGGACCACCGCAGCGACTCCATGCTTCTTCGCGGTTCGGCGCGCACGGGCAAGCAGCTTCTCAGGTATCGTTTCTCTCGCGTGCTTCTTCCTGCTCCTCCACTCTGCGAACGCGGACTTCAGCTCGTCCAATGAATCAACCTTCATCATATCAATCCTCCTGACGGTCACCGCCGTCAGGATGAGCCTACGATGAAAAGAGAGCGGATCCGGTCACACTTACCGGAACAGTAGCTCTCCTCGAGTCAAGCGAAGCGTCACGTAGGCACCGACCGATGCCTGTCGACGAAAGACCGCCAACTTCGTCATCGCATACTCCCGCCAAGCCACTCCATGAATTCAAGGGGCGACCTCGCGACCTTTACCCTCGATCCAAGGCGCTCGTTCAGGTGGTAACGGTCGATGCCATCTATGTAGGACTCAAC
>CAZTOE010000359.1:0-3994 GCA_964615045.1 uncultured Spirochaetales bacterium
GTTGCCGGCGCTGCCGGCGGATCTCCCGGTCGTGGCAAGCGTGTTCGAGACCGAAATCGACCGCTACGCCGAGGTCTGCAAGCGTCTGACGGGCGTTCGCCAAGTGGTCGCACTCGAATTGAACGCCTCATGCCCGCATGTGAAGAGTGGCGGGATCGAATTCGGCCAGCGCCCGAGCTTGCTGGCCGCGCTCGTGCGGGGCACGCGGCGCGCGACCACGCTCCCGATCTGGGTGAAGCTCTCGCCCAACGTCACCGACATCCGCGAGATGGCCCGCGTCTGTGAAGCGGAGGGGGCCGACGCGATTTCCCTGATCAATACCCTCCAGGCCCTCGATATCGATCTCGCGACGCGCCGCCCCGTGCTTCGCAACGGCTTGGGCGGGCTCTCGGGTCCTGCCATCCGCCCGATCGCGCTGCGGATGGTTTGGCAAGCGGCGTCCGTGGTCGCTCTACCCATCTGCGGGATCGGCGGCATCATGACCGGCGAAGACGCACTCAAGTTCCTGATCTGCGGAGCCTCCGCGGTTCAGGTGGGAACCGCCAACTACCTCGATCCGGGAGCAAGTGCGCGAATCGCCGCCGAACTCGCTACGCGAGCTGCTGAACTGGGCTACCGGCGCCTCGAGGACTGCATCCGATCCATCGATTTCCCCGCGGGATAGGCCTTTCGACGCGCCAGTCGGAGGGGCCTCGCCATTGCCTTCCCTTAGCAATTTTCGTAACTTACGTGAACTTACGCAGTCGCCGACTCGTCGTACGATTCGTTGTGTAAGTGGACCTCCGCGTCCACTTTTTTTGTTTGCGGAGTTCGATGTACCACGAAATTCCGGAGCCGCTGCTCGCACTGATCGAGCCCGTCATCGCGGGACACGGCTGCGAGCTGGTTGACCTGGAGCTCGCCGAGAACCCCCGGGCGCCCACCTTGCGCATTGTGATTGATACGCCGGCGGGTGACGGGCGCGTACCGGTGGAGCGCTGTGCGGAGGTGTCGCGCGAGATCGCGACCGTGCTCGACGCGGAGTCCGATCTTCCGCCCGACTATCGCCTCGAGGTGGCCTCGCCTGGTCTTCACCGCGTGCTCTCGCGGGAGAAGGATTTCCGTGCCGCGTGCGGGCGCGAGATCAAGCTCGAAACCCGCACCACCATGGAGGGCAGTAAGCGCTTCCGCGGTTGCCTGCGGAGTTTTGAGGGAGGGATGGTACGCCTCGGGGTCGACGGGCGCGATCTCGAGATTCCGTTCCGGGACGTGAAGTGCGCCAACCAAGTGTATGAGTTCTCGAGCTCTGACTTCGCTGGTGGGGAGAGCCGGCGTTCGAAGCGGCGGCGCGCATCTCGGAGCGCGCGGTCGGGAGAGATCGGATGATTCCTCTCAAACGCGAGATCGAACAGATCGCCAAAGACAAGGGCATCGACCGCGACGTCATCGTCGGGGCCGTCGAAGAGGCGATGCGCCAGGCGGCGCGCAAGAAGTTCGGCGGCGACCGCGAGATCGAAGCGCGGTTCAACGACGAAACCGGCGAGATTGAGCTCTTCGAGTTTCGCACCGTGGTTGAGAACGTGCTCGATGCCGACACCCAGATCCAGGTGGGGCGTGCCCGCGACCTGGATCCGGACGTCGAGGTCGGCGACGAGATTGGCGTGAAACTCGATACCAGCAGCTTCGGTCGCATCCTCGCCCAGACCGCCAAGCAGGTGATCATTCAGCGGGTGCGCGACGCCGAGCGCGAGATCGTTCACGAGGAGTACAAAGACCGGCAGGGCGAGGTGGTGAATGGAATCGTGCGCCGGTTCGAGAAAGGGTCTCTCATCGTCGACCTCGGCCGCGCGGAGGCGGTACTTCCCGCCAAGGAACAGGTCATGCGGGAGAGCTATCGCCCGGGCGATCGGATCCGCGCCTTCGTCAACGAGGTCAACAAGGCGAGCAAGGGCCCACAGATTATCTTGTCGCGCTCGTGCATCGAGTTTCTGACCAAGCTCTTCGAGCTCGAAGTTCCCGAGATCTATGAAGGAATCGTTCGCATTGAATCGGCCGCGCGCGAGCCGGGCGTGCGTTCCAAGATCGCGGTGGCGTCGCGCGACAGCGACGTCGACCCCGTGGGCGCCTGCGTCGGAATGAAAGGAAGCCGCGTTCAGTCGGTCGTCCAGGAGTTGCGAGGTGAGCGCATCGACATTGTCCCCTGGAGCCCCGATCCTGCGCGCTACGTGTGCAGTGCGTTGTCGCCGGCCCAGGTTTCCAAGGTCATCATCGACGAGGCCGCGCAGTCGATGGATGTGATCGTGCCCGACGACCAGTTGTCGCTGGCGATCGGCCGCCGTGGCCAGAATGTGCGACTGGCGGTGCAGCTCACGGGTTGGAAGATCGACATCAAGAGCGAGTCGCGCATGCGGGAGATCGCGCGATGGCTCGCCGAGGCCGTGTCTGTCGTCGAGAGCTGGGGGGAGCCCGAGGCTGAGATCCTGCTGCAGCAAGGCATCACCTCGCTCGACGACCTCGCCCAGTGTCCCAGCGAGCTCTTGGCGCAGCTCCCGGGCGGCGACGAGGCCGGGGCACAGGCGGTGAAGGCGCGTGCGGCGGTTCTGGCCGAGGAGCAGCGCCGGCAGGAGGAAGAGGCGGCCGCGCGGGCAGCCGAGGAGGCCGCCCAAGCCGAAGCTCTCGCCGCGGAGGGCGAGGCCAATCCGGAGCTCTCGAGCTAGGGTTGCACCCCGGCGCTCAGGGTTCCCCAACACAAGACGGTTTCACGCTCGATGGCAAAGATCAGGGCCTACAAAATCGCCGAAGAACTGGGCATCGACCGCGGCGAGCTGGTCGACAAGGCCAAGGCTGTCGGTGTCGAGCTCCGCAGTCCGATGGCCTCCCTCGAGGAGAAAGAGGCCGACGCGCTTCGTGAAAAGCTGGGCGGGCATGTGCCCGGCGCCCAGGTCGTCGAGCGGCGCGTCGAGCGCAAAGGGGGCGCCGCCGTTATCCGGCGCCGGAAGCGTGTGGTGCCGAAGCCCCAGCCCGAGCCGACGGCTCCGGAGCCGCTCGAGCCGGTGCTGCCCGCGCTCGAGGAGGCGGCTCCCGAAGTGGTCCCGCCGGCGGCCGCTGAGGCTGAGCCCGCGCCGACGGCTGAGGTGGTCGCCGAAGCGCCGATGCCCGAGCCCGCTCCGGAACCCCTAGCGGAGCCCGCGCCCGCCGAACCCCAAGAGCCGCAGCCCGTCGCCGCGGAGGCTCCGCAGCCGCTCGAGCCGATCGAGCGGCAGGTCGCGGCTCCCGCGGACGAGGTGGCGCCCGCGGGCCCTGCACCCGCCACAGCCCCGCCCGGCAAGGGCAAGCAGCGCAAGCGCGTGAAAGAAATCGTGAACTTGCGCGAACAGGAGCAGCTTGCACGCCAAGTCACGAGCCGCACTTTGCGCCGTTCCGTGACGCTCGATCCCAACGCGATGCCGTCCCCCCGGCGGCGGCGGCGCGATCGACCCCAGCCGAAGACAGCGGGCACGGCGGCGCCCAAGGCCTCGAAGCGGGTGCTGCGGGTCGAGGGCACGATCACCGTCGCCGACCTCGCGCAACAACTCGGTGCCAAAGCTGCAGAAGTACAGGGACGCCTGATGGCGCTGGGGACGATGGCCACGGTCAATCAGGCTCTCGACATCGAGATGGCGACCAAGCTCGCCGATCAATACGGCTTCGAGGTCACCAATGTCGGGTTCGACGAGGCCGCCATTTTGGGCGAGGTGGGGGAGGAAGTCGCCCGAGCAAGCGGGGTACCGCGTCCTCCGGTCGTGACCGTGATGGGGCACGTCGACCACGGCAAGACCTCGCTCCTCGATGCGATCCGAAAGACCCATGTCGTCGAAGGCGAGGCGGGCGGGATCACCCAGCATATCGGCGCGTATCAGGTCACGCGGGGCGAACAGAGGATCACGTTCATCGACACCCCGGGCCACGAGGCCTTCACGGCCATGCGCGCCCGCGGTGCCGGCGTGACCGACATCGTGATCCTGGTTGTCGCCGC
>CAZTOE010000360.1:0-3955 GCA_964615045.1 uncultured Spirochaetales bacterium
CCCGCGACGAGGACGAGGAAGGTGATCCAGAGCGCGCCGCCCACCGTCGAGAGCGCGTAGCGGACGCCGTCTTGGGCGGAGGCGCCGCGCTCGCGCCGGGCGCGCAAGTACTTGCTGAGGAAGTGGACGGTCGCGTCCACGATAATCCCCAGGCTCGAGGCGGTGACCATCGCCACCGCGAGCCCGACTTCGCCGACCGCGCCGGCCCAGACACCGAAGGCCAGAATCGTCGGCACCAGGTTGGGAATCAGACTCAACAGCCCCAGTTTGATGCTGCGCAGCGAGACGATCAGGATGAGGGCGATCAGAGCGAAGGCGAGCACCGTGCCCTTCATCATGCTCTCGACGTTGCGGTAGGAGATGTAGGCAAACATCAACGCCGCACCCGCGCTTTCTCGCAACATACCGCTCGGCGCGTTCTGCTCCAGCCATTCCCGCGCCCGCGCGTCGATCTCGCGGAGCTCGCGGGCCGACACGTTCTCGACCGTCGCGGTCAGCTTGGTGGCCGATTTGTTGACGTTGATCTGGTTGTTCAGATCGAGGCCGTAGGGAAGCGACATCTCGTAGAGGAGCAAGTACTGGGCGGCCAGATCCTTCCGCTCGGGAAGCCGATAGTAGGCGCGGTCGTCGCCGTGCATGTTCATGTTGAGCCGCTTCATGGTGTCGGTCAGCGTGCTCACGTGGGTGACTTCGGGCTGCCCGCGCAGCCACTCGGCGAACGCGTCGACCTGCTGGAGATACCCGGGTTGGTTGATGCCGTCGTCTTCGCCCGCGCCAAGCGAGTAGTGAAGCATATAGATTCCGGCGAGATGCTCGGTGGCGAAATCGGTGTCGCGCCGGAATTCGATCGAGGGGTCGAAGTACGACACGAACATGTCGTTGAGCTCGATGCGGGGAATCAGCGCGGCGGCGCTCACCACGATGGCCCCCGTCCCGATGAGCACCGCTCGGTAGTGCGCGACGATCCACTCGCCGAAACGCTCCATCGACCAACCCGCAAACCTTCGTTCGGGTCGCACCCGGTAGGGGAGGATCGCGATCAGGGCCGGGAGGAACGTCACGGAGAAGATCCAGGCGGCGGCTACGCCCAGGGCGGTGATGTTGCCGAGGTCGCGGAAGGGCGGGGCGTCGCTGAAATTGAGGCTCAGGAAGCCGACGACGGTGGTCACGCTGGTCAGGAGGACCGGCTGCCAGTTGAGGCGCAAGCTCTCCACCAGCGCCTCCCGCTTACCTCGACCGGAGCGCATTTCCTTTGCCATCGTCACCAGGATGTGGACGCTGTCGGCGATGGCGATGGTCAGGATGATCGTCGGCGCCACGGACGAGGGGGGGGTGAGGGGAATGCCGAGCGACCCGGCCAAACCGATCGCGGAGCTGGCGGACAGTCCGGTCACGAGCAAGGTCGCCAGGGTGCCCCAGAAGGAGCGCAGGAACAGGAGCATCGTCACGAGCAGGGCCGCATACATGAGCGGGACGAGGTTCGCAATGTCGTGCTTGGCGGTCTCGTCGAAGGCATTCGACATCGCCGCGAAGCCCGTGAGGCCCACCTCGAGCCCGGGATGCCGCGTCTTGAGCTCCGCCACGAGACCTCGCGCGAAAGCCGTGATCTCGGGTTCGACGCCGCCGCCGTCGGGCATTTGGACCGTTACATTGACGGAGGTGGCAGCGCCGCCGTGCGCGACGAGTTTGCCGGCGAGCAAGGGCTCGGCGAGCGCAATGCTGCGGACGCGCGTCAAGTCGTCACCCGAGAGCCCCTCGACCTCCTCGACGAGGTCTTCGACGATCAAATCGTCCTCTTCCGCCCAGGTGTGCTGGAAGTTGGTGACTGAGTCGACGCGGATGGAGTACGGAATCTGCCAACCCTGTTCGGTGAGCCAGAGGACTGCCGCCAAGGTTTCGCGGGTGAACACGTCACCCGTGGCGGGGACGATCACAAATAGGACGTTGTCGTTTCTCGTGTAGGTGTTCTGGAGCGCGTCGAAAGCGGCGAGCTCCGGATTGTCGGCGCCGAAGTTGTAGCGATAGTCGGCTTCGAACCGCAGCGAAGCGGCGCCGAGCGACGCCGCGATCGCCCCGGCGAGGCTTAGCGCCAGCACAAGCCAGCGCCAACGCACGACGGCCGCCGCGTAGGCCGCGACGGCGCCGGGCGCAGGACGAACCTGCCCCGCTGGTGTTTCGAGCTGGCGTTCCAATTCGGGTCTCGGGTCGAGCCTTCCCCGCGGCGCGCGTCGCGGACGGCGAGGGATACCAAAGTCCGCGCCGCGACGACACCGACCGTCGCCACGGGGCAGCCGCTCGTTCCAAAGACCCAGACGCCCGGAAACTGCGCTACCCCCTCGGTGGCGCAGCGACCGGGGGAGCGAGCATGTCCGACGTCTACGTGATCGGGATCCATTCGACGCCCTTTGGCAAAAAGCCCGACACCTCGTTCAAGGCACTGGCCCGCGAGACCTATCTCGGGGTGCTGGCCGACGCCGGGCTCGAAAGCGGCGGCGATATCGAGTTCGCCTACTTCGGCAATTGCGCCATGCACGGTGCCAAGCAGGGCACGATCCGCGGGCAGGTGTGCACGATCGAGTTGGTCGACGAGGGCCTGTTCCCCAAGCGCGTGCCCCTGATCAATGTCGAGGGCGCTTGCGCGACGGGCTCGATGGCCTTTCACTCCGCGTGGAAGGACATCCTGTCTGGCCAATCCGAACTGGTGCTGGCGATGGGGGTCGAAAAGCTCTTTCTCCCCAAAGCGGCCGAGAGTCCCGAAATGAAGAAGCGCATGATGAAAGGCTTCATGAACGGTGTCGACAACTTCGACCTCCCGCGCCTCTTCGCCGAGTACGAAAGTGCCGCCCGCATCGCGGGCCTGACCTTCGAGCGGGGCAGCGACCGCAGCTTTTTCATGGACACCTACGCCGTGCAGGCGGCCCTCCACATGAAACGCTACGGGACGACCCAGCGGCAGATCGCGATCGCCGCCGCCAAGAACCACAACTACGGGGCGCTGAACCCCCTCGCGCAATACCGCTTCACCCAGACCGTCGACCAGGTGCTCGAAGACCGCACGGTCTCCTATCCCCTAACGCGCGCCATGTGCGCCCCGATCGGAGACGGGGCGGCGTCGGCGCTGGTCTGCTCGGAGCGCTATCTGGAGCGCCTGCCGCGCGCGGTGCGGGAGCGCGCTGTTAGGGTCCGGGCCAGCGCCCTCACCGGGGGCTACTACCGCGCGGTCGAGGAGCCCTCGCTCTCTCACGTGGCGGCCCGCAAGGCGTACGACTTCGCGGGGCTGGGGCCCGCCGACGTCGATGTGGCTGAAGTGCACGACGCGTGTTCGTTCTGCGAGATCTATCAGGTCGAAATGCTGGGTTTTTGCGCTTTCGGGGAGGGAGGTCCCTTCGTCGAGGCGGGCGCTACGGGACCGGGAGGCAAGCTGCCGGTCAATACCTCGGGCGGACTGGTCTCGAAGGGGCATCCGGTCGGCGCCACCGGCCTGTCGATGCTCTACGAACTGACCCAGCAGCTGCGCGGCGAGGCGGGCGAACGCCAGGTGGCAGGTGCGCGGATCGCCCTGGCGGAGAACGGCGGCGGGGTGATCGGTCTCGAGGAGGCGGCGTGCTCGGTGATCCTCCTCGAGGGTCCGAGCCAGTGATGGGACCGGAGCTCATCGACCCCGCTATCACGAGGTGGGAGTGGTAGCGAGTCCGAGGTGGCTCCGCGGCGCTGCGTCCGCGAGCCACGCTCACAGGTGTTTCTGGAACCACGCGATCGCCTCGGCCATTGCCTCCGCCAGACCGGGATCCTCGTACAGGCCAGTCTGATGATACGGGAGTAGCGCCAGGCGCTTGGGTTCTTGCGCTTTTTCGTAGGCGGCGAGGACCTGCTCAACGGGGTGGATCATGTCGTAGCCGGTGGTGGCGATCAGCAGCAGCGGTCGCGGGGCGATCTGGTGGATCACGCTCTCGGG
>CAZTOE010000361.1:0-3948 GCA_964615045.1 uncultured Spirochaetales bacterium
ATCAGGTCCAAAAACTGCAGCCCCCGGTTGGTGTATTTCTTGGCGATGGAAACCACCAGGCGCAGATTGGCCTCGACCAGCTCGCTCTTGGCCCGCTCGGCCTTCTTCTCCCCCTCGTAGATGGCGCGGTAGGTGCGCCGGAGCTGGTCGACGGTCATGCCGGCCTCCTGCTCCACGCGCTGCCGCTTGCGGACGGCCGAGCGGATCAACCGGTCCATCTCGGCGAACTCCTCCTTGCGGATGCCCAGCTTGCGGCAAATGCGTGACTCCTTCTCCCGTGAAGATCGGACTTCCCGGATGGTTCTGCGCAGCTCCTTCATGGACATGCCCGTGCGCCGCTCGCAGGCGGCGATGTCTTCCTCCGCCCGTTCCACCTGCCTGATGAGGTTCTTGAAGCGGGCCACGATGTTGTCCATCTGGTGCTTGACCAGGCGGATCTCCTCCAGGGTGCCCAGCATTTTTTCCCGGTTCGCCTCGATTTCCCTGCGGAAATTAGCACGCCGGGTCTCGGACAGGCGCCGGCCCGACTTGAGCATGGTTTCGATCTTCTCATTGTCCAGCTGAAACTTGCGGATCCTGTCGATCTGGCCCACCACCCGCGTGGTGGCCCGCTCCTCGTCCAACTCGGCCAGCTCCTCGTCGAAGTCCCGGAGCACGTCCCGGACGCGGATCTTGCCCCGGCGAAGCCTGTCCGCCAGTTCCTGGATTTCGTTCATAGCCAGGGGCGACTCGATCACCACCCGCATCACTTCCTTCTCGCCCTCCTCGATCCGTTTGGCGATTTCCACCTCGCCCTCGCGAGTGAGCAGCGAGACCGAGCCCATCTCGCGCAAGTAGACGCGCACCGGATCATTGGTGCTGCCGGCCTCGTCGTCGGGCGCCTCCGCCGCTCCGCGCGGATGCGACCGCGGACGCCGCGCCGCGCGCCGCGTCGGAGGGCGCTCGGACGCGTCGCCGCGGGGCGCGTCGACGACGTGGATTTCGTGCTCCCCGAACAACGCCATCAGATCGTCGATCTGATCGGAAGACACCGCGTCGGGCAACACGCCGTTGACCTCGTCCAGCGTCAAATAGCCCTTGCGCCGACCCTCCGACAATAAGTCGTCGACGATCCCGAATTCGGCGGGGAGGCTCGAGCCCGCGCTCGCGGCATCCACCGTTTTCTCGCGGGAGCGCCGCACACCGGCGGTCTGGCGGGGTTGAAGATGCGGATGGGTGGGCGCGCTGGAGGACATAAACGGGGGTTTCCTTCTTTGCGCGGGACTAGGCCCGGTGGAGGACGCGCGCAGAGCCTGCGGGAAGGCCCAGCGCGAGTCGGCGCTCCTCGAGTTGTCGCTGTTTCTCCGCAAGGATCTCTGCGGGGTCAACCGAAGGATCCTCTCGAAGGCGTTCCGTCGTCTCGCGGCGCCGCCGCGCCTCGTGGCGTTTGCGCAACCATGCGAGCGTATCGTTAACCGCGCGGGATGCCTCCTCGACCGGGGCCACCGGGCCCGTTTCGACGGCGAGGGCAAGCCATTCGACGCGCGCTTGCGGATCGAGCGTTTCCGGCGGCAGGGAGGCCCGGGCCGGATCGCCTGCGAGGTCGGCGCTGGCCCGGAACAGTGCGCTCAGAAGCTCCTGCCAGGGCGATCCCGGGAGCCACTGGGCCAGCTGCTCCAGGTCGACGTCCTTCCACAATTCGGGGTACTCGAAGAGCAGACGCGCAAGATATCGGGTGGCGCGTTCGTCGGGTCCGCTGCGGCGGGGGCGCACGGGAATTGCCGATGCCTCGTCTCTCCCGCCGCTATGACGATCGCGCGTGAGGTTGGCGAGCCGGCTGCGAAGCGCCGCCTCCACGTCTTCCGCCCGGGCCTCCAGGGCAAACGCCGTCTGACGTGCAAACTCGCCCCGTTCGACGGGGTCAGGGATCCGCGCCAGGAGCTCGACGACGCCCTCGGCCGCGTCGGCCTTCTCCCAGGGCGTTTGACGGCCGCTGGCGGCGGCCCGCCGGATCACGACCTCAAGAGCGGGCGGAGCGCTGTTCACGATTTGACGCAGCTCCTCGGCTCCCTCTTCCTCGAGTACACCCGCCGGATCCTGACCTGAAGGCAGGACCCCGACGCGAACCCGGAGCCCCTCGGGAAGCAGAATCTCGAGCGAGCGCACCACAGCACGGTGCCCCGCCTCGTCACCATCGAAAAGCAGCACAACCTCGCGGGTGCGCCGCCGCAGTTGGCGAGCGTGGTCGTCCGTAAGGGCGGTTCCGCAGGTGGCGAGAGCCTCCTCGAGCCCCGCCACCGCTAGCGCGATCCGGTCGAAATAGCCCTCGACGACGATGGCGCGTCCGGCACGCCGGATCGGCGCCAGGGCGTCTGGGAGACCGTAGAACGCCTCGCGTTTGCGAAAGATCGGTGTCTCCGGCGTGTTGAGATACTTGGGCTCCTGGCCGTCACTCAGCGCTCGGCCGCCAAAACCCAGAATCCGTCCCCGCACGTCGTGAATCGGGAAGGTGAGGCGTCCGCGCAGCAGATCGTAGTGGCCCTCTCCGCGACGCCGCCGCGCCAAAAGCCCCGCACGTTCACCCACTTCGGCTTCGATGCGGGCCGTGGCCAGGCTGCGCTGGAGGCGATCCCAGCTATCCGGAGCAAAGCCCACGCCGAAGCGATCGGCGGTTTCCGGGTTGAGACCCCGGGAGCTCCAATAGGCTCGAGCCCCCTCGCCCTCCGGGCTGACCCATGCCTTGCGATAGAGCATCTGGGCGCAGTCGTTGGCCTTGCGCAGGGTCTCGGAGATACCCTGGCCTTCTTCGCTCTCGGGGATCGTCACCCCGACGTCCCGGGCAAGAATCCGGATGGCCTCGGGAAAGCTCAGGTTCTCGTGGCGGATCAGAAATTGGAAGGCGTCCCCGCCGGCGCCGCACCCGAAGCAGTGGAAGATCCCACGCTCTGGATTGACATGAAAGGATGGCGTCTTTTCGTCGTGGAAGGGGCAGAGACCCTTGAAGCTGCGGCCCGTCTGACGGAGGCCCACGTATCGTCCCACGGTCTCGACGATGTCGACTCGGTCGCGAACCGCTTCGATCGTGTCGTCGGGGATCCGGCCCACGGTGGCTCGTTCGCCCCCTCGCCTACCGAGCCATCTTCTTGAGCTTCTTGATGGCCCGCTTGCGGGCGGCGGCGGCCTTCTTCTTGCGCCGCACGCTGGGCTTGTCGTAGGACTCGCGGCGCCGGAGCTCCGTCAGGATTCCGGCCTTCTCCACCTGCTTCTTGAAGCGCCGCAGCGCTTGTTCGAAGGACTCGTTTTCTTTGACCTTGACGACGGGCAAGTGGCGTGCGCTCCTTTACTTCGCCGCACTCGCTCCCCACTCACGAAAATTGCGGATACGACGCATTCGGTCCAGCTGCGCCGCGGCCCATGCGGGGCCTCAAACGGGAGACAATCGGGGTTCGAGGGCAACGGAGGACGCTAGCGAAGGCCCTTTGCAGCAGCAATGGAAGGCGCACGTACCGGGATCCCGAGCGCGAGAAGCTCTCGTTTGACGGCGCCCACCGTCGTCTCCCGGAAGTGAAAAATCGAAGCGGCCAAGGCAGCTTGCGCATGACCTCCGGCGGGACCATCGTCGAGGGCGGCAGCGAGATCCGTGGCGTTCCCCCCACCTCCCGATGCAATCACGGGTATCGAGACGCTGTCAGCTACGGTCCGCACCAGATCCAGGTCATAGCCGCTCTTGGTGCCGTCGCGGTCCATGCTGGTGAGCAGGATCTCGCCGGCACCCGCCTCTGCCATGCGGACTGCCCACGCCACCGCGTCGATGCCCGTGGCGCGGCGGCCGCCGTGGGTAAAGACCTCCCAGCGTGGCTGACCTTCGCTCGCCTCCGGCTCGCTGCGCGCGGCCTCCGGCCGCCTCGCTTGAACTTCGCTCGCCTCCGGCTCGCTGCGCGCGGCCTCCGGCCGCCTCGCTTGAACTTC
>CAZTOE010000362.1:0-3937 GCA_964615045.1 uncultured Spirochaetales bacterium
ATCCCGATTGAGCGCGCCGCGCGCAACTCGCGGTCGTCGCGGTACTCGAGATCAAGCCGCCCAGAGCTCCGCCGAGCCGCGTGCCGGCCCACGCTCCCGTCAGCTTGCACAGCACATAGCTCACGGCGAAGTTCTTTGCTCAGGATCTCTGTTCAGCGAATTGCGATCTCCGGCGCAGGTTCTCTTCAGCGAACTCCCAGTTCAGCAAGTGGTCGATCACGCCGCGCACGTATTTGTTGCGCTCATTCTGGTAGTCGAGATAGTAGGCGTGTTCCCAGACGTCGATGCAGAGCAAAGGCGTTTGCTGACCGTCGAGCGGGTTCTCCGCGTCGGAGCTGCTGATCACGCCGATTCGCCCGCTGATTCCCAGGACCAGCCAAGCCCATCCCGACCCGAATTCGCCGGTCGCCGCCTCCGCAAAATCCTGTGCGAATTTCTCGTACGAGCCGAAAGCAGAGTCAATCGCCTCGGCCATCGCGCCCCGGGGTCGCCCTCCCCCGCCCGGCCTCATGCTTCGCCAATAGAACGAATGATTCCACACCTGCGCCGCAAAATTAAAGACGTCGCCACTGCTTTCCAGAATGATGGTCTCCAGCCGCTGGGACGCCAGGGCCTGATCGCCGATTGCCTTCTCCAGTTTCTGGAGATAGCCCCGATGGTGTTTGTCGTAGTGGTAGTGGAGCGTCTGCTCACTGATGTAGGGCTCGAGGGCGTCCTTTTCGTAGGGAAGCGGGTCGAGCTTGAATTCCATGAAAGCCTCCTCGAAAAAAGGGGCCGGGTGGTGCCGCGGCCGCCTGATGTCGCGAGAGTCGGATGCAGACATCGTGCCGATCGACGCGGCGAGCACTGGATGCGACTGGCGAGGCGTTTCCGCACCGGGCGCAACGACCGGGAGACGCTTTCTTGTACAAATGCACGAGCCCGCCGAGAAGATCCGGGTCGGCGAGTGTTGCCTCGACATGCCTTCCAGAAGAGCTCACAGCCTGTCGGGCGAGCTATCGCGAGGGGCGCTGGGCCCGCAGGCCGGCGGAATTGCCTCTCCAGACTTGCGGGCGAGGTAGAGGTTTGCCTTGAACTCCGAACATTCGCGCAATTTTACCGGTGGGATCAGATGCCATCTGACAACGCACGTCTTCGAGCTCGCCCTCGATCGTGCGCCAGGCCAAGCGTACGAACTTGGTATCACAGCTCGCCGTAACAATCTCGGCACCCATCTTCTCGAAGCGCTCCTGCTGCTCTGCCAGGGCAGCGAACTCGGTCGCTCGAACGAAGGTGAAATCCGCCGGATAGAAAAAAGAGAATCGTCCACTTCTTCGGGTCCTGCAAATTCGAGCGCCGAATCTCGTCGAAGCTCTCCGCCTTTGGATTGTAGGTGTCGAGCCAGAGGTCGGGGACGACTTGGCCCGACTGGACCCTGGTACATTGGTTGCTCGAATGACGCCATGGATAGTGGCGAGGGATCTTCGAGATGTCCGGAAGACCGAACAGAAAATTGGAGGTCTGAGGTGGGTACGCGAAGATACGGACGCTATTCGGTGAAGACTTCAAACGAAAACAAGGTCCTGTTCCCCGATTGCGACATCAGCAAGGGCGAACTCATCGACTACTACGAGCGTACCGCCCAGATCATGCTGCGCTATCTCAGAGACCGGCCGCTCGTGATCGAGCGCTTCCCCGATGGAATCGAGCGAGAGGGCTTCTACCAAAAGCGGGTGGGCGACTATTTTCCCGATTGGATCACCACCGTCCAGGTCGCTACAGGGACCAGCGATGGAACCCAGAAGCTGGTGGTCTGCGACAAGAAGGCAACGCTGGGATACCTCGCCAACCAGGCTTGTGTCGCTCTCCATCCGTGGCTTTCCCGTGTCGACCAGCTCGATCATCCGGATCTCCTCGTGATCGACCTCGATCCGCCGAAGGGCGACTTTGAAGCCGCTCGAACCGCCGCGCTGCGGGTTCGAGCGCTCCTGGTTGAGCTCGGTCTGATTTCGTACTCGAAGTTGACAGGTTCCGAGGGAGTCCACGTTGTAGTCCCGCTGGATCGCAGCGAGCCCTTCGACGCCGTCCGGGGCTTCGCGCGGGCTGCCATGGACCTCCTGGCTTCGCGGTACCCCGACGAGCTCACGACGGAACAGCGCAGGAACAGACGCCAGGGACGCCTCTATCTCGACACGGGCCGCAACGCCTACGGGCAGACTGCCGTCGCGCCGTGGTCGGTACGCCCACTTCCCGAAGCGCCCGTCGCAGCGCCCGTGGCGTGGAGAGAGCTCGAATACAGATGCGCCGGTCCTCGCGACTACACGCTGAGAAACGCGCTTCGTCGCATCGCCCACCGAGCCAATCCGTGGGCCGACTTGCGGCGACGAGCTCGTTCGCTTCGCCGCGCGCGGCGGCGCTTGGAGGCCCTACTCGACGATCGAGAACGTTGAATGAGTTGGCATGGCCCTTGCTTTGAACGAGAAGCGGTAAGCAATCAGCCCAGGAGGACCATTAGATGGAACGAATCCTAGCGATCGCGACGCTCTCGGTAACGCTCTTCGCCACGCCCGCCTTCGCCGAAACGCGCGCAACCCCGTCTGTCGACGCACCGCCTCCTTCCTACCGATCGGTCCAAACGGGTATGGAAGGGAAGGACATTTACGTGACCCGAAAGGGCGACACGCTCGAGCGCATTGCTCTTGATCTTCTCGGCGATTCGTCGCAGTGGAGGCGCATAGCGGAGGCGAACCAGATCGAGGATCCGCGCGAGCTCCAGGTGGGAAGTCGTCTGGTGATTCCCTCGCGCGACTGAGGCCGTTCAAGCCTCGTACACAGGACCCGAAGATTGGAGAGAAACCAGTGCCGAAATGCCAGCACACACTCTGTCGCTGCGAGGTGGCCGAAATCGAGCCGTTCTGCTGCGAAACGTGCGAACGGGACGCTCGAAAGGGTTCGAGCGGCACATGCCGTTGCGACCACCCTCCCTGCAGCATCTAACAGCACAGCCGAGGGGAGCCCAACGCACTCTCAAAACTCGCGTAGAGGGAACCGTTGGGATAGGCCGGCGTCGGGCGCGGACGCCACATCGGCGCTTTCCGCCGCAATGCCACCGAGCGCATGCTCACGGCCAGGTCGGCAGCGCTGCGGCTCGCGCTCCCGCAACGATCAGCACGCCCGCACTGGCGAGGAGGACGAAAACGCTGGTGGAAAGCGTCCCTATCTCGAACTCGTTCACCGCGCAGACTCCACGTGCTCGGTGCGGCTCAAGTGAACTGCCCTGTAAGTTCTACAAAGCGTCGTGCCCAGCGACCACTGCGGCGACAGCGCGCGTCAGCTCCTGGGAATGCATCGGCTGACTCCTCCAAAGTGATCACTCAGCGAGGCACCTGAAACCCCACGTGCCTTTCCCATGCCAAGCCAAGCATCCGACCGGCACGGAGTTTGCTGTCCAAACGGGTACGCGCCGATAGGCGATTCTGACCCACGCCGGGGAACTGGAAGGAGTAGATCCGCCACATGGCAGAGAGCCAACTACACGAATCCCGGGAGGACCTCTCGCCCGAAACCCGCGAGATGCATCGCGCCCTCGTCTCTCTGATCGAAGAACTCGAGGCGGTCGACTGGTACGCACAACGCGTCGATGCGAGCAGCGATGGGGACCTCAAGGGGGTCCTTTCGCACAACCGTGACGAAGAAAAGGAACACGCCTGCATGACGCTCGAGTGGATACGGCGTCATGACCCGGTCTTCGACCGGTACCTGCGGGAGTTCCTGTTCCGATCGAACGCGATCGTCGATCGCGAGCACGCATCCAATGGATCGGAACCTACACTCGGGATCGGGAGCCTTCGGAAGCAAGAGGAGAAACGAGCGTGATTGGACTGAACCGAGACCTCGCACCGATCAGTGAGAAAGCGTGGGAGCGGCTCGAAGCCGAAGCCCGCGACGTCCTTGAGCT
>CAZTOE010000363.1:0-3872 GCA_964615045.1 uncultured Spirochaetales bacterium
GTCAGCACTTGCGCCCAGTGTGGTGGTGTCGGAAGAGGGCCCGGTGGTGCGGCGGGTCACCGTGGAGATCCCCAGCGCTCGCGTCAATCAGCTCTACGAACGCGCCTATCGGGAACTCGCGCGAAGTGCCCGCGTCCGGGGGTTTCGGCCCGGCAAGACGCCGCGCTCGGTGTTGCGCAAGATGTACGCAGCCAATCTCGCCGAGGACCTGGAGCGAGAGCTCGTGGGCGAGACGCTCCCCGATGCGCTCGAGCAGAGCGACCTGCAACCGGTGAGCGAGCCCGAGATCGAAGCCGAAACACCGCGTGAGGATGAGCCTTTTCGCTACCGGGTGCGGGTGGAGGTGAGACCGCCGATCGAGCTCGGGAACTGGAAGGGATTGGCGGCGAAGCGGCCGAGCGGCGAGGTGGCGGATGCCGATGTCGACGCGGCCCTCGAAAATCTGCGCCAGCGCCACGCGTCGCTGGTGGAGGAAGCCCCCGAGGTGCCCGCTGTCAAAGGCCACTGGGTGACGATGGATTTCGAAGGTCGCATCGCCGGCAAGCCCTTTGAGGGGGGCAGCGGGAAAGACGCGACGGTGGAGCTCGGCGCGGGCCAACTGTTGCCCGAGTTCGACGATCAACTCGTTGGCACGCGCGCCGGCGAATCGCGCACGGTGCGGCTGCGATTCCCAGAAGACTACGGCCAGGAGAAACTCGCGGGCCAGGAAGCGGAATTCGAAGTGCGCGTGAACACGCTGCAACGCCGGGACGTTCCCGCCCTCGACGACGAGTTCGCCAAAGACCTCGGTGAATTCGACAACCTCGAAGCCCTGAGGCGGAAGGTGCGTTCCGATCTCGAGAAGGCGCGCGAGCGTGAGGTCGAAAACACCTTGCGCCGTACGGTGTTGGACTCATTGATCGAACGCACTACATTCGATGTCCCGCCGCGCCTCGTCGAAGAACGTCTGGCGCGCCGAATCTCGATGGCCCAACGAGAAATGACGGAACGCGGCCTCCCGGCCTCGTTGCTCCAGGCGCAGAGCTCGCGTTGGCAAGAAGAGTGGCGGCCGGCGGCGGAACGCGACATCCGCGAGGCTTGGCTTCTGCAAGAGGTTGCCCGCGTAGGCGAACTGGAAGTCGCGCCCGAAGCCGTTGAAGCGCGCCTACGCGAGATGGCGGGGCAACAGGAGGCGGATCCGTCCGAACTGCGGCGTGCCTACCAGCAGGCCGGTTTGCTGGAAGCGATCCGGGGCCAGCTCCTTGAAGAACGCGCCGTTGAATTCCTGCTCGCTGAAGCTAATGTCGAAGTTCTAAGCGAACGCGAGCAAGGCTGAAGCGGCGGATTCTTTCCGAGTTCGCAACCCCCTGAGACAAAGAGCCCCGTAGGCAATGGGGCCACGTGCGCCCCACCCCGGACGCCCGAGCAACGGGGCGCCCTCGCGTCGGGTACTGGACCGCCGGCGTTCCGGAGCTGGCGTGCGGGGACCCGCGAATGTCACGTGGCTGGCCGGGCTCCCCAGGCTGGCTAGCATCCAGTGGTAAGGCGGACGAGAGGGAAGACCCGATGCCGTTGATCCCGATGGTAGTTGAGCAGAGTCCGCGCGGCGAGCGCGCCTACGACATCTCCTCGCGCCTCCTCAAGGACCGCATCATTTTTCTGGGCAGTGCTGTCGATGACGATGTCGCCAACCTGGTGATCGCACAGCTCCTGTTTCTCGAGGCTGAAGATCCCGAAAAAGACGTCCATTTGTACGTCAATTCTCCGGGCGGTTCGGTCACTGCGGGCCTCGCCATCTACGACACCATGCAATACATCCGCCCGGATGTTGCGACGATTTGCCTGGGTCAGGCAGCTTCGATGGGAGCCTGGCTGCTGGCGGCCGGCGCCCATGGCAAGCGCATGGGGCTTCCCAACAGCCGGATCATGATTCACCAGCCGATGGGCGGTTTTCAGGGACAGGCAACCGACGTCGATATCCAGGCGAGAGAGATTCTCAAACTGCGCCAACGGATGAACGAGATTCTGGCGTTCCACGTCCACAAACCTGTGGACCAGATCGCGAAGGACACCGAGCGCGACTACTATATGTCGGGAGAAGAGGCGGCGGCCTACGGGCTGATCGACCAGGTGGTCGAACGTCGGCCGAGCGCCCCCAAGGCGGTCCCCTCTTCGTCAGCCTCGCCCCGCTCGGGCGGGCCGGCGGGCAAATAGGAATGCAGGGGCTTCAAGGAGGCGCCGGGGCATGAAGAAGCGGGACGACAACTCCAATCTGTCGTGCTCCTTCTGCGGAAAGAGTCAGCGCGAGGTCAAAAAGCTCATCGCGGGTCCCACGGTGTACATCTGCGACGAGTGTATCGAGCTGTGCAACGACATCATCGCCGAGGAATACGGTCGCGAGGAGGTGACCACCTAGACCTCGCGAGTCCCCAAGCCCAAGGAAATCAACAAAATCCTCGACGACTACGTGGTTGGACAGACGCACGCCAAGAAAGTGCTGTCGGTCGCAGTCCACAACCACTATCGCCGCATCGAGAGCCAGGCCTTCGTGGGGGATGTCGAGCTTCAGAAATCCAACATCCTGATCCTGGGCCCAACTGGGAGCGGGAAGACCCTGCTCGCTCAAACGCTCGCCAAGATCATCGACGTGCCCTTCACGATCGCCGATGCCACCACCTTGACCGAAGCGGGCTATGTGGGCGAAGACGTCGAGAACATCATCCTGAATCTGCTGCAGGCGGCCAACTACGACGTTGAGCGTGCGCAGCGCGGGATCGTCTATATCGACGAGATCGACAAGATTGCGCGCAAGAGCGAGAACCCTTCCATCACTCGCGACGTCTCGGGGGAGGGCGTGCAGCAGGCGCTGCTCAAGATCATCGAGGGAACGACCGCCAATGTGCCGCCGAAGGGTGGTAGAAAACACCCGCAACAAGAGTTCCTGCAGATCGACACCACGAATATCCTGTTCATCTGTGGCGGCGCCTTCTGCGGTCTCGAACGGCTGATCGAACAGCGGGTGGGCGTCAAGGGGATGGGGTTCGGTGCCGAGGTGCAGAAGACGTCCGGTCGGCGCCTGGGCGAAGTGCTGCGCGAGGTCCAACCCGAAGACCTGTTGAAGTTCGGAATGATCCCCGAGTTCGTCGGACGCCTCCCGGTGCTCGCGACACTCGAAGAGCTCGACGAGGACTCGCTGGTTTCGATCCTCACAGAGCCCCGTAACGCCCTGGTGAAGCAATATCAGAAGCTGTTCGAGTTCGAGGATGTCCGGCTCCGCTTCACCGAAGGCGCACTGCGCGCCATGGCCCGCCAGGCGATCACCCGCAAATCGGGGGCGCGCGGGTTGCGCTCGATCATGGAGGGGATCATGCTCGAATTGATGTACGACATCCCCTCTCGAGACGATGTCGAGGAGTGCGTCGTCGGAGAAGAAGTGGTTGAGCAGGGGGCAGAGCCCCTGACCGTGCTCAAACCAGAAGCGGAGTCTGCATAGTGACCCAAAACACTCCGAGCGGGATCGCGCTCCCGCTCTTGCCGCTGCGGGACATCGTCGTGTTCCCGCACATGGTGGTTCCGCTTTTCGTGGGACGCGCCAAATCGATCGCTGCCCTCGAGCAGGCCTCGGGGGAATCCCGCGAGCTGTTGCTCGTCGCGCAACGCCAGGCCGGACAGGATGACCCCAGCCCGCGTGACCTCTTCGAGATCGGCACCGTGGGATCGATCGTCCAGCTGCTGCGACTTCCCGACGGCACCGTCAAGGTGTTGGTCGAGGGCAAAACCCGCGCCAAGGTCCACGCGTTCGTCTCCGACGACCCCTTCTTCTCCTGTGAGATCACTCGGATCGACGAGACGCCGTCCGACGAGGTCGAGCTCGAAGCGCTGGTGCGCAGCGT
>CAZTOE010000364.1:0-3855 GCA_964615045.1 uncultured Spirochaetales bacterium
ACCATGGATTATCTCGACGTTGCCGACGCGAAGGATCGACCGGGGTTGCGACTCGTCCTCTCGGTGGGCGTGCCGGGGCCGTGGGGTGAGGCGGCCAAGGGAATCCTGGCTGTCAAGGGAATCGCCTACCAACCCGTCGCGCACCGAGTCGGTGCGCCCAACCCCGAGTTGGACGCTTGGACCGGCCGCCGCAATGCTCCGATCGCGATCTACGACGACGAAGCTCCACGCGACGGTTGGGCGGCGATCTTGTTTCTTGCCGAGCGCCTCGCTCCGCAGCCGGCGCTCATTCCGCAAGATCCCGCGGAACGCGCTCTGATGTTCGGTCTGGCCCACGAAATCTGCGGCGAGGACGGCTTCGGCTGGTCGCGGCGGCTGATGCTGATCCACCCGGTCTTGGAGGCGGGACCCGAAACCCCCGGCTACGGCTGGTTCGAAAACTTCGGACGCTGGTACGGCTATTCCGCCACCGCGGGCGCCGCGGCTCCGGAACGCTGCGCGGATATCCTCCGGGTGCTCGGGCAGCAGCTCGCAGCCCAACGTTCGCGTGGCAGCCAATTCCTGGTCGGCCACGCGCTTTCGGCCGTGGACATTTACTGGGCGACCTTCGCAGCGCTTGTCGATCCGCTTCCGCAGGAGGTATGCCCGATGACTGACCAATTCCGGGCGCTCTACGTCTGCACGGACGCCACGGTGATGGGTGCCCTGGATCCGGCGCTCCTCGAGCACCGGGACTTCATCTACAAGGAGTACCTGGGACTACCCCTGGACTTCTAGACCTCGGTTGAAGCGGGGGGCGCGTTTCTCGCGGAACGCGGCGACGCCTTCTTGCGCGTCGGAATGGTGATCCGCGACGGCAGTTTTGGACGCGATTTCGTCCAACGCCTGGGGAAAGCTCAACTCCGCAGCGTTGTAGATCGAGCGTTTGAGCAGACGCATCGCGACCTGCGGCCCGTCGGCGAGCTCGCGCGCAAGATCGAGGGCGCGGCCGCGCAGCTGGTCATCGGCGACGACTTCGTGGACGAGGCCCAACCGCGCTGCTTCGCGGGCGTCGATGATGCGTTTTCGCATCAAGAAGTCGAGCGTGCGCGCAACCCCCATGTGCTGCACCAAAAGGTACTGCCCTCCCTCGTCCGGGAGCAGCCCGAAGCGCAACGTCGCGCTCCCCATCCGCGCACTCTCGGCCGCAATGCGGAAGTCGCAGGCCAACGCCAGCGAGAACCCGGTTTGGATCGCGACGCCGTTGAGCGCGGCGATCGTGAGCTTGTCGAGGTTGCGGACCGCGAGGTTCAAGGGCTGGGAAAGTGCGCGCAGCGCGCCGTAGGTCGAGATTGCATCCCGGTGGCCGGGGTCGATCGGCGGCACCAGCGTCTCCGCCTCGACCTTCGGGTCGCCGTAGGCGCCGAGATCGTCGCCGGCGCTGAACGCGCGCCCCGAACCGGTCACAACCACGACCCGGACCGCGTCGTCCATCTGCACCTGCAGCAACAGCTCGACGAGGTCGCGCTTCACAACCGCTCGCATGCCGTTCAGGCGCTCGGGATGGTTGAATTCGATCCATGCTATCCCGGGGTCGAACAGGCTGACCTCGAAACCCGAGAATTTTCCCGTCTTCATCATGATCTAGACTCCGGCCCCGTGGCTTTGGGACATCGTCTCTTCTCCTAGCCAAGCGCGTCGATCGTCGCGAAGAACCGGTCGATCGCGTCGAGGCAAGCGGGCTCACTGAGGAGTGGCGCGTGACCGCGCCCCGGCACCTCGACGGCTTCCAGGTCGGGTTTGAGTTCGGCCATCCGAGCCAGGACGGAACGCGACAGAATGTCCGAGCGCTCGCCGCGCACCACCAGGGTGGGCACGGTGCGCAGACCACCAAAGAGCGGCCACAAATCGGGCGCGGCATCGGGCGCCGGCGCGGCCAACCGGACGGCGATGCGGGAATCGTAGTCCGGTCGCAACAGGCCGTCCTCGCCTCGCGCATAGGTGGCGTGCGCCATCTTCAACCAGTCCTCGGCGGTGAAGTCCGGGAACACCACGGCATTCAGCTCGCGTAGGGCCTCGGCGGCCTCCTCCCAGGTCGACACGACCGCGCCTTTGCCCACATAGCCCCGGATGCGTTCGATGCCTCGAGGATCGACCTCGGGCCCGATGTCGTTCAAGATCGCGCCGGCGAGGGTTTGCGGCCGCGAAGCCGCGAGCATCATCGTGAGCAGTCCGCCGAGGGAAGTCCCGACGGCGACCAAGGGCTCCAGCGCTAGGGCCTCGATCAGACTCGCGAGATCTTGGAGGTAGGTCGGCGGCGCGTAGTGGTCGGGGTCCGGGTCGTATTCGGACCGCCCGCGCCCCCGCAGCTCGATGCAGATCACCCGCCGCTCGCGCGCCAAGTGATCCGCGAGGTCCGCGAAATCTCGCGAGTTGCGCGTCAAACCCGGGATGCACAGCGCCGGACGCTTTGCGCCCCCAGAACCGCGATAGTCGCGGTAATACAACTCGAGGCCGTCCGGGGTGCGGTGACTCCCGTCGTGGTATGCGTCCGACATCGCGCCTACTGCCCGGCTCGTCCCGCAGACGGCTCCCCCGCCGCCGGCGCAACGGGACGCTCAGTCGGGATCGCAAGACCGTGCCGCTTGGTGCTCGTGAGCTCCCCCAAACCCGGTTCCGCAGTCTTGGCGAGCTCCGGCCGCACCACTGCGATCGGATCGAGGAGATCGCCGACGTAGCCCAGCGCGTATGCGCCTTTCGCGTAGCCCATCAGGCGCAGCAGCGGCTCCGGCAACTCGCGGGCGATTTCGATCGGCGTCGCCAGGTACTGATTTTCCTCCTGGCGCAGCCAGGCCACGTTGTAGGTGAGGTTCAAGCCCATCCGCACCTCGTCCGAGCGGTTGGCGCCACCCCCGTGGTAAAGGGCGCCGCTGTAGAACAGCACCGAGCCGGCCTCCATTTCGGCCGGCTCAGTGTCTTCAGGGCGCAACTTCAGGCGATCCTCGAAGCGGTGGCTGCCCGGCACGACGCGGGTCGCGCCGGTTTCTTCGGTGAAGTCGGTGAGCGCCCAGATCGTGTTGCACTGCACCTCGTATCCCTTCGGAAAGGGGAAGAAATCGTACGCCCACTGGTCGCGGTGGATCATTTGCGCGGGCTCGCCGGGGCCAATCGAGATCACCTGGGTGAGATGCAACTGAAAGTTCTTGGCGTGGGCGAGTACGTGCTTCACGGTGTCGAGCACCAGCGGATGGGCGATGAACTCACGCGCCAGCGGCGAGCGTGCCACCAGGGAACCGGTGCGCCGCGTGCGCTCTCCGCTGAAGCTGTCGACACCGGGCGGCGTGGCGTCGATCCAGGGTTGAAGTTCGGCTTTGAGCGCGGCGAGTCGTTCGGGCTCGGCGAGCCGATCGACCACTACGCACCCGTCGCGGGCCAAGAGCTCCGCCACCCGTTCGGCGGGATCAGTGGGCTTCAAGTGTTCGATCGGCATCGGCGGACTCCTTGCTTCGGCCTACGACGGCCCCGCGAAGATACCATCCCCGACGCGATCGTCGGAGACGTCAGACTCGCCCTACGCGCCGTAGGATCGCCCCGGCAAGAACATCACCGCGCCCGCCGCCGTCAGGGCAAAGAAATACCCGACGGGGGAAAGCAGTTCATGACGCCGTTGTACCCGTCGGCCCACGTCGTGCACAGGGGACGGGGCTCACAGGGGATTCGCCGGAGAATCGCGCGATGTCATCGCGGGCCTCCCGCTCGCAGGGACTCGTCCAGCTTGCGGAGAATGTCGCCCCACCCTCCTTCGTGGCCATCGTAGGTCCCATCGTCGGGAAGCTCCTGGTGGAGGAGCACGACGCGTGTGCGGTCTTCGCCCGC
>CAZTOE010000365.1:0-3828 GCA_964615045.1 uncultured Spirochaetales bacterium
ATCTTCCCAACACCACCAACCCCGACGACTGGGCGCGCATTTCCGGCCGCAAGGGCGAGCGCATCATCAACGTGCGCACCCTGATCACGGGGATCAATCGCAACGAGGGTCGCTCGGTCGAAGACATTCGATCGGGGCAGTACCTCTAGGCGAGTTCTCCGGTCGCGGGGGGGGGATGGCGATACGCAAGGTGATGGGGACCGAGATCGAGTACGGGATCACCGTCAAGAACGATCGGGATTTTGACCCCATCTCCAGTTGCGTGCTTCTCGTGAACTCCTATCGCGAGGAGCACAGCGCCCAGATTCTCTGGGACTACGATCAGGAGAATCCACTCGCCGACGCGCGGGGGTTCCAGGTGGAGGGTGAGAAGTACACCCCCAACCAGCAGGAGAATATCGCCCGCAACAAGACGTTGGTGAACGGGGCCCGGTACTACGTCGATCACGCCCACCCGGAGTACTCGTGCCCCGAGGTGACCAACGCTCGCGACCTCGTGATCCACGAGAAGGCGGGCGAGCGCGTCGTGGAGGCGAGCCGCCGGGAGGCCAATCGAGTCCTCCCGGCCGGGACGCAGATGTTGCTCTACAAGCACAACAGCGACCGCAAGGGCAACAGCTACGGCAGCCACGAAAACTATCTGATGGACCGGCGCACCTCGTTCAAGCAGATCGCCGAGCACCTGATGCCGTTCTTCGTGACGCGGCAGATCTACTGCGGGGCCGGCAAGGTGGGCAGCGAGAACCGGTCGCGACCCTGCGTGTATCAGCTCTCGCAGCGCGCCGATTTCTTCGAGACCGAAGTCGCCTTGGACACGATGGTGAAGCGGCCCATCATCAATACGCGCGATGAGCCCCACGCGGATCGCGAAAAATACCGGCGCCTGCACGTGATCGTGGGCGATTCCAACATGAGCGAGTTCACGATCTACCTGCGCAATGGTGTGACCTCGCTGATTCTGGCGATGATCGAAGACGGCGCGCTCAATCGAGATCTTGCGCTGCGCGATCCCGTGCGTTCCATCAAGGACGTTTCCCACGATCCGAGCTGCCGCGGCGAGATCGAGCTCGAAAACGGTCGCCGGATGACGCCGGTGCAGATCCAGGCGGAGTTCCTAGAGGCCGCCCAGAACTACGCCTCCCAACACGAGCTCGACGAGATCACCCGCGACGTGCTCGCGAAATGGGAATATGTGCTGGAGGCGCTCGCTCGAGACCCCATGGAGCTGGCGCGAGAAATCGACTGGGTGATCAAGAAGTCGATCATCGAAGGGTTCATAGAGCGAAAAGGGCTCGATTGGGGGTCGCCCCAGGTGCAGATGCTCGACCTTCAGTACCACGACTTGCGTCCGGACCGCGGCCTCTATGCGCTCGCCGAGCGCCAGGGGCGCGTCGAGCGCATCGTGAGCGAGGAAGAGATTCTGCACGCGATTCACAATCCCCCGGAGGACACGCGAGCCTACTTCCGCGGCGGCTGTCTGCGGCGCTACGCTCAGGAAGTGTTTGGAGTGAACTGGGACTCGATCTCCTTCGGGATCGGAGATGAGCCCATCAAGCGGGTCTTGATGGCGGAGCCCCTGAAGGGATCGAAACAGCACGTCGAGGATTTGTTTGAGGCTTCGCCCACCGCGGCGGAGCTGGTGCGAAATCTCCGGAGCTGAGGGAGGAAAAGATGAGAGATATCAAGCGCATTCCCGGAAGCGAGGACGAGCTCTGGATACCCCGTGCCGCCGAGCAGAAGCAGGAACGCAAAAGCGGCGGCGGGGACGGCGAGAGTTCCTCAGAGTCCGGAAAGGGCGAGCAGAAGGTCGCCAAGAAGGGCCAGGAACTCAAAGAGGAGATGGATGCGCTCATCGACGAGATCGACGAGGTCCTCGAAGAGAACGCGGAAGAGTTCGTCAAGAATTACGTCCAGCGCGGCGGCGAGTGATTCCAGCACAGAGACGGAAGGGGGTGGGGGTGCTCTTCCGAGGCCGATATAGCGGCTCGAGCTTCTCCGAACTGCTAGATGTCGATTTTCCGCAACTCCGCGCCGAGAGCTCCTCCGGGCTCTCCCAGGGGCGCGGGGCGCTTGAGATCCCGCACGGGACCACCGTACTCGCGATGCGCTACGAGGGCGGGGTCCTGATGGCGGGAGATCGGCTGGCCACAGCAGGGCACATGGTGGCCTCGCGGGACGTCGAAAAGGTCTATATGGCCGATGCACACTCGCTGGTCGCGATCGCGGGTGCCGCCGGACCGGCGATGGAGCTCGCGCGCCTTTTGCGCATTGAGCTCGAGCACTACGAGAAAATCGAAGGCGAGGCGCTCGAGCTCGAAGGAAAGGCCAACAAGCTTTCCCAGATGGTCCGCGCCAACCTGCCCGCCGCGATGCAGGGCATGGTGGTGGTGCCGGTCTTCGCGGGCTACGACCTTCGCCGTCACATGGGACGACTTTGGAAGTACGATGTGACCGGCGGGCGCTACGAAGAGGCCGAGTTCGAAACCTCGGGGAGCGGCGGGATCTACGCCAAAGAATCCCTCAAGAAGGCGTGGCGGCCCGGTCTCTCGAGCGGTGAAGCGATTCGGATCGCGCTGCAGGCGCTCACCGACGCCGCCGATGAGGATCGCGCGACGGGCGGCGTGGATCTGGCGCGGGGCATCTATCCGATCGTGAAACTGGCGACGGCGTCCGGCGTCGAAGACGTGCCGGAAGCTACGCTTCGGCAGGTGTATCGAGAGCGAATTGAGATCGCGCGCACTCCCGCGGTGGCGGAATAGCCATGTCGATGCCCTTCTACGTCTCTCCCGAACAGTTGATGCAGGACAAGGCGGAGTACGCCAAGAAGGGCATCGCGCGGGGAAAGTCGATTGTGGCGCTCGAGTTCGACAGAGGGATCGCGCTGGTGGCGGAGAATCCCTCGAGCCTCTCAAAGATCGGGGAAATCTACGATCGGATCGCATTCGCGGGCGTCGGCAAGTTCAGCGAGTTCGACCAGCTGCGAAAGATCGGCGTTCGCTACTGCGACGTGAAAGGCTACTCCTACAGCCGCGAAGACGTGCGCGCCAAGGGGTTGGCGAATGCCTATTCGCAGGCCATCGGTGATGTGTTCACGCGCGAGCTCAAGCCCCTGGAGGTCGAGATTGTCGTGGCGGAGGTCGGCGACGATCAGCTGGCCGGTCAGGAGCAGAACGCCATGTACCGCGTACAATTCGACGGCAGCATCTCCGACCACACCGGCTACTGCGTGATCGGAGGAACTGTCGAGAGCCTGGAAGCATATCTGCAAAGCAACTACCGCGAGGGCATGCCCCTTGGGGAGGCTTTGCGTTTGGGGCGCGACGCGCTTTCCTCGGCGAATGGCGGGACGCCGATTGCTGCCGAGAACCTGGAGGTGTGTACCCTGGACCGCGATCGGGGCGGCCGAAAGTTCCGCCGCGCGAGCGCCGATGAGATAAACGATATCCTCGGCACGGGCGAGTGAGGCTTTGTGCAGAAACGCATCTACGGCGTCGAAACGGAGTACGGGATCATTTTCACGCCGGAGGGGCGCAAGACGCTCCCGGTCGAGAAGGCGATCCGCTTCCTGTTCGAGAAGCTGATTACCACCGAGCACTTTCTCAACGTCTTCCTCGAAAACGGTGCGCGATTCTATCAGGACACCGGCTGCCATCCCGAGTACGCGACCCCGGAATGTGCGTCCCCGCGCCAGCTGATCGTCTATGACAAGGCCGGAGAGCGAATCCTCGAAGAATTGGAGGATTACGCGGAGGAGAAGATCCGCGAGGAGCGGATCGCGGGAAAGCTCTCGATCTTTAAGAACAACACGGACTTCGTCGGGAACAGTTA
>CAZTOE010000366.1:0-2881 GCA_964615045.1 uncultured Spirochaetales bacterium
GCCGTTGTTCCGGCGCCTGTACCGCGAGCTGCGCGAGAGCTTCGCCGCCCTCGACGGCGGCGCATGAGGAGGACGAGATGGCCGAGCCCTTCCTTCCCCGCATCGAGAAGGTCGCCTTCGACCCGGACGGCGACGAGCCGCTCGCCTTCCGCCACTACGACGCCGAGCACCGTGTCCTCGGCAAGAGGATGGCGGACCATCTCCGCTGGGCGGTGTGCTGGTGGCACACCTTCTGCGGCGACGGCAGCGACATGTTCGGCTCGGGCACCTTCGATCGTCCGTGGTTCGGCGCGGGCGACGCGATGGCACTCGCCGAGCGCAAGGCAGAGGCGGCGTTCGAGCTCTTCGCCAAGCTCGAGTGGGACCCAGGCTACGACTACAAGCGCGAGCGCTCCCGGGGTTGAGCCTCTTCGTCGACACGAGCGTGTAGTCGCTGGCGCTGCGCCGGGACTGACCGCCCGACGTGATCAACAGGACGTTCGGAGCCCCCTCCGGTGCTTCGTCAGGGGACTCAAAGCTGCTCTTCAAAGATGAGCCCAAACGTTTCCTGCAACTCGTAGAAGGCGTCGTCGCCCGCTTCGAACGCCGCAGTATCTTGCAGCGAGATGGCGCGAGCCATCGGGAGGTCGCCCTCGTAGAAAGTCCGCGCGAGCTCCTGGGCCAGGGGATCGCTTTCGAAAACGACGGCGCTTTCGCTGTTCAGGCGCTCGCTGCGGGGGTCGAGGTTGTGGGAGCCGACCAGGGCGAGGCGCCGATCGAAGACGGCCCACTTGCCGTGGTTGGTCCCCTCGTGCGCGGCCGCTTCGCCGGCGCGCCGCCCCTGCCACTCGAAGATGTGGACGCCCGCCTGCGGATCCCGAGCGCGGCACCGCGCCAGGGCCGGCTCGGTATTCACCTGGAGTATCTCCGCGTAGTAGGTGCGCCCGACAATCGTGATCGCCGGGAGGTCGTTGGTCTCGGGGCTGTTGGTGAGGATCAGAACGCGCACGCAGCGGCGCGCGGCGGCCTTCACCGCCGCCCGGAACTCTGGAGAGGCGACGAAATAGGCATTGCTGACCAAGACCTCGCCCTGCGCCGCAGTGATCGCCTTGAGGTAGACCTGCTCGATGTAGGTTTCGCGAAGCCGCGGGCGGCTCTGGAAAAAGCGGGTGCGCGCGGGGGCGTAGCGGAGCGAGAGCGGTCGGGCTGCCATCGAGGCCGCCCGCTCCTCTAGCTCCGCATCGGTGCGGTGGTGGATCGGCACCTTTCCCGTCTTGTCGAGGAAGGCGCGCGTCTTGTCCCAGTAGGCGTCGGTGTTCGCGATTCCGCGACTCTCCTTGATCTCCTTGAACGCCGCGTAGTTGCGGTCGAAAGCCGCGGTCACGTCGCGCACGATGGCGCCGCGCAGGATGACGTCTTGGTCGCGCCAATAGCGCGACGGCTCTTCGGGCGTGACGCGAAAATACTCGTTCGCGATGTTGAGCCCGCCGACGATGGCCAGACCGTCGTCCATCTCGCCGTCCACGATCCACATCTTTTCGTGGAAGCGGCGGTTCAGCTGGTCCGCCTGGGCGTAGGGTTGCAGCCAGGGCGTCGGGATCTCGTTGAGCCACTGAAGCGCCAGCGCCTCGTACCCCTCCACCTCCACGCCGTACTGTTTGAGATCGAAATACATCCACTGGGTTTGCAGGCTCGGGTTGGAGAAGGCGTCGACGATGACGCGCACATCAAGTCCCTCGGCGTGCTTGCGCTTGAGGATCTCCGCGATGAGCAGGCCCGATTCGTCTCCGGTGAAAATGAGCGCCTGGATGCGGATCGATTTTCGGGCGCTCTCGAGCGCCTGGAGTCGGGCCGCGAAGGACCCGTCGCCGTTGTCGAGAATGGCGACGCGACTCGTGTTCGGAGGGCGGGCGGCAAGTAGCCCACTCCGGCCCACCCCCTCGAGTTCGCTCCCGACGAAGGTCTCGGGCCCGGCGAAGACGCTCGCGAAATTCCCCGTTGCAGCGAGGGGCGCCATGATCGGCGGCGGGGTGATCGGCGCCGCGGGGGGGCGGCGGAAGTTGCTGCCCGGTCGCACACGCAAGCACGAGCACGAGGCCCAGCCACCCGAGATGGCGATCCGCGAGCCGCATCGGCTTATCTCCCTCAGTCGCCCGCTTCGGCACCCTGCGGCTCGCCGGCCCGCTCGCGCCCGAACTCTTCGAAGTCCTGTGCGGCCAGCGCGTCCCAGTCGACCTCGTGATAGTCGGCGCGAAAACCGGGGACCGGAACGTAGAACTCGAAGACCTCCGACCGCGCCGGTCCGTAGAGTTTGATCCGCACTTCCTTGGTGCCGAGCTTGAGGTTGCTGAAGATAAATCTCTCCGAGGCTTCCCCGGGCAGGATCCGATGTTGGAACGCGGGCTCAGCGGCGACGGATGGGTGCGCCGCGCTGCGATCGCCGTGGCACTAGGGTTGTCAGTCTCCCGTTGCTGCCTCCGCCGCCTGATCGACTTCTTTCTTGGTCTTCTCCCAGTCTTCGGCCGCTTCGGCTTTGGTTTCGTTGTAGCCCTGAGAGAGTCCCTCCTTGGTTTCGGCCCAGCTTTCTTTCGTCGCCTGCTTGGTCTTCTCCGAGGCGTCTTCAGTGGCCTCTTGGGCTTCGTCCCGAGTCTCTCCTGCGTCTCGTTCCGGCGCCGCGGCGGGCCGGGCGGCCGACACATCGCTTTGCCCAGCCGGGCCCGAGCTTTCGCGGGAGCAACTGGTGCCAAACAGCAAAGCGATGGCGAGCATGGTTGCGACAACGAGCGTCGATTGGAACACGGTCTGTCTCCTTTCCCGAGGGGGGGTCCCTACACAGTAGTGAATCCCCGAACTCGGCGCGCGCGGCGCTCGGGGGTGTCCTCAGGGAGCGGACTCTTCGCCG
>CAZTOE010000366.1:2891-3812 GCA_964615045.1 uncultured Spirochaetales bacterium
CTCGCCTGCGGCGGCGACGACACGCTGCTCGAGTTCGCCGCCGGGTCCCCGGACACCATCACAGTGAGCGTGATCGCGAGCGCGCGCGCAGCCGACTGCGGGCGCTCACGCTACTGCGCGCCGCCCGGAATCGACAGTTTTTCCATCACCTGGTCGAGGCTGAAGCTCGCCGCTTTCTGGCGCGGTGGATAGTCCTTGAAGGTCTCGAGGAACTGCGCGACGTAGGCCTGGGCCGGAACCAGCAAAAAGGCGCGATCGAGCATCCAGTCGTAATAGGTGTTCGACGTGATGGTTCCGCGCTCGTAGGGGTCACGGCGCAGGTTGAAGATCAGTGGCCGGTGAGGAGCTTCTGCTTGACGTCCGGATCTCCCGCCATCGCCACAAAGGTCGGCAGCCAATCCATGTGATGCATGATCGTGTTGGAAACCGTGCCGGCCTGAAACTGCCCGGGCCAGCGCACCATCGAGGGTACCCGCCAGCCGCCCTCCCAGTTGGTGTTCTTTTCGCCGCGGAAGGGCGTCGCCGCGGCATCGGGCCAGGTGTTGTAGTGGGGGCCGTTGTCGGTGCTGTAGAAAACCAGCGTGTTCTCGGCGATGCCCAGCTCGTCGAGCTTGGCGAGGAACTTTCCGACGTGGCGGTCGTGCTCGACCATGCCGTCGGCGTATTCATCCTGCCCCGAGATGCCGCGCAGCTTGTCCTTCACGTGGGTGCGGAAGTGCATGCGCGTGCCGTTCCACCACACGAAAAAGGGCTCGCCCGCTTGGTGGGCATCCTCGATGAAGCGGAGCGCGGCGTCGGAGGTCTCGTCATCCACCGTCTCCATGCGCTTCTTGGTGAGGGGGCCGGTGTCCTCGATGCGCCCGTCGGCGTAGGAGTGGATCACGCCGCGCGGCCCGAAGCGCTTGCGGAACTCGGCGTTCT
>CAZTOE010000367.1:0-3799 GCA_964615045.1 uncultured Spirochaetales bacterium
TTAGATACAAGTTGGAATCGCCGAAGGCGTGCAGGTCGCTCGAGCCGCGCAGTCCCTCGCCGGCGGCCACCCCTCCCGCCGCGTTCTTGCGGGTATGGTGCACCAGCACGACCGAGAGATCCAGCCGCCGCTGTAGGGAACGGAAGTAGGCCAGCAGCCCGGCAACTTCGGTGGCGTTATTTTCGTCGACTGCGTGAAGCCGGACCAACGGATCGAGCAGCAACAGCCGCGGCCGGATCTGCTTGGCCGTCTCAAAAAGCCGCTGGCGGTGCGGTCCGCGGTCGAGCCGGAGAGTCCGAGCGGTGATCACGTGAATCTCGACAGCATCCAGATCGAGACCGCGGTGCTGCGCCATTCCCTGGACGCGCTCTCGCACGACCGGCAGGGCGTCCTCGGCCAAGTAGATCAGCACCGGGCCGGCGCAAGGCACCGCGTACACGCCCAAGCACTCCGTACCGGTGGCCACGCTGAGGGCCAAGTCCAAGCCCAACCAGGTTTTGGAACACTTCGGAGCGCCCCCGATCACGCCGACCGATGATTCCCCCCACAACTGTTCGACAAGCCAGCGCTGGGCATTCTCTTGGCCCGGGATGTCTCCCACTCGGACCGAGGGAAGCAGTCGCTCTTGGCTGACGGACATCTTCATACCCTGGCTTTCTTCCTGGGCGCGGATCGCGGTCGCGAAGGCTGAAACACCTCCAGGTAGAACTTCTCGTCGAGCTGCTCGACTTCGCGAGTCATCCCGTGAGCCAAGAGCTCACCCCCCATGGTCATCAGCAGCCGGTAGTTGCCGGCGGCATGGTCGACCAGCGTCTCCATCAGCTCGGCGGTCATCAAAGACGCGGCGCCCGCCTTCGAGAGCGCGTGGCTCAAGAGTTCGAGCAGCTCCTCGCGCGAGGCGGGTTCGGTCATGAG
The DNA here is from genome assembly GCA_964615045.1 of uncultured Spirochaetales bacterium. Classification (GTDB taxonomy): domain Bacteria; phylum Myxococcota_A; class UBA9160; order UBA9160; family PR03; genus JANQRO01. The sequence continues at coordinate 916 of CAZTOE010000367.1, forward strand.
CCGCGCGCGGATCCGGGTGCCCAGCGGGACGAGGTCTTCGTGCCGCAACAGCTCGGGCAGCCGCCCATCGCCCGACAGGACCACAGTCAACAGGGACGTGGCGTCGAAGTCGGCGCTGGAGAGGATGCGCAGCTCGCTGAGCACCTCGGGATCCATCTCCTGGGCTTCGTCGATCAAGAGCACGGGTTTGATGCGCGAAGCGGCCACATGGGACCTCCATCGCTGGCGCAGCGCGCGAAACCCGCCCCAACGATTCGAGGGACTGAGCTTGACCGAGAAGATGTCACCCAGTTCGCGATAGAAGTCGGCGCTTTTCGACTGGGGCCTCTCCAGCACCCCCACCACAACATCACGCAGCGCCGAGAGGCGCAGGGCGAGTATTCGCAAGGCCACACTCTTGCCTGTGCCCGATTCACCCGAGATCAGCGCGAAGCCGCCCTCCTGGACAAGTTGTTCGACGCGCCAGGCAAAGTGGTCAATCTTGGCGGTCGCCAACAAGGCGTCGGGTGGGAGTTCCGGTGAAAACGGATTCCACTTCAGTCCCCACAGCGATAACAGCTTCTTGGAGTTCATGATGCTTCTCCTTCAATTCTGGGAATCTGGTTTTTGGGGAAGGTATGCCGGCGGCATTCCAGTCGCGGAGTAGTCTTCGAGGATCTGCTTCAAGAGCGGCGGCAACTCGATGTCGGCTGGTTGAGCGCTCCTCTGGTGGCGCTCGTCGGGCGTTTCGCCCTCATCGGGATCGAGCGCGCGGCGGCGGCCGTCGGCGTTCGAGGTGCGATCGAGCGGGTAGATGGGAGAGAGAATCACTCCGCTCTCGGGGTCGACCAGATCGACTCGCCGGAGGTCCCAGCGGGCGTACCGCACCACCACATCGCGGAAGTGACGATAGCGGGGAGGGATCTCAAAGCGCACGCCTTCCAGGGAGATCGTTCCGTCACTTCTCCGCTGACGCCGCGTCGTCTGCAGTCGAAACGCATCACGCAGGGCGTCCGAGGCAGGGCTCAGGCGGAGCACGTCGGGCGCCTTGGCAAACCGCTCGACCGGCGAGCTCTTGATCTCACGATGCTCGGCGCGGTTGTATTCGACCTCGGCCCACGCCTGCGTCGCTTCGTTGAGAAAGGCAAGCGTCAACTTGGGGATGCCCTCGAGCATCTCCATCAAGCGTCCCTCGAGTGTGGCCCAAAAAGCTTCTTGCTTACCATTCTGGTACGGACTGTAAGGAAGCGTCTTCTCGTGGACCACACTCAGCCTCCACAGACCTTCGACGAATTCTTCGGCAATCATTGCCGGACCGTTGTCGGTCATCAGGGCACGCGGCAGACCGCGTTTCTGAATGGCCTGCGCAAGCCCATGCACCAGGTCTTCGGTGGTCTCCGAAAAGTACCACTGAAGGTGGCAGCACAGGCGCGAGTGATCATCCAAAATGCCCAGCGCAATCGGGCGTTGCCACTGACCGCCCTCGGCCAGCACCTTGAGAGACGCATGATGGAAGTCGAGATGCCAGACAGACCCCACGTACTCAGCCTCGTAGCTGCGAACTTCTCGCCGTTGATGGTGTTGCCGCGTCGCACGACCCTTGGGCTTCGCCCGGCGCTTGCGAACCAGACCGTGGGCCTGCATGTAGCGCCTGACGGTCGAGTAGGATCGCAAGGGTCCCAGCGAATGATCCGTCTTCACCAGCGCTGCCAGATTGTCGTAGTGCAGCTGGTAGCTCCAATGCGGGTGCTGGCGGTACTGCCGCACGAGATGGTCGGCCAGTTCGGGAGCCAACGACGCTTGACCACGGTCTTTGCGTACCGCGCGCCTGAGCACGCCGAGCGGGTCCTGCTTCTCCTGTCGTGCTTGGTGGAACCAGCGCTCGATGGTCACGGCCGCAAAGCGGATCTCACGTCCATCGACCGGGTGGGTCCAGGTCTTCTCGGCCAGAGCTTCAATGGCCGCTTTGAGCCCTCCGCGCGCAGGGGGAGAGCTTAGAAGTGAGCCCACGACGGAGAATCGGAAGCGAGCCCACAAGTCAGAAGTCGATCGGTCGGGTGTGTGGTTCATCACAGCTCCTCACGTACGAGGTGAAAAGGACTGCGGGAACCATAGTGCCGGTGCTCAGGATGGTCGATTATGCATCTTCTGCGGGTGACCGGCCGGTCAAATCGAACCGGCGATCACAAGGCCTCCGGGGGTCGTGATCGGTGACAGAAACAACAACAGCTTCTTCCAGCCATCGCGGTCTTGCCCGCTGCGGACGAAGGCCTCCAGCAGTGCTCGAGGAAGAACGTCAACCTTGACGGTTGGCACCAGACGACCACGCGCGACTTTCCAGAACGTCGTCAACGGAAAGTACCCTTGCCAGAAGGCCCGCCAACGGTTGATCGTGCGACGGTTGGCATCGAAGAGCCCGGACAGTTCCCGGACTCGTCGTGGCGTGGGACCTTGCCTCATGGCCGCCACCAGAATGACGACAGCGCCGAGATAAACTCTCCGCCCAAGAAAGCGGACCGAAGGGGGCGTCATCCGCTTGCGGCAACCGTCACGCGCACAGCAGAAGCTGACCCGAGAAGAGTATGCGGCGGGCAGATCAGGGGGTCCGCCCCTCGGCTTCCGCGGGTAATTGGCCCGGTGCAGCCGGCCGCCACAGGGGCATGCCTGCCGCCGCGCCGCCTCGGCAAGATCGCGATCGACATCAGTAAGAAACGACCAGAACCTGGCATCGCGAAGCAAATCATGGTACATCGTGGAGTACTCCAAAGGTCGCGCAAAACCAATGGAGTACACCCCTCGAAGACCGAGATCCAGTGATCAGGCGCTTTGAGGGGATTTTTTTGAAAATATCAGAGATGTTGCTCAGAAATCGCGAAATTCGCCGCGATTATCGTGCTCACGCTCA
>CAZTOE010000368.1:0-3784 GCA_964615045.1 uncultured Spirochaetales bacterium
CGCGAAGGGTTGCGAGCGCCATCGAGACTCGTTTATCGAGATCGGCCACGCGGATCTCTCGCATCAGATCCTGCGCCGCGAAGTTGCCGAGTGTCGCTCGTTCGGCGCGGAGGATCGACGAGAGTTGGTCCGCTGTTTGCACCGCTTCGCGAGCCAGTTGACGGCCGATGATTCGCTCGAGCGAGTCGCGGCTGTTTCGTTCGGCGATCAGGATGAGGGCCAACCCGGGCACGAGAACCAGCAATGCAGCAAACAAGAGCAGTTTGTCGCGAAGAGAGAAGTTCGGTATGGAAATCCGAGGTCTGCGCTGCGATCGATTAGGTTGGTCGGCCATGCTTCGGATTGCCGGAACGATTGCGTCCGAGCTTAGCGCCCCCTGCCGACGCATCGCGTCGCGCGGCCTCCAGCTCCTCGCCTTCGCGGCTCTGCTGGCTGTTGGCCTTCCGGCCACGGCGCAGCAGTCGGTGCCCCCCGAGCCAATAGAACCGGCTGTTCCCGGCGACGAGTCGCTCTTCTCGGTCGACAGCCCGATCGGCTCGATCGAGTACTTCACGGGGAGGGGTCTTCGCCTCGGTCGCACGGGTCTAACCATCGGTGGCTTCAGCACCTTCGAGATCGAACGCGAAGAGGGCGGTCCCGGTGTCTTCGCCCTCGACAGCATCAACTTCCTGACGCTGTTCGAGCCGATCGATGCGCTGCGCGGCTTCGCAGAGATCGAGGTCGGCGATCTCTTTCGGGTCGAAACCGACAGCGACGATGTCCACTCGGACCCCGACGTCCAGATCGAGCGCCTCTACGGCGATTACATCCACGGCGACGCCCTGAGTGCGCGATTCGGGAAATTCCAGACCCCGATCGGCCGCTGGAACCTGGTTCCGGCGGAACCCTTCGTATGGACGACGACGCAGCCGCTGATCGTCGAGTTCGGCTTCGACGAATACACCACCGGTGGGGCGCTGTTCGGCTCCCTGTTTCCCGCCTCGGGAATCGTGAACTACTGGCTCTACGGCCAGGCGCTCGACCCCCTGGATCCCCAGTCGGACGAGAACCCGGTGGACCGCAGCATTGGCGGTCGCCTCGAATACGGGGGCCGACGCGGCGATTGGTCGGTCGGGGCCTCCTTCCAGGCCTCGGAGAAGAACAACGCCTGGAGCCAGCTCGGTGGACTCGACGCGTTCTGGCAGATCGGTGGGCTGGAGTTCCAGAGTGAGTTCCTGATCTCGAGGGGCAACATCCCTGACCGAGATGTCTGGGGAATCTATACCCAGGGTGTCTACGACCTCGGCGAGCTCTTCGCGCCCTTGCGCCGCCTCTATCTGGTCGGTCGCTACGAGCATTTCGATCCCAATGAGTCGAACCGCGACACCGATCTCTGGGACGTCGGGTTCACCTGGATGCCGAGGCGATTCCTCATCTTGAAAGCCGGCTATCGGTTCGCGGAGCGCCAGACGGAAGATGGCCCGCGCGGCCTGACGGCGTCGATCTCGGTCGTCTTCTGAATGGCTCGGCGTCTCCTCCGCAACCTCTGGTTCGCGCTCCTCCTGTACTGCTCGATGGCAGGAGCGGCCGGCGCTGCGGAGTTGGCGATCATCGTGCATCCGGATCGAAAAGCGGAGCTCGGCCTCGACGAGATCGCGCAGATCTTTCTGAAGAAGCGGCGCTTCTGGCCGGACGGTGAGCGGATCGTGCCGGTGAACCAGGAGTCGGCAAGCGCGATCCGCAAGGTATTCGCGCGAAGCGTCCTGCGGGCGGAGGGGGGCGCGCTCGTGGTGTACTGGAATCGCCAATACTTTCAGGGCGTGCTCCCGCCGGCCACGTTCGCTTCGGATCAAGCGGTGCTCCGTTTCGTGGGAAGCGAGCCGCGCGCGATTGGGTACGTCCATCCCAGCGTACTCAATGACTCCGTTCGGGTGATTTTCCGTGTGAACGATCCCGGTTCGAATCCCGCGACCGTGCCGGCGACGCGAAACTCACCCTAGTCCGATCGTCTCCAGGTCGGCAGTGACGGGAACGGCTGCCATTGCTCCCGATCGTCCCGCCGCAAAACCCGTACCAGCCCGGTCCCCGCCCACCTTGAGGTGGGGTGCTTCTCGGGGGGCGGGTGCAAACCCGGGACTGCCGATTTCGGCAGATCGCTGCCGAATTCGGCAGAGCGGGTGGCAGGCGCTCACCACTCTGCCAGGGGCAGCAGCGCTTCCGCCGCACTCGGCAGCGAAGCATACGTCTAGACGGCGCTGTCGTGGGAGGCGTCGCCCGTTGCCTGGCACTGGGATTGCAGTTCGGCGCGATGAACGGTGAAAAGCGGGATCGCTTGGGCCAGGTCGGTCCGGCGCGCCGCCTGCCGCACGGAGGAGAGAAGGGTGCTTGGCCAAGAGGATTGCATTCGCAGCGTGTTCCGAATGGAGAACGGGGTGGCGCAGAGCGCCGTCGTGGCCGCGATCGTGGGAGTCTTCACCTGGGTCGTTCCGACCGAGGCCGACGCTTGGGGCTACCGACCGGCCTATTGCTCGAACACCGCCAAGCTCCAGTTCGGCGCGTGTCAGAACGAGATCCGCGACGATTTCCTGACGGGACAGGCGATCTGTCTCAATTTCTCAGATCCAGAAGACCGAGAGGAATGCGGGGACAAAACGCGTGAGGACCTCAGCGACGGCAAGGAGCTCTGCAGCGCGCAGTACCGCGCGCGCAAGAATCTGTGCAAAAAGATCGGCGAGGCGCGCTACGACCCGGACTTCGATCCGGAACTTTTCGACGATCCGAAGAACCCCACCAACCCCAACCCGTACTACCCGTTGGCCGTCGGGAGCATCTGGATGTACGAAAGTGACGGCGAGACCACCCGGATCGAGGTGCTCGACAAAACCAAGAGCATCGAGGGCGTGACCTGCATCGTAGTGAACGATTTCGTACAGGCCGACGATGGAACGTCCGAGGACACCAACGACTGGTTCGGCGTGCGCAAGGACGGCACGGTGGAGTACTGCGGTGAGGAGGTGAAGGATTTCGAGACCTTCGAAGGAGACGATCCGATGGACCCCGAACTCGTTTCGATCGAAGGCTCCTTCAAAGTCGGACAGGGAGACTACGACGGCGACAAGAAGGGCTGCATCATGTTGGCCAATCGCGAGGTTGGCAAGACCTACCGGCAGGAGTGGTCGGCCAGCAACGCCGAGGACGCCGCCACCATCGTCTCTACCACCTACCCGATGGACAGCGACCCGGATCTCGACGAGTGCGAGTGCGTGCCGGAGGAGGTGGTGCAAAAGTACTGCGTGAATAACGACTGCGTGGTGACGCGCGAGTTCAACCCGAAGGAACCGTTCGTCTTGGAGTTCAAGCTCTACGCCCGCAATATCGGGCTCTTCCTCGAAGTGAATCCCGATCCTGAAGAGGGTGGGATCAACGAGCTCGTGGGTTGCAATGTTGACCCGGAGTGCCCGCCCTTGCCGTAAGCGGAGGCCCGGAAGCCAGCCGCGAGGGCCCAGGTCGGTGTGGTCTCCCACGGCGGCCTGGGCCGGCCGTTGTCGATGGGCTCCGAGCGACCTAGCGTCGCCGGGGAGGCGGAAGTCGCGTCGGGGGCCGCATGCAGCTTGGCTTCGAGGGAAAGGTTGCGATCGTCACCGGGGGCAGCAAGGGGATCGGGCGCGCGACCGCGCTGGGTTTGCTGGCCGAAGGGGCGTCGGTCTTGATTTGCGCGCGAGGCGACGAGGCGCTGCAGGAGACGATCGCCCTGGCGAACGCAGAAGGCGCGATGCGGATCGTTGCGCTGCAAGCCGACCTCACC
>CAZTOE010000369.1:0-3769 GCA_964615045.1 uncultured Spirochaetales bacterium
CGAGCTCGGCCTGCCGACGGCGGTGCTCTCGCGGCGCGCCGAGAAACCCGAGCCGCCTCGATAGCGATCGCTGTTGTGCGCCTTCGCGATGGTGGCGAGACGCGGAGAAAGTCTACACGCGCGCCCGCTCGGCGCTCTCCTGTATCCGAGAAGACCTCGACTTCTCCTTCCCGGAGGTGGACCGGTTGTTGGCCCCTGTCCCCGAGGCGGTCGGACGCCCTAGCGCCCGATACGGCCTGGTCCTCATCCTTGTCTGGATCGTGCCCCTTGAACGCCCCCCGATGCGGCCGCAGGCGCCACGCTGAGCCGCCGGGCGAAAGTGCTCTCCGCGCCGGGCCGCTGACATCGTCGGCGGCGAGCCGAACAGTTCGGTGGGCGAATCAGCGAGGTGCAAGCAGTTCGAAGGCCTCCCACTGGGGCGCGGACTGGAAGTTGTGCCCTTCAATGTCTGACGGACTGGACTTCTCTCCTTCAGGGCTGATCTCTTCGGGCGCAAGCGTCGTCAGCGTCTCTGAAATCGCGCGCGTGGAAGCGAGTCGTGCCCCGGCCACGAAGGTCGTGTCGAGCTGCTCCCCCGCGTCGTCGCTGCTCCAAAATCCTCCTCTACGCCGCTGGGAGTCGTGATGGGTACATGCTCTTCGATGGTCGCGTCCTTACCCGGTGTTGCTCGAGGACGACGGGATCTCGTAGACCAGGGCTCCATCAGAATCGTGAGACGCACTCTCGAAGCCGACGCGACGCAGCAGCTCCTTCACCGCGTGATTCTCGGGAAGAACGAGAGCGCGGAACCTTCTCAACCCGAGCCGCCGCCCGGCGCGAGAAAGTTCGTCTAGGAGACACACTCCGAGGCCACGCCGTTGAAACTCGTCGACCACCGCCACCGCGATATCCGCGCACTCCGGCTCGTTGGTGTCTCGAATCAAGCGGGCGACTCCCAGAAAGCCCAGAGGCCTCTCTCCGGGACCGAATCGCTCTGCGGCGATGGCGATGTGGTGGTGGTCATCGGTATCAAGCAGGCGGTTCACCAGGCGGTCGGGCATCTCCACAAGCGGCGTGAAGAATCGGAGGTAGCGTGATTGCGGGGAGAGATGCTCAAATCCGAGTAGAAACTCCTCGCGATCCTCGGGGCCGATTGGTCGCAGACGGACTTTGGTTCCGTCGCGCAGCTCACAAACCGCAAAACCCGAGCCGCTCGAATCGAGGTCGGGACCGTGTTCCAATTCAATTCTTCCCCTGAAACGGGGGCGCGATCGAAATCTAGGACACGTTGAACCGCAAACAACTGTGGTGTGCATGCATCGGCTCCGGGATGGGGTTCTCCCGGCGCCCGCCGCCAGGGTCTTGCTCGTAGCGGTAGCGAAGGACCGCCAGGCCCAGGCGTGGACACCCGTAGCGAAATCTCCGGACCATCCTCGCGACAACAGGCGGCCCTGGGGCTTGGCTACGATCTAGCCGGCCACGGCATTCCGATACCGACTCCAAGGACCTTCGCCACAACCAAAGACGGCGAAGGGGTGAGATGGGAGCTGCTAGAGGTCCAATTTCGGGCCCGATTTCCGGGTTCGCGCCAGTCTGGCTCCGCCGCCAAGTTTCTGCGGAGATCGTGCGACTTGGGCGCGTTCTCAGCGGGGTACGCTCCAGAACGGATCGTCTCCCTTGATCTCCTGGATGCGGGCCATCAAGTCCTGCCGAAACCCCGCCATGTCCCTGATGTAGTGTCCGCCCATCCGCTCGGTGAAGGTCTCCGCGCTGAAGATGTAGAGCATGTCGCGGAGCGGTGTGAGGCCGCCCTCGGCTTCGACTCGGTACCCGCTCCATCTTCGCGCGTGTTCTTCCGACCGGAAGAGATTCATTCGGCTTCAGGTGTTAGGCGAGCGGGTGGCTTCGCCATTCCTGGAATGGGATGTCGACGAAGGCGCAAATGCCGGCCGGGTCTTCGTTCTGAAGCTCTCCGTCAAGGATCTCGACGCGCAGAGCCTCTCCGCAATCGAGGCATGGTGCGTCGATCTGGACCGTGCGCTTGGGAAACATCCAGGTGATCGCGAGCGCCTCGAACCCGCACTGGGCGAACCACCTCGTCTCGCCCGCCACGGTGACGCGACACTGCGTGGGCTGACTGTTGAAGGGGGCAAAGGACGCGATGTAGTCGGTATCCGGGTAGGCCCAACAGGGGATCCCGGTCTGCAGGAGTTCGTGGACGAGGGCCTTGCCCTCCTCGGGCTTCAGGCCGAACTCGTGGGCCACGTCGACGAAATGCGGCGCGAAGCCGTGTTCGATGATGAACTTCTGTACGTAGTGATAGGCGCGGTCCAGTCTCTCGGTGTCGGACATGCGTTTGAGACCCCTTCGCTTTCCTCGATGCACCCACGAGTCACTAGCCGAAACGGCGGGAGTCCTCGCTGGCGTAGGCGGCTACACGATCGTCGGCTTCGCGGGCAGCCCGTAGGCGGTCGATCAGAGCTCCGAGACATCCGCCCCGGATCACACAGGTCACGTCATGATTCGACATCCCCGTACGGACCCGGCTCAGCATGCAGTCCACGCTTACTGCGACTTCACGAGGCTCCTTTGCAATGGCGATGATATGGCACTGCGGCTTGCCTTCCACGCGCAGGGCGGGCCAGGCATCATAGAGCCGGCCGGAGCTCTCCCGGTGCGTCCATCGGGCGCCGGTTCGGGCATGGGTTCGTCGAGAAGGGCGACTCCCGGGGCCGCTCCGACGCGAAGGAGATCGACAACGGCGGCGTCGCGAGTCCGAGCAAGCGTCTGAGCTCACCGGCTGCGGCTCGGTAATCCGTTGACATCTGGTGACCTCCTAGCCTAGCGCCGCGCAGAACTCATCGACCGTTGCGCTCGCACCCAATTGCGAGAGGATCTGGAGCGAGAAGCCGTGCATGGCTTCGTCGAAGCTGGCGCAGCAGTCGCTGAGGATCACCACCCGATAGCCTTCGTCCACAGCGTGCCGAGCGGTTCCCTCGATCACGAAGTTGGTAGCGATCCCCGCCAGCACCAGCGTGTTGATCCCCCTGCTCCGGAACATCGCGCCGAGATCGGTCCCGGCCAGTGCGCTGACGCCTCGTTTGATCACGACGATCTCGCCCTCCATTGGCTTGAGCTGCGGATGGAAATCGGCGCCCCACGAACCTTCCACCAACGCTCCGGCCTCCTTGATGCCCTGAAAGAGCGGAGCGCCGGCTCCGATCTCAGGATGGCCTGGACGGAACGCCACGCCCACGTGGACGATTAGCGCGCCGTTGCGTCGCGCCGCGGCGAGGGCCGTGGCGGTATTCTCGATGGCGTGCTTTTCGCGCACCTGCGTCGCCATCCCCTGCGCGCCGATGGCGCCTTTGGGATCGACGATGTCGTTCTGGAAGTCCATCACCAGATACGCCGTTTTAGCAAGCTCGAGCCTTTCCACGTCGCTGTTCCTCCCTGTTGGAGCCCTCTACTCCACGGATCGTAGAGCCTGTCGATGCGACCCGCCCGGAGAGCACCGTCCCGACGACGCCGAGGACCCCACCAAGCGTGGCGACGATGCTTTGACAGCCATTGCTTTGGGTACTAACCCTGCTCCGCCATGAACGCTTGGAGCGCCGCCTGCTGGTCTGCGTCCACCTTCTTGGCGGCATCACGGTCGCTGGTCGCCTTCAAAGAGGCCCCGAGGCCCGGGACGGCCGCTGCGATGTCCCAGCCATCGTAGATCGTCTTCATGACCATCCCCGCGTAGCCGAAGGTGTTGTGCGCGACGATGTCCGCGTAGGTGAACTCG
>CAZTOE010000370.1:0-3757 GCA_964615045.1 uncultured Spirochaetales bacterium
CGGCATCCTTGATCGCGACGATCGCATTCGGTTCCGTCGTCTGGTTGATCCATTTCGCCGCGTCGCGCCAGCTTCGATGCTGCTCGAACTTTCCACGCAGAAGACTGATCTCGACCGGTGCGCTCAATGCGAGCATGACAATCACCGCTGCCGCGGTCGTCCAGCGTGGCACGGACCACAGCGCGGCGAGATGATGAAGCGCCCGCGGCAGCGCAAGCGCGAAAGCGAGCCCATACAGAGCGAAGTGCCACCAGTAGACGCCCCAGGCGAGGAAGAGGAACGCATGCACAAAGTGAAGCAGGCAGGCCACCGCGACGAGCAAGATGGGGGAGGACAGGATTTCCACCGCACCCGCGGAGGCCCGCCGCGAGCTCCACACGTCCCAGGCTACGAGAAGGAGCGTGGTGGCCAGGAGCAGCGCGCCGAATTCGAGATCCCCATTGAGTACGAGATCGGAACGGATGGTGGGGAAGGTGCTCTTCATGGAGCCACTGATGGGCATTAGCTCTCCGAACCAAGCCAGGTTCCAGGCGAAGAAGGGTGTCCCAACGACCAGAAAACCGAACGCCATCGCCGCACAACGCGCTGCCAGGGCTCGGATCGGGAGCGGATAGGCGAGGCCGGCCAGGAGGAAGAGGAGGCCCGCCGCCGGAACGAGGAACGCGGCATCGAGCCGACACAGGAACACAATCCCGAGGGCGGCGCCATATGCCATCTGAGCGTGGACCGGGCTCTCGGGGCGGTTCCATCCCCTCGCCCAACACCCCCAGAGCAGCAACAGCGTTGCGAGGATCAAGAGGCCAGTCTCGAGGCCGTTGGTGAGGGCAGTCAGGACATGGGGAAGAAGAAGCGCGCAGGCGCCCAGCTCGCCATACCCCGGTGCAACATACCTCTCGACGAGCTGGTAGGTCAGGTAGAGGCTAAGAGCGGCTACACAGCCTCCCAGGACCATGATCGCGACCATGAATACCTGCGGATCCTCGCCCGCGAGCGACTGCATCACGAGGATCACGAGCATCCAGAGCGGATGATATCCGTTCGTCGCTTCCAGCCCGTCGAAAGTCGACCCCCGGCCCGCAAGGATATTCCGGGCGATTTCGAAGTAGTAGAAGGCGTCATCCGAGAGAAGGGAGAGCATCGCCGCATCGGGGTAGGCCACAACAAAGACGAGGTAGGCTGCGCCAAGCGCTGCAAGAGCGCAAAGGGCGATGGTTCGTCGGCTCATGACCGTTGAGCTTCCTCGTGGCACGCCTCGAGCCGGTCCCAACGAATCAATCGCGGCTCTCTTGGAATGCGTCGGGAGCGGTCAGCGTCGGGGTTGAGCACAGCTCCCGCTCTCGCAGGCCAGTCGGGACGCGCCCGGGTCCGAATATCACCGGGGCGGCTGGAGGAGGGGCCGCGATCCAGGCCGGGGCCCCGCCCCTCCGCCGGGCCCGAGACGAGCATGCTGGCCTCCGCCCGTGGACAGACCGGTTCGGGTTTCTCGGATTGAATCGGCCGGTCGCACCCGATTCCGTAGAGGCTCCGGATCCGGAAATCGTTCCAGGAGGACTTGCTCGAGCGCAAGGCTAGCGAACCCGCTTACCGCCTCCATTCGCTGAAATTTCGAGAATTTGAGGTGCGGCCTGCGCTTGGGCTGCGCGAGTGCGGGTCGCGGTGGCCGCGCCCGCTAGTCGGTCGGGCGCTAGACGCCCGGCCCAGCTCCCGCGAGAATCCAGCCATGGACCGACAAATGTTCCAACGAGAGTCGCTGAAGGCGTTGCTCAGACCCCTGGTCCGCTGGGAGCCCATCGAAGAGGTCCGCTCCGGGTTTTCGATCGTGCTCGGGACGCCGTGGGCACTGCGCCACCTGCTGGAAGTGAATCTCGAGTTCGTGGCTCGGACGGATCTCGAAGGGCTCGACCGCCTGTTCGTCGTCTTCGACCGCATTCCGCAGCCCGGTGGAGCTGCGTTCTGCCGCGCCACTCGCGAGCGCTTTCCGTCGCTTCCCCTGGACCTCAGCTTTCATCCCCCCGCCGCTGGCCGCCTCGTGGGCTGGATCAACCAGTCGAAATTCTACGCCTCGTTGAACTGGGTGACGGGGATCGCCCGTTGCCGGACGCGCTATGCGGTGCTGCACGATTTCGATCTCTATCCGCTCACGCCGGAATACTTCCAGGCCATTGTCAGAGCCCTTGCCGATCAGGAGTGGCGCTTCTCCGGCGCGGAGTACACGTACTTCGACGGCCTGACAGATCGGGACGGATTGATCGGGACCTGGACACTGGGGCTCGATGCAGCCTGGCTTCGGAAGGTCCACGCGCCGATCGCGTGCTTTCACGGCGTCGAGCAGGTCGCGGGGCGCCGCGTTGATCTCGACGCCTTTTCCGGGATCCAGTCGCGAACGCCCGCCCGCGGTCTGGCGCCTGGTGTGACCGAGCGATCGTACGCCCACGTCAAGAATCTCTGCAGCACCTACCTTCGTTTCATGAAGGGCGAAGCGCCCAGAGTCGCCTGGCGCCTCCACTACCTCTGGTATCTCGAATGGCTGACGGGTTGCGAGGATCGCCTGCGGTCGGCGAGCCGTGCGATGCGGGAAGCGTCCTCGCCCTGGTTAACCGTGGAGGGTCGCCGACACGACTTTTCGAACGTCCACGTGACCTGCGCCAATGTTCTCCAGCGCGAACTCGAGCTGATGGAGCGCTTCCTCCACGGTTCCGTCCGCGAAGACGTCGGTGAGTTCGTCGCGGCCTTCCGGGATTTCCTGAGCCTGTTCGGGCAGTCCGATCCCATTCCCGAAGTCGCCGGCGCGGCGCTCCGCTAGGCCGCGATCCCCATGGAACCGATCTTTCTCGTGGGTGCGGAGCGGTCCGGGAGCACGCTTCTCGGTCTGATGCTCGGACACCATCCGAACATTGCCTGGGGCGGCCAGATGGAGTTCCTCGTCGACTGGCTCAGCCACGGCGAGCAGCCGCATTCTGAGGACTACTGTGATTGGTTGAGCACCCAGCGCGTTTTCAAGAGGTCGGGGCTCCGGGCGGATCCCAGGCTCGCCCTGCCCGATTTGTTGAATTCGTTTCTCGAGCAGATCCGGAGCGCGCAGGACAAATCCGAGATCGGTGCCGCGATTCACCGCAACTTCGCTCTCTTGCCGCAGCTCTGGCCCGGCGCCCGCTTCATCCACCTGCTGCGGGACGGGCGCGATGTGGCCTTCTCCTGCATGGGGAGAGGTTGGGCGGGCAATCCGTGGTCGGCGGGAGGCCGCTGGCTCCAGGCCGAGCGTGAGTGGGAGCGGCTGCGGGCCTCGGTCCGTGAGGACCGCTTTGTCGAGATTCGCTACGAAGATCTGGTGGCCGAACCCGACACCGCCCTCAAGCATCTATGCCAGTTCCTCCAGGTCGAGTACACACCCATGATGCTGAGCTACTCCGAACACAGCGCGTATAGCGCCCCCGACGCCGGACTCGCAGAGCAATGGAAGACCCGTAGCTCCGAGCGCGAGATCCAACTGGCCGAAGCGAGACTTCGCGACATGCTCGTGCGCCGCGGATACGCGCTGAGCGGGTTGCCTGCCCTCAGGATCTCCGCAGCGTGGCAGCGGTGGTTGTCGCTGCAGAGCTGGGCATCGCGTCTGCGGTCACGGTGGCGGCGCTACGGAGCTGCGCTCCTCCTCGTGGAAACCGCCACCCGCCGCGTTGGGCCCGAGGCGGTCTACCAGAGGGTTCAGAACCGGATGCACGCGATCGACGAGCTCCGGCTGCGCTGAGGAGCGATCGGT
>CAZTOE010000371.1:0-3747 GCA_964615045.1 uncultured Spirochaetales bacterium
GAGCGCTACGACATCTTCATGAACAACTACACGGAAAGGACCTGGACGCTGGTCACCATCAATGCGGCGGTGCAGAAGCTGATGAAGACCTACGTGAAGTATCCGCCGCGCAAGCTGCAGAGCGAGGTCTACACGGGCCCGATCACGCTCACGCAGTACCAGCGGTTCCAGCACGTCCGCGACCTGCTCAAGAACGAAGGCATCAGCATCCCGCTCCCGACGGGAAACTGAGACTCTGGGGACAGAGCGCGCGACTTCGGTGAGACCAAGCGGGAAACCAACTTTGGTCGAATGGAGGGGCGGCTTTCAGCGGCGGCGCACTGGCTGCCGGGCACCCCTCACGGTTCGCTTCCTTCGACCGCATCACGGACAGATTTTCGCGATGAGAATGAAACTCACTTTGCTCTCTGCTCTGATCTTGGTCTTCGCGTCGATCTCCAGTGACTGGGCGACGGCACAGGCCACGGATCCGCTTGTATCCTGGAACGATGGTTCGACGAAACAGGCGATCGTCGAGTTCGTTCAAGCTACAACCGATCGGTCGAGCTCGCAGTTCGTGCCGCCCGGGGACCGCATCGCCGTCTTCGACAACGATGGAACGCTGTGGCCGTCGCACCCCATGTATACGCAGTTGGCCTTTGCACTGGACCGGATCCAAGCGCTGGCGCCCCAGCACCCGGAGTGGAAGCTGAAGCAGCCCTTTCAGGCGGTGCTCGAGGACGACCTCAAGGCGCTGGCGGCGGCGGGTGAAAAGGGGATCGCTGAACTGGTCATGGCTTCGCATGCCGGCATGAGCACGGCCCAGTTCGAAGCGATCGTGACCGACTGGTTCCAGAAGGCACGGCATCCGCGCTTCAAGCGGCGCTACACCGAGCTGGCCTATCAACCGATGCTCGAGGTCCTGGCGTACCTGAGGGCCAACGGCTTCAAGACCTACATCGTTTCTGGTGGCGGCGTCGAGTTCATGCGGCCGATGACCGAGGCGGTCTACGGGATTCCCCCCGAGCAGGTGGTGGGATCCACCATCAAGACGAAATACGAGATTCGAGGCGGCAAGCCGGTGCTGATGCGTCTGGCGGAGATCGACTTCATCGACGACAAGACCGGCAAGCCGGTCGGGATCAACCAATTCATCGGCAGGCGGCCGATCGCGGCGTTCGGGAATTCGGCGGGAGACCGCGAGATGCTCGAATGGACCGAGGCGGGGGAAGGCGCGCGGCTCATGATGCTGGTGTTCCACGACGACGCCGAGCGGGAGTATGCCTACGGTCCTGCCGACGGGCTCCCGGACACGCCATTCGGCACGTTTCCGCAGTCTCTGATGGACGAGGCCAAGGAGAAAGGTTGGATCGTCATCAGTATGAAGAACGACTGGAAGCGCATCTTCGCAACCGAGCCCTAGCGCGGAGGAGAACGAACGCCGGGACAGTCGATAGCAGTATCGTCTGGCACGCGGCACACGAAAGGCAGATGAGGAGTGGCAAAGAGCGTCGTCGGTTCGGTTGTCGCAGTCTTATCGGTCTGTCTCCTTGCGCCATCCGCTTTCGGTGCGGGCCTCATCCTCTACGAAATCAACGGCTCCACGACGGGCACCGCATCAGCGGGTTGGTCCGCTCTCGCGGCGGACGCCTCCACGGCCTTCACCAATCCCGCCGGAATGACGCGACTCGACCGATCTCAGCTGTTGGCGGGGGCACAGCCCATCATCGTCGACGCCGAGTTCGACCCGAGCGGGGACACGATGGTGCCCGGCGGAGGTGGGGATGGCGGAAACGCAGGGAGCGTGCTGCCGTCGCTCGGTGGCTTCTACGTGCACCACCTGAGCGAGCGGTGGAGGCTGGGCGTCTCGATGGCCTCGTACTTCGGTCTGGGGCTCGACTACAACAACGACTGGGTGGGCCGCTATTTCGCGCAAGAGGGCGATTTCATCACGGTGACCGCGGGACCGTCGCTCGCCTACCGGGTGAACGACTGGTTCTCCGTCGGAGGCAGCGTGGGAGCGGTCTACGGCCGTTTCAAGAGCCAGTCGGCGATCCGCAATCTCGAACCCATGGCAGGCGACGGTCGCCTGAAATATGAGGACGGCGCGTTCGGTGTGGTGGGCAGCGTCGGTTTCCTGTTCGAGCCGCTGGAGAACCTGCGCTTCGGGGTCACGTACTATTCGCCGGTCGATCTCGATTTCAAAGACCAACCCGACCTCACCGGCGTCGGTCCTGGGATCCAGGCCCTCATCGACGCGTCCGGGGCAAGCGGGCGCGATCTCAAACTCGGGTTCGAGATTCCGCAATGGGTCGTGGTGAGCGGGGTCTACGAGGTAACCCCCAAGTTTTCCCTCCTGGCCAACGCGAACTGGCAGGACTGGTCGCAGTTCGGACAGATCGATGTGAATATCGACTCGGTCCTCAGTCGCGACATCAACGCGAACTACGACGACACCTTTCACCTCGCGATTGGGGCCCACTATCAGGTCGCCCAGGCCTGGCTCTTGATGGCGGGCTTTGCCTACGACAGCTCACCGGCCCAGAATTCCAGCCGTTCGGTGGCATTGCCGCTCGACGAGCAGTTTCGCTACGCGATCGGGATGCAATACGCGTGGAAGACGAACGTGACGGTGGGGTTGGCCTATGAATTTCTCTATGCGGGGCAGGCCAAAATCCGTCAGTCGCGGCCACTCGCCGGCACGCTCTCGGGCGACTACTCGCCCAATCACATCCAGTTCGTGAGCGTGAATCTGGCCTGGAGGTTTTAGAAGAACTTCTTCGGCGGTCGCGCCTCACGTGGCCAAGACCTGGGTCAGTTGCCATACGGGACGCATCGACCACCCACCAAGGGTTGGGTCGCCAGTAGCGCGCGCTGTGGTGAAACCGGCGGGTTCGGGCAATCCGAACTCCCGGAGGAACTACCTGCGCGCCTCGCGCCCCTCGATACGCTCCACACGCGGCAGACGCGGGTGGAGGGGCACAACGCGTACAGGGTGGAGGAGTGCAGGCGAGAGAATGGCCTCGACGAAGGGCGGGACTACCATCTGGTCAGCCTCCGATTCAGCTCAGCAATGCGATTGAGACGAGAGCGCCGGTGGAAGTGGAGACTCTCCCGCGACGAGTGCCCTTCAGAAATTTTTGGTCTGCCTCTCCCTAGGACTAGTCCGCAGCCAGCTGCCGCTTGGTTTCTTCGATCAGTTTTTGATTCGCTTCACGGACTTGTCGAGGGATCGTAAAACGATCCAAGACAACACCAACGAACAGAAGACCCAGGGTGAAGGCGTAAAGAAGGCCCATGCGGGGCCTGCCTAGGTAGAACTTGTGCGCTCCCATCGCGCCGAGCAATGCCCACCAAAGATAAGCAGTGCCAGCGGTTCGAAGCGGAACGGTGAATGTCGCTGTCGCCATTGCCACCCTTGGGAGTGAGTATCGGTACCTCTTTGCCGGCGCTTGATACGGGCGACCCTACCGCGTGACGGCGGAGCTGGTGGAGACGGTCTTTGCAGGCTCCAAACTGCTGCCTCTGGAGCTGCGGATCATCTACGCGCGGTCTGCTAATGGTAGGGGGCGGGGAATTGTCGGGGTCGCCGAGAAGCTTAGCCCGTCGACACGCATGCGCGTTGCCGGCATCGAATTTCAAGACCGCTGCCTTCGACCACTCGGCCACCTCTCCGTGAGAAAGGCCCGGGTCGAGCATAGGAAGTGGACGTGAACGAGGGAGAGCGAGATGCCGCACACGGCGCCGCGCCCGACGGGCGGCGCTTGC
>CAZTOE010000372.1:0-3739 GCA_964615045.1 uncultured Spirochaetales bacterium
TTCCACGGGGAAAGGAGGTAACCGATGAGTCTGGCGATCGCCTTGGGATGTGCGCTCGCAGCGGCGGTGGCTGTCAGCGAGACTAGCTCCGCTCGAGTCGTCGCGGAGGTGAAGGCCGCGGATGCCGCGTGGGCCGAGGCGGCAGCATCAAAGAGCGCCGAGCGGGTCGTCGAGTTCTACGACGACAAGGGCGTGTTCATCGGGCAAGATGTTACCGACCACGTGAAAGTGGCGATTTCTGACCAGTCGTCGACGGGAGGGGCCCCGAGGTCGACGGGGTGATGAGGAAGGGCTTGAGTTTCGTCGCCAGGTAGTCGACGTAGCCGGGTTCGGGGGGCGTGGCGAGCACTTCGTCGAGGACGGGGACGAAGTAGTGCAAGCAGCCTATGGGTGGCAGGGGTGGCGCGTCCTTGGGGCGTAGGGTCCGGCGTGCGACGGCGAGCAGGAGGGCGGTCCTGACGGTCGAGAAGGGCACGCCGCGCTCGTACAGTGAAGTTGCGAGGCGGCGATCCTGACGAGTTGGCCTGGGGCGTGTGCCTGGGAGGCGTGCGTAGAGGTCGAGGACCGCGCCGACGTAGCTGCGTCGGCTGAATTCCGGAGTGGTCGTCATCGTCTTGGCCTCTTCCGTCTTCTCTGTGCGGCCTCTTGCTTGCTTTCGTGAGCTCTGTAGCTTTCTCCCTCGAGGAGAGTCATGTCGGCGTGATGTGTGAGCTTGTCGAGCAGGGTGGCGATCGAGGTGGCATTGGGAAAGACGGTGTGCCAGTTGCGGAAGGCGAGGTTTGTGGTGAGGAGGATGGCACGCCGCTCGTAGCGGCGGTCGACGACCTTGTAGAGCAGATCCGCGGCGTGTGCGTCGTACGCCAGGTAGCCCACCTCGTCGATGCAGAGCAAGTCGAAGGAGCCGTAGCGGGCGACCTTTCGGCGGAAGGTGGAGGGTGAGAGGTCCCCCTGCAGACTCTCGATGATCTCGGCGGCGGTGGTGAACAGCGCCGAGTGACCTTCCTGGACGGCGTGGAAGGCGAGGTTCTTGGCGATCATGGTCTTGCCGAGGCCGTTGGATCCGAGCAGGACGAGGTTTCGTCCTTCGCGGACGAGGTCGAGGGTAAAGGCCCGCTCGATGAGCTCCCGGTCGATCTTCGTGGGCCAGTTCCAGTCGAAGTCGGCCATGGGCTTGAAACGACCCAGGCGTGCGCGTTCGAGGCGCCTTTGCAGGCTGCGCTGGATCTTCTCGGCGAGCTCGATGCGCGCGATCTCCTCGAGGATCTGCCTCGGAGGCACACGTGCCTTGATGACCCGTGCCAGGAAGTCCTCGAGGTTCTCCGAGATGGCGAGCAGGCCCACCTGGGCGAGCTCGGCGGCGAGTTCAGTGTTCTTCGGGGTCGTCGGTGGACGTGAGCTCATCGTAGATCTCCGCGGGATGGGGGTTGACGTGGAAATCGGCCAGATCGGGCCGTCGGGAAAGGTCGACGGGCAGCGCGACGGGGGTCTTGGCGGCGCGGCGCCGGCGCTCGAGGAGATAGCCCACGGAGCTGGCCCGGGGTGTCTTGTGCTCGAGGGCCTCGCTGACGGCGGCCCTAAGCTCGGCGGCACCGTAGCGGTCGAGCAGCTCGAGCAGCTGACGCATCTGGGCTGCGGCGGACTCGCCCCGCTCAAAGGCGGCCTGGAGAAGGTCCTCGACCTGTGGTGCGACGCCGGTCAGCCGAGTGGAGAGCACTGAGCCCTGGGCGCGGCGCTTTTCCTCGAGCAGCGCCTGTACGTGAGCCTCGTCCTCGACGCGTTGAGTGCGCTCGAAGCAGCGGCGGTGGTCGGCCAGCTCGGTGGTGCCGTCCAGGATGCGGACCCGGGTGTCGGAGGCGACGAGGGTGAGCGGACGGCCCACGGCCACAGGTGGAATCGTGTAGAGGTTGGAGTCGAAGCGGATGTAGATGGTCTTGCGCGAGCGCACGGGTATGACCTGGTCGGTGTCGAAGGGGTGGGAGGGCAGAGGCACCAGGTAGCCCCGCTCCTCGGCGAGGACCTCGGCCACGATACGTGAGTGGTCGTCGGGCCAGGGCCGGCCGTGCGCCACCTCGTCGCGCCACAGCCAGGCCTGGCGGTTGAAGTCGTCGAGGGTCGTGAAGCTGCGTGCGGCGAAGAAGGATTCTCGGATGTAGCGGATGGCCCGCTCCACGCGTCCCTTTTGGGCGGGTTTGCGCACGCCACAGGGCCGTGGCTGGAAGTGGTAGTGGGCGCACAGCTCGAGCAGGCGCGGATGGAAATGCACGGCTGCTGTGCCGAGCCGCTCGAGCACTGCAGTTTTCAAGTTGTCGTAGAGAAGAGTGCGCGCGACACCCTCGAAATAGGAGAAGGCGCGCACGTGTCCACGCAGGAAGCTCTCCTGGGTCTGATCGAAGAAGAACTCGAGGTACAGCGCCCGTGAGTACGACAGCGTCATCACGAAGCAGGACAGCCTGCGTTTGGCGTGGCGGTGCAGACGGACCGAGCCGAAGTGCGCCCAGTCCACTTGAGCCTGCTCGCCGAGGAACGTGCGCAGACGAAGGTACGGCTCCGAGTGAACTGGACGCAGCCGGGCCACCTTGCGCCGCAGCTGCCTCACCGACCCTGAATACCCGCGCACGCGCACCATCTCGTAGATCCGCGTGGCACGCAGCCGGGGATGCTTCCGCAGCACCTCCTCGATGAAGCCCACGTAGGGATCGGCCGGGCTGGGCCGCGGTGGCGGTTCGCTGCGTGGTCGGTCGATCAGTGAGTGGCGGACCGTCGTCGGGTGCAGCTTCAGCTCGGAGGCGATGGTTCCGACCTTCCAGTGCTCGGCGTAGTAGAGCTGGCGGATCCGTGCCACCACCGCGGGGTCGATCATGCCTGCCTCCATCAGGATCGATCACGCCGCCGCGGCCGCAGATCACGCAGACCGCCGTGACGTGGTCGAGGGGGCACGGCCTCAGTCGGACCCCCTTCGCTTCCCCCGGGGTGGCGCGGGCCACGACCGGAGGCAAGGGCAGGCTACCGAGCAGCCCGGCTCGGAGGGAACCCTGTTCCGTCACGTTTTGCCGCCCCCGGCGCCGACGCAGGGCCTGCTGGCGGTCAGCGTGATCACGCCGCCCCTCCCGAGAGGACTGGTGGCGCCGACGAGCCGCCGAGCGCCACCGCCGGTAGCCCTGATCCCGGCACGACCGGCTGCAGTAAGCGTGGCCGCGATCGCAGCTGCGGCAGATGAAGAACAGACGTCCGCACCAGCGGCAAAGCCGCTGACGCAGAATGACTTCTCCGCCGCTCGCACCCCGTCTCGGCACTTTCGGGATGGACTCCGAGCCGCGTCTCGTGGGATGCTGCCGCTGATTGGATGTCGGCGCTTCCTCGAGACGAGGCGCGGCCCCAAACCAAACCCCGGCCGCTCACTACGGCCGGGGTTCCTTTCTCCGCCCGATCCTACCCGAACGACCAAGCACCGCGCCTGGCGGCGCGGGATGATGATGACCTCTCTGCCCGGCTACCGGTCAGAAAAGCTCACTTCTCGCTGGTCGGTAACACCCTGGCGATTGTGGCGTCCCTTCTCCTTGGCATGGCGTGCGCCGGCCCAAGGAGTGACTCACGGGCCCCGGGACCAACACCATCGCCGACTGAGAGTGCCAGCTCGACGGTGGCCGTTGTCGAGGAGCCATCGCCATCGGAGAAGACAGAGCCCGGTGAATGCCTGCGCGTTGGTGATCCGGTGCCCGAGCCCCGCCGTCTATCTGGA
>CAZTOE010000373.1:0-3705 GCA_964615045.1 uncultured Spirochaetales bacterium
GGCCTGCGCCTACGGCCACGCTCCCCAAAGAGCTGCGGGACGCCGGGCTCATCATCGACGTCCCTGCGACGTAGTCCGACTGGGCCCCGACACATGGAGCAATGGCAACCAGGCACCCCTGCAGCCCGCGTAATCACAGGGGCGCAGAAACGCGGCTCGGGATCCGCGCCCTTGCGAATGTTGGCTGGGCCACGAGGCCGCCTTGCTGCCCTAGCGTTTCCGTGGGATCTTTCGCCGTACCGGCTCGCATCGGGAGAACCCATCGATGGATTTCGGACTCCTCCTCGCATTTAGAAACCCCGCGCAGTGGGCGCGACCCTTCGAAGACGTCTACGCAGAACACATCGAGCAAGCGGTATATGCC
Source organism: uncultured Spirochaetales bacterium (assembly GCA_964615045.1). Lineage (GTDB taxonomy): Bacteria > Myxococcota_A > UBA9160 > UBA9160 > PR03 > JANQRO01. Next base: position 365 of record CAZTOE010000373.1, read on the forward strand.
GAAGCGCTCAGGTACGACCACGTGTGGACGACCGAACACCATTTCGCCGAAGACGGATGGTCGCCCTCCCTGCTCCCGATCTTGGGCGCGATCGCCGCGCGAACCACGACGATCCGAATTGGAACCTTCCTGATCGTCCTTCCATTTCACCACCCGGTTCGCGTCGCGGAAGACGCCGCCGCCGTTGATCTGATCTCCCGGGGTCGCCTCGACCTGGGTCTCGGGCTCGGGTATTGGCTGAGCGAGTTCGCGACCTTCAACATCCCGCGCAACGAGCGCGTGTCGCGGCTGCGCGAAGGCGTCGACATCATCCGTCGCTGCTTTACCGAAGAGTCCTTCTCCCACCAGGGCAAGCACTACACCCTGCGCCAGGTCGAGATGCGACCGAAGCCGGTGCAGAAACCGCATCCTCCGCTTTGGATTGGGGCGATGATGGAGGCCTCCGTGCGGCGCACTGCGGAGCTCGGATGTCACCTCGCGGGGAGCGGTGGAGCGGATCTGCAACAGATCTACGACGCCGCGCTCACCGAACTCGGGAAGCCGATCGAGGATCACCACATCTCTCAGCTGCGCGCGGTCTACGTCGCCGAAAGCCGCGAAGAGGCCTGGGATGACGCCGAAGAGCACCTCTACTACATGATGAGCAGCTACGATAGGCGCTACAAGGAAGCGGACGATTTGCCCTGGGCGGCGGAGACCATGTCGGCGCCCGAGGTACCACCCCCCGGCAAGCTTCGGTTCGCCAAGGATCTTTCGTTTTTCCAGGCGCCGCTGATTGTCGGTACGCCCGACGACGCCATCGCCGAGATCGAGCGCTACCGCGCCGAAACGCGGGTGACCCACCTGGTCATGTGGATGCAGCTCGCGGGCCTGCCCCCGGCCAAGGCCCGCCGCTCAATGGAGCTCTTCGCGAAACACGTGATCCCGCACTTCCGAACCAGCTGACACGCTGGGAGGGAACTCGGGGCGATCGGAGAGCTGGTGGGTAGGGTCGCGGTGATTAGTTCACTGCGGGGCGGGGTCAGGAATAGGTCCATGCGCGGGTGCTGCGATCGGAAAACTCCGTACTACCCCGAGCTCTGTCGCCACTGCCCAACTCGCGGCCAAGATCCTCGAACTGTATTGGCCCCCCACGATCCCTGGAGCGTGGAATCCGGCGAACTTCTTAAGCAGAACAACACGGGGCAAGCGGAGATCATCCCGCTGATTCGGCGCTTTCGCGAACGCTTTTCTCCCGATCCGAGCGCGACGCTTGCCAAGAGAGACGAGCAAAAATCCGGCATGTTGGGCAATACTCTTGGTATCCGGAGTCACCACCACCCGCTTCCTCGAAGACGGAAATTTTTTGCCGATGCAGAGCGCGTCGGCATCCCCATCGTCGAGCCCGACGGGCCGCTGGTAACGCCCCTTCCGAGCTGAGATTCGTCCAGGCGACTCTCCTTCTCGGCGCCCGCTTAGCCGCGTCGCAACAACGACGTGTGAGTGGAGTGGTGGAGTTCTCGCTCCGGTCCACTACTGATCGCGATGGGGGCCTACAGAGGCGCGCAGAATTCCAGTTCGTGACCATCCGGATCGGTGAAGTAGAGCGACTTGGCGGGAATCCAGTCATGGGTGACCGGGCCCCTCGTCGTCACGCCGCGCTCGCGGAGGTATTGTGCCGCCCCTACGAGATCGCTCTCCCGGACCGTGAACGCAAAGTGCTGGGTGGGCCAGGTGCCCGAAGTGTCCTCTTGTAGGACGACCATCCCCGAGCCGGCACGCAGGAAATTCCAGCGGCGCGGTTCATCGCGCAGGCCGTCTTCCAGCTGGAGCACGCCCCGGTAAAACGCCTCAGATCGCTCGAGGTTCCGCACTTTGATCGCCACTTCGTAGACTCCTTGGATGGCCTCCATGTCGTTCTCCCACACCTGCGGGCACGCGGCAGACCCGATGAGAGAGTCTCAAACCGGGACCAAACGGGCCACCTTTGGGCAAGGGAGCTCAACCCTAAAGCATTGGGTTCGTTTCCCTCGATGCGGTTCTCGTTGAGGACGATTAGCGAACGACGAACGCAACCTCGCGATACGCCCCCTCCCCAAGGAGGGACCTTCATGACCATCATGGAGCCCGGGGCGATTGGGGAGTTGGTGGGCGGTGTCGTTCCCTAACCGAGTTGGTCACGGAGGAATCGGCCCATCTTGCGGATCGCGCTGCGACCTTCCGGCAGCTGGTAGGCGAAGACCGGCCAGATGTGGGGCATCTCGCTCGCCACCTCGATCGTGGTATCCACCCCGAATTCGCCTAGACGCATGAAGAGTTCGCGGGCGTCGTCCAGCAGGATTTCGGTGCTTCCCACCAGAATGTAGATCGGCGGGAGACCCGCGAGGTCGCCAAAGAGCGGCGATGCCAGGGGCGTCTTCGGGTCTTGACCGTCAAGGTAGCCTTCGGCCCAGGGATCGAGCACGCCCGGACCGATCATCGGGTCGACCTCACGATTCCGCCGTTGGGATTCTCCCGACAGCGTGAGATCCACCCAAGGAGAGACTGCGATCGCCGCCGCCGGAAGCGGTATGCTCCGCTCCTTCGCGGCCAGGAGCGTGCCGAGCACCAGGCCGCCACCCGCGGATTCGCCGTGAAAACCCACGCTCTCCGGGGCGACGCCCTGATCAAGCACCCAGCGATAGGCCGCTAGTGTGTCCTCAACCGCTGCCGGATGAGGATGCTCCGGCGCCAGTCGATAGTCCACCGCCAGCACGCGGGCATCCGCCGCTTCGGAAACCCGACTGTTGTAGTTCCGGTATGTGGCCGGGTGGCCGATCGCGTAGCCGCCTCCGTGGAAGTGAAGAACCACGCGATCCTCACGGGTTCCCGGAAGCGTTACCCACTCGCAGGGCACCGAGCCCGCCTGCACCGACTCTATCCGTACGTCACTTGAGTACTCGGGAATCGTGGCTCCGAACTCGTCCCAGGCGGCGCGTACCGCTTCTGCATCCTGACGGAACAAACCCGAATCTCTGAGATCCTTGCGAAAGGACTCGTTAAGCGCCCGTGCCTCGGGACTGACCATGGTGCCCTCCTACCGCGTCGAAACGACGATCGATCGGTTGCTGGGTCCATTATACGCCGACGCGAGTTGCTACGGCGTCGCAGCCAGTGTTCGTCAAACCGGGCTCCCCCGCCAATCGAGCGTATCGAGGGCGGTTCGCTGGAGGCGTACGTCGGCTCCGAATCGCGACGGCCTGGAGCGAAGGCGACACCGCCAACCCGCGTTCTAGCCCCACTCCGCGATACGCTCCCCCTCCGCGAAGGAGGGGATCCATGACGATCACGGAATTGGGAGCGATCGGGGAGCTGGTGGGGGG
>CAZTOE010000374.1:0-3688 GCA_964615045.1 uncultured Spirochaetales bacterium
TGGATCAACGACGCCAGCGCGCTGGGGATGCTCACGATGATACTCGAGAAGATCACCAGCGAGATGCCATTTCCAATGCCACGCTCGGTAATCTGTTCGCCGAGCCACATGATGAACAGGGTTCCGCTCGTGAGGCTCAGCACAAACATCAAACGGAAGCCACAGCCCGGATTGAGGACCGCGACTTCGCCAAACTGGCCGCTTTCGAGGGCAAAGGCGAGAAGCAGGCTCTGGATTGCCGCGATCACCACGGTCGCGTACCGGGTCCACTGGGTGATCTTGCGGCGGCCTTGCTCGCCCTCCTTCTGCAACTGCTCGAGCTGCGGAACCACCACCGTCAAAAGCTGGAAGATGATGGAGGCGCTGATGTAGGGCATGATGCCCAATGCAAAGATCGAGAGCTGTTCGAGGGCGCCGCCGGAGAACAGGTTGAACAGACCGAAAACGGTCCCCCCCATCTGTTCAAAAAAGCTTCGGATCACCTCGGGAGCGATTCCGGGCGTGACGATATGCGCACCGAGTCGATACACCGCGAGCATCCCGAAGGTGAACAGGATGCGGCGACGCAGTTCCGCGACGCGGCCGATATTCTGGACGCCTCCGATCAAGCGAGGATCTCCACGCTTCCGCCCTGCGCCTCGATTTTTTGGCGGGCTCCCGCACTGGCCGCGTGCACCCGAACGCGCAGACCCTTGGGCGCGTCGCCGTCGCCGAGCAGTTTGACGGGCGTTGACCTCCCTCCGATGAGGCCGCGCGAGCGCAACAACTCGGGGGTCACTTCGGTACCCTCGCCGAGGACGGCCAGGGCACCCACATTGACCACCTCATACTCCACGCGATTTCGGCTGTGAAAGCCCCGTTTGGGCAACCGCCGTGCGAGCGGCATCTGGCCACCCTCAAACCAGAGGGGCGTCTCGCGACCCGGGGAACGCTTCCCCTGCCCTTTGATCCCACGTCCAGCCGTCTTCCCGGTTCCCGAACCCGGACCGCGACCGACGCGTTTGTGCGGTCGACGAGCACCCGGCCGCGGCGACAAACGATCGAGCATCGCGGCTAGCCCTCCACCCGAATCAAATGCTTCACCTTCTCGATCATCCCGCGCACCGCGGGCTCATTGGGCACTTCCACAGTCTGATTCAGCCGGCGCAGTCCGAGGCCGCGCAGCGTCGCACGCTGTCGCCGGTTGTACCCGAGCGCGCTCCGCACCCAGGTCACCCGGATCGATTGATCACTCATGCGCTCTGCCTCAACTCCTCGGCCCGATCTTCGGGGTCGCGCAATTCGCCGAGCGCCACCATGGTCGCGTTCACGACGTTATGAGGGTTGTTGGTACCCAGGCTCTTGGTCAGCACGTCCTGGACTCCGGCGGCCTCGAGCACGGCGCGCACGCCGCCCCCGGCGATCACACCGGTACCCCCCGAAGCGGGCCGTAGGAGCACCAAGCCCGCTCCGAAGTGCCCAATCACCTCGTGTGGTAGCGTTCCCTCCTGGATCGGAATCCGGATCAGGTACTTGCGCGCGCGGTCGATGCCCTTGCGGATCGCCTCGGGAACCTCGCCTGCCTTTCCGAGCCCGACTCCGACCACGCCGGCGCCATCACCGACGACAACCAGGGCGCTGAAGCTGAAGCGGCGCCCTCCCTTCACGACCTTCGCCACGCGGTTGATATGAACTACGCGGTCTTGGAGTTCGTAGTCGTTCGGGTTGAGTCGATGCTTGCGAGATGCCATCAGAACTTGAGCCCCGCTTCCCGAGCCGCGTCGGCGAGTGCCTTGATGCGACCGTGATAGAGAAAACCGTTGCGATTGAAGACGACCTCTTGGATGTTGCGCGCGCGCGCGAGCTCGGCCACGGCGGTCCCGACCCGCTTCGCGGCGTCGACGTTGCCCGTGCCCCCTCCGGCCCCCCGGATTGCCGGCGTGCGCGTCGAGACCGATACCAAGGTCTGGCCGGTTTGCGGATCGCAGAGCTGAGCGTACATGTGTTTCGCGCTGCGAAACACGGTGAGCCGCACGCGGTCGCTGCGGCCAATCTTCCGTTGGATGCGCGTCCGCCGCGCCTGCCAATTGCCCCGTTTCTCGCTGCGTACCTTACGCCTCATGCTTTCACTCCCGCCAGATCAGGCGGCGCCAGCCCCGGCCTTTCCAACCTTGCGGCGCACGCGCTCATCGGCGTATCGAATTCCCTTGCCCTTGTACGGCTCCGGCGGACGGAGTCCCCGCAGTTCCGCGGCGAACTGGCCTACCCGCTCCCGGTGCGCTCCCTCGACACGGATACGATTCGTACCCTCGACCTTGACTTCGAGCCCCTCGGGCACTTCGACTTGGACCGGATGGGAGAAGCCGAGGCTCAAGTTGAGCTTCCTGCCCTGCACCTCGGCCCGGTACCCGACCCCCTCGATCTGCAGCTCCCGCGCGAACCCTTCCGTCACACCGGCGATCATGTTCGCCACGAGTGCCCGGGCCAGACCGTGAAAGGCGCGGGTCTGCTTGCGATCGTCAGAACGCTTTAGGCTGACCTCGCCGTCTCCGACGTCGATCGAAATCATCGCGGGAATTTGGGCCGCGAGGCTGCCTTTGGGCCCCTTCACCTGAACCTCGCTCCCGCTGCTGCTGACCTCGACGCCACCGGGAATGGCGATCGGGCGGCGGCCAACCCGCGACATCACCAGACCTCACAGAGCACTTCGCCGCCCACTTCGGCCTCGCGGGCGCCGGAATCTGAAAGGACACCCTTCGAGGTCGACAGCACCGCGATGCCGAGACCATTGCGGACCCGCGGGATGCGCTCCTTGCCGACGTAGACGCGGCGACTGGGCCGGCTGATCCTGCGGATTCCCTCGATCAGCGGATCGCCGTCGTCGCGATATCGGACATCGAGGACGAGTCGCGGGTGACCCGCCTCGGAACGAACCTGCACGTCGCTCAGGTAGCCGGCCTCGCGCAGCACTTGAGCCACTGAGAACTTGAGCCTGGACGAGGGGCAAACCACCTGCGGAAGCTTCGCCATCCCGGCGTTGCGGATCCGCGCCAGCATATCCGCGAGCGGATCGGTCATCATGATCGCGATACCTCTCGGATGCCCTTCCGGCTACACACGGAAAGGCACCCCAATTTGGGCGAGCAGCGCCTTCCCCTCGACGTCGTTCGCCGCGCTGGTACAGACGGTGACGTTGAGGCCGGTAATCCGCTCCACCGAGTCGTAGTCGATCTCGGGAAAGATGATCTGCTCCCGAACGCCAAGGGTGTAGTTCCCGCGGCCGTCGAAGGCCTTGGGCGAGATGCCTTTGAAGTCACGGACGCGCGGCAACGCGACGTTCAGCAAGCGATCGAGGAACTCCCACATCCGGTCACCCCGCAGCGTTGCCATGCATCCCACCTCCTGGCCCTCCCGCAGCTTGAAAGCCGCGATCGACTTGCGGGCCTTGCGAATGACCGCCTTTTGCCCGGTGATGGCCGAGAGCTCTTGGGTCGCCTTCTCGAGCAGCTTGGGGTTCTGGCTCCCCTCTCCGATACCCATATTCACGACAACTTTCCGTAGACGAGGTACCTGGTGGATGTTCTTGTAGCCGAATTCTTGCATCAGTTTCGGAGCGATCTCGCTCCGGTACCGCTCGAGCAAACGGGGCGGCATCAGAGCACCTCCGGAGCGAGCGAGATGATCTTCATGAATCGGTGGGCGCGGAGCT
>CAZTOE010000375.1:0-3676 GCA_964615045.1 uncultured Spirochaetales bacterium
GAGGGCACATCGGCAACTGTCCGGTCGTCCTCTCCTCGGCAACGCCATCGGTCGTCTCGGCCCGGTCCGGCGCAGCGAAAGCCTGGTCAATGCGAAGGACTTTTTCTTTGACGCCGACGCAGATCGGATCGAGATCGGAGATTTCATTCGCGTCATCCCGAGCGACCCGAAGGCTCTGTCCGCGCTGCGGGACCGAGCCCTGGCGGATCCGATCTACCCGAAGTATCTGATCGGAGAGGATGGCCACGCGGTCGCGCTGGAGTTGTCGCTGTTTCCGATGAGCGACCGGGATTGGATCGAGAGTGGCGCGGATGAGGCCATTCGCGCCTTAACCGAAGCGTCGCTGGCGGAGGGCCTACGGCCCCACTATTCGGGCCGGCCCCACATCAAGGCGCGCGCCTATCACCAGATGGTCCGCGATCTCCTCCGCCTTGTTCCCCTCGCGGTGGCCGTGGCGACGGCCACCGCCCTCGTTCTCACGGGCTCGCTGCGCATGGCCCTGCTGCCCCTTGTCGCCTGTCTAGTCGCCGCGATCTGGACCACTGCTGCGCTCGTCATCGTGCATACCCCACTCAATCTGATCACCCTGGTATTGCCCTCAACGCTGATCGCGCTGGGCGGCTTGTACGGCATTCACATCATGGGGCGGTACGAGGTCGAATGCCGGCGCGGGGGCACTGCGCCCGAGATCGCGCTGCGCACCCTCCGCTACACGCTCCTTCCCGTCGTCGTCGCGGGATTTACCACCTGCGTAGGCTTCGCGGCCCTCCTGCTTGGGAAGACCCCGGCGACGACCGAACTGGGCCTCTTCGCCGTGTTCGGCATCGCCTGCCTCACAGTCGTCTCTCTGACGACGATTCCCGCAGCCCTCGCGCTACTGCCTCTGGCACCGCCTAACCCCGGAGGACGTCCTTTGCGTTCCATCGGCTGGCTTCTCGGCTGGGTCGCGCGCTTCGCGACGCGCCGCGCGGGCTCGTTGATCGTGGTCTGGGGGATGCTGGCGTTGGCGGCCTTCGCCTTGGTCTGGCGCGTCGAGGTGGACACCGACTACCTCACCTTCTTCGATCCCGCCTCTCCGGTCCGCCGCGACTTCGAGGCGATCCACCGCACGCTCGGAGGCCCGGTTCCCCTCTACGTCACGTTCGAGGGCGAAGGAGAAGGCGTGTTTCGCCGCCCCGAGAATCTGCGCGCCCTCGAGAACATCGGCACCCGACTCGCGTCGATTCCCGGCGTCGACAACACGCTTTCGATGGTGGAACCCCTCCGCAAGCTGAACCGAGCCTTCGAAGCCGGAGATCCCACGCAGGAACGGATCCCCGACTCGGAAGCGGAGGTTAGCGACCTCGTGTTCATGATCCCCAAAGCGGAGATGCGCCGCTTCGCCAGCTCGAACCATCGCGTTGCAAACATTGTCGTGCGAACCGGTCAGCAGGGGTCGCGGGCGATCCGCAGCCTCGAAGCCGCGATCTATGATCGACTCAGAGAGGAAGCGCTTGTCCCGAGCGGGATCCGGGCGGTCGTCACCGGCAATGCGATCGTCCTGAATCGCAGCGCCGATCGCATTGCGACGGACCAGTTTCGCTGTGTGGGCTTCGCCAGCGGAGCGATCCTCCTGTTGGTTTGTGTCCTGTTTCGCTCTCCGCGCCTTGCCCTGCTCGCCATGATTCCAAATTGGATCCCGGTGTTGCTCTTCTTCGGACTCCTCGGTTCGGGAGCCGCGTCCCTCTCGCTACCGACCGGCTTGATCGGAAGCCTTTCGCTCGGCGTCGCGATCGATGACTCGGCGCACATTCTGGTGAGTTACCTCAGGCTACGACGCAACGGCCAAACTCCGGAAGCCGCCATCACCCAGACGCTTCGCGACGTCGGCCCCCCCGTGATCATCACCTCGGCGATGCTGATCGCCGGATTCTTGACGATTACCTTCTCGGGCTTCGCGACGCTCCGGGAGTTCGGCGCCCTCACCGCGACGACGATGCTGCTCTGCCTCAGCACCGATCTGTTGCTACTTCCGCCGCTCCTGGTTCGAAGTCGCGCCTAGCGGCGGTTTCGCCCCAGGCGGGCGGGCTCGAAGAGGCGATCGGAGAGGTCGGGGTTCGCCTCGATCGAATCGGTGTAGAGCCAGGAGGTGGTGGAGTCGCGCAGGTCACTCATGACAATTTCCATCGGAATCCAGGTGTCATCGTGGCGTTCGATCCGCGACCGGGGGGCCTCCATCACGTTCCGCTCCGTCCCATCGTGATCCCAGTTGAGGGTCTTGAGGACCACGAAGTACTCCTGATCGATCCACAGGAGACTGCGCGCGTACTGGGGATGCGATTCGGGCAAATAGCTCATCATCACGACGTAGACGGGGAAGCCGTCAATCTCTTCGTCCGGTCGCCGCTCGTAGGTGGCGTCATCGAGCACGCGTACCGCGACCAGGTCCTCCAGGGTGAAGTCCGTCCCGAAGACAGTCTCCTCCCGAGTGCTCATCCGCATCACTTTGCCGCGGGCGCGCGAGTAGTTGAAGCCCTCGTTCTCGGCGCGGTGCTTCTCGATGAACAGATAGCTCGAGTCCCGGCGGCTCTGCGGAAAGGTGTACTTCATGAGCGACTTCGAAATCACTCCGTCGGCGTTGGGGCCGCCGTTCACGCGGTAGTCGCGAAAGCGCGCCCAGAAGCGGGACTCCTGGCGGTCTCCACTCTGGTCTTCCGAGATCGTGCGCTGCTCCAGTTTGGAGCTCGAGAGAGAATTCTCGAGCACCCGCGCATAGATCTCCCTCCCGCTCGGCCCATCTTCGAGAGGCGCTTCCTGCACGGCGTCCGACTGCGCGTGTGCCGCGAGCGCGCCGAGGACCAGCGCGTTCAACAGCAGTGCCCAACCAGGCGGTCGCATGGGATCCTCCTCGCCTCGGGGGCGGTTGGCGCTACCACCCGACGATCCGTCCGTGGGAGGCGCATGATCTCTCACTATTTTGAGTGGTCAATAAAAATTGAGTCTAGTATAAATAAGTATGAGCCTCCGGATGGATAAGAAGGCGGAGACCCGAGCAGCCATCCTCGAGGCAGCGAAGAGGCTATTCCGAGAACACGGCTTCGACGCGACCCGGGTGCGCGACATCGCCCTCGCCGCCCGCGTGAGCGACCAAACCGTCTTCAACTATTTCCCGAGCAAAGAAGCCCTGCTCTCGCAGCTGGCGATCGATTGGTACGCAGGGACCGCCGCTTGGCTCGCGGCCGAGCGCGAGGCTCTGGAAGCCGTTCCGGACCTGGAGCGCTTTCTGAGCTCGCTTCGCGCCGCGCTCAACTGGGCACAAGAAGACCGGGACCTCCTGCGCCTCATCGCTCCGCGCGCGCTGATCGTCCACGCGACTGCGAGCCCGGGCCCTGAGACACCCCAAGCGACGGCTTTGGTGCAGCAGTTCGAATCGAACCAGCGCACGCTGCGCGAGATCTTCGAGAGCTTCCAGAAAGCAGGTCTCCTCCGCGACGACGTCGACCCCGATTTCATTGCCGAGTCGTATGGGGCACTCTTTCAGGGCGTGCTGATCAACTGGGCGATGCGGCCCGAGCCGTCGGAGGAGGGCCTGGGCGACCGCGTCGCACGGGCCCTTGAGGTGTGGTTCCGCGGTTTGGCGCGGACCTAGACGCTCGAACCGGAACCGCGCTACCGCCTCCTGCCGACCCACCGGCCA
>CAZTOE010000376.1:0-3660 GCA_964615045.1 uncultured Spirochaetales bacterium
CCCCGTAACCCCACTCCATCGCGGTCTTCCCGGCACGAGGCATCTTGTTGTAAAGCCTTTTAACGCGGTACCAGTTCTTCGAGCTCTGGATGCCACCTTTGACCTTGTTATAGATCGCGAGGTAGAAGACACCTCCGGGAGCAACCCGGCTTCCGGCGTTCTCGATCGCGTTCCACATGTCGCCGGTGTGGTGCAGGCAGCCCCAGGCATAGACGATGTCAAAATGCCCCAAGGCCTTGACGAAGTCTTCGTCGAGCACCGAGCCTCGGACGATCCGCCAGCTGTCCGGCTTGCCAACTTTGGCGTGCATATGGAGACAGCACTCCACGGAGAACCCATCCACGTCGAAACTGACGATCGGCGCTGCGCCGAGCCGGTGAGCGACGTAGGAAAAGAGACCGCTGCCACACCCGACATCGAGGAGACTTTTGCCCCGCAGGCACTCGACCTGCATGAAATCCAAAAGCGAATCTCTGGCCGTTTCGATCCGTTCATCCGTGAGGCACTCGAGGAACTGCTGCCAGTTGCGCCCGAACTCGAACGTCGCAGTCGAGGAGCCCTTGGGCTTCACATCCCTCTCGGTCGCGGGATCTACGGCTCGGATCTCCGAGTCACACATGGAGCAAGCCTACTCGCGGACCTTGTTGGCCGCACCAAACCCGATCCCCCACGACCCGGCCCCCTTTCTGGACCTTTGGTCGCCTGGGGCTCGCCGCGCGCTCCGTGCCGCCGCCGCTCAGCTTGCGCTTTTTTCTTGCGGCGCGGTGCTCTTCGGGGCAGGCTCGCACCGTGATCCAAGTGCGCATGATACTGGTGCCCCTCGACTTTTCCCATCACGCCGAGAATGTATTGGAGTGGGCCGCCCACCTGGCGGAAGAGCACGAGAGCCGTCTCGTTCTGCTTCACGCCTACCACCTTCCGGTAGACTTCCAGCAGCTCGAGGGCGCGTATCTGCCCCCGGATTTCTGGACCAGCGTTAAGGGCGAGGCCGCTGAGAACCTCGAGCGCTATGCCAAACCGCTGCGCAGCGCGGGACTCAAGGTCGACTGCATTGTGCGCGAGGGCTACCCGGCCTCCGTGATCGAGACCGAGGCCGAGGAGCTCCCGGCGGACCTGATCGTGATCGGAACCCGTGGCCATGGCGGCCTCAAGCACTTGTTGCTCGGGAGCGTCGCCGAGCGCGTCGTGCAAAAGGCGCCCTGTCCCGTCCTCACCGTCAAGACGCCCGACAGGCCCGCCGTTTCCTAGGCCCGCTTCGAAAGCTGGCCCAGGCGGCCGGCGGGGTGACGCGCGTGATAGTCCTCGTGCGTCAGGTTGCGGAGCGTCTCGAGCCCAGCGGAGAGCGCGGCCAGCACGACGAGCTCCGCCGCGGCGCTCGCGCGCGGGGCCAGCCCCAGACCTCCGCCCTCCCGCGCGACGGCCGCGTCGAGCACCCAATCTGCTCGGTCGGCCAGCGGCGATGCTGGGTCGGCCGTCACGGCGACGACCCGCGCTCCCAGCGCGCGCACCGCATCCACTGCGGCGAGCAGCTCGCGCGTCGTGCCGCTATTGCTGATCGCGATCACCAGATCGCCCGCCACGATCTGACCCGCGCTGCCGTGCACGGTTTCGGTGGCGTGAAGAAACGCGGCCGGGACGCCGGTGGAGGCGAGTAGCGACGCGCCGTACCGCGCCAGGTGCTCCGGTTTTCCCACGCCGGTGACGTGCACGCGAGCACCTCCGCGGAGCGCGTCATCCACTGCGGAGATCAGCGCACCCCAGGTCGCGGAGGCGAACCGTTCGCGGAGCGACGCGACGCCGTCCAGGGTGGCGTCGAATACGCTGTAGGCGCTGGCCAAGGCTGCCTGAGCCCGGCCTTCGGCGGCGAGCGGCGCGGGCTTGAACGAAGCTCCATCGTAGCGATCGAGCACCCGAGCTCGCATCGCGGCTGGATCCTCCGGGAAGGCTCCCCACTGTTCGACGCAGACCGCTCCGCACGCGTTGGCGAGTCGGGCCGCGTCCTCCCAACGAAGACCCTGGTGGATTCCGGCAAGGAGGCCTCCCAGGAACGCGTCGCCGGCGCCGGTGGCGTCGACCGCTTTAGCCACATAGGCGGGCAGCTCGAACTGCGCCCCAGGAGTCGCGATCGCGCAACCGGCCGCGCCATGGGTCACGACCACCGCTTCGCAGCCCCAGCGCTCACGCATCGCGCAGGCCAACGCCAGCGCGTCGTCGCCGGCGCCGGGGACGAGCTCCCGCGCGGCGCGCAGAGAGGGCTTGAGGAGGTCGGCCAACCCCAAGACCTCCTCCAGGTCGTCGCGATCGCCCAGGTGGGGGACCGCAGAAGACGGCGGCTCGTCGACATCGAGGGTGGTCGGAACGCCGGCATCGCGAGCGAGATGGAGCGCCGCCCGCACAGCGGGCAGCGGCACCTGGTGAACCTCCGTGGAGAACCGAGAGGCGCGCTCTAACGCCTCGGGAACCACCTCTCTTACGAAGCCCACGTCGAGCTCGCCCGTACCGCCAGAGTCATAATAGATGGCGCGCTCGCCACCCGCGTCGACGAAGATCTCGGCCACCGCGCTGGAGCGCGCGTCGAGACGCAAGCGCGCCTCGATCCCGGCGCGGTTCATCGCAGCGCGGAGTTCGCGACCCGCGGCATCTTCGGCCACCCGGCCGAGGATGGCGGTGCGCAGGCCGAGCGCGCTCGCCCAACCCAACTGATTGAGCATGACTCCGCCCACCCTCGTTTGGCTCGAAGGCGCGCGGGCGTCTGCGACGAGCGGGCCCTTCTCATCGGGCCCCAGGATGCGGTTGGCGCGGTGGAGCCGGTCGAGCACCAGGCTCCCAAGGCCAATCACATCGAAGTGGCTCACGCGCGTCTCCGGCCAGCGGCGTCAGCCGCTTCGGGGGCGGTGCTGATCCAGGTCGGCGGGAGGTGTTCGGCGGCGAGGCTACGCACATCCTCGAAAACTTCGTCAAAGCGATCGCGATCCGGCCCGGAAAGGGCAGGTGTCCCCGGCGCGACCGCGTCACTGGAGATCACCCCCATGTTTCGGAGTGCGCGTTTCAGGCACGCGATACTCCGTTTGCCCACGGCCGCGCGGGTGCGGTCGCGAAACGCCGCGAGCACGATGCGAACTTCTTCCATGCGCTCCGCGTCTCCCGCGCGACACATCTGCCAGGCGCGGGCCCACTCGCGGGGCAGGGCGTTCGCGGGGCCGGCCACCACACCGAACGGCAGTTCACCCCGCAGCCGATAGCGATTCCACCGATCGGCGACGGTTCCCCAAACGCCGGTGCGAGGTCTAAAGAGGTCAAAGATCAGCATGGCGTCACCCACGTAAACCCCGAACTCGCCACGCTCGTTAAAGCTCGCAGCCGCCTTCGTGTAGTTGCCCAGCACTTTGCGGGGTGCGCTCACCTTGATACCTCGCACGAAGTCGAGCCGCGAGAGCGCTTTCACCTGTCGGGTGCGAATATGGGGGATCTTTGGATCGACGGCGATGTCGGCGTTGTCGTAGAGGTACACGGGAATGCGCCGAGTCCTTGCGTCGAGAACGTCGCCCACCTCGCGAGCGATGAAACGAACCGGGTCGTCGATCCCCTCAATGGAAAGCGGCGCGATCACCGCGGCGTCCGACCCACAGTCGATCGCCACCTCGAGATTCTCCAGGGTTT
>CAZTOE010000377.1:0-3649 GCA_964615045.1 uncultured Spirochaetales bacterium
CACGAATTCCCGCGAACCGTTGAACACGCAGTCGCGCCCGTACATCGACTCGCGGAAGCGAGCGACCGCGTCCGGGTCGATCTCGCGGTCGCCCTCCTGCAGGCCCGCCGCCCAGCCGTCGAACATCTCATAGAAGGCCTCGCGGTTCTTGTGCAGGCCGATGGGGTTTTGCAGGACGGCAGCGGCGACTCGGTCGGGAGCGATCTCGGCCAGGCCCAGGCAGTAGGACGAGCCGATGCAGCCCCCAAGCACGTGACAGCAGTCGATGCCGAGATGGTCCAGCAGAGCGACGTGATCCCCGGTGTAGCTGTGCCATCCATCGCTGCCGCGTACCGGAGCCCTCGAGCGACCGGCGTTGCGCTGGTCCATGGCGATCACGCGGAACTCGCCGGAGAGCTCGCTCCGCGGGTCGAACGGGCTGTGTTGCCAGTAATCGATGCTCGAGCGCATCCCGCCGGGTGCGAACACGAGCAGAGGAAAGCCCTTACCCGTCTCCTCGAAGTAGAGTCTGATCCCATCGCGTTCGAAGTAGGGCATGGCGTCCTCCACGGCGACCGAAGTTAAGCACCCATGATACTACGTTGCGTCGAACCCTCGGATTCGTCCGCTTCCCCTCGACAGGGCGCATCCTCAACGGTGCTGCGACGCAGCTCCCGCGGGGCGGCGAGGTCGTAGCCCCGCCCCCGGTGGAGAACCGCGCGGTTGTCCCACATGACCAGGTCGCCCGGCTTCCATTCATGGCGATAGACGAACCTTCGTTGGGTAGCGTGCTCGAGCAGGTCCGCGAGGAGCAGCCGGCCTTCCGGCACCGAACGACCGGCGATGCGCATGGCGTGCGCACCGAGGAAAAGTGCCTTTCTTCGGGAGCCCGGGTGTTGACGGACGACGGGCCACTCGACGGTCGGATACCTCGCGAGGTCCTCGCGCGTGTACTGGAGATCGCCGAGCTGCATGCGCGAGTGGAAGGCGGAGTGCTCGGCAACGAGCCCTTCGAGGTCGGTCTGGATCTCGACGGGCAGGGCGTCGTACGCGGCTCGCATATCGGCAAACTCGGTCTCACCGTCCCGCTCGGGGAGGACCAGGGCCAGGAGCAGGGAATATTTCGCCGAGGGTCGTTTGAAGGAACTATCGCTGTGCCATAGCTGGTTGGCGAACAGTGCGACCAGTCGGTCATCGTGACGTTGGAGGATCTCGCCGTCGGGACCGACATTCGAGATGTCGATCATGCCGGCGTTCCTGAAGCGGCTCTCCTTCTGCAGCACCTTGAGCAGGCCCATGTCGACGGGCCCCAGGCTGCGGGTGAAGGCCATCTGTTGGTCCTCGGAGAGGGCTTGATCTCGAAACACCAAGACCGCAAACCGATCCATCGCCGCCTCGATCTCGGCCCGGAGGGCTGCGCCGACGGGCTCATCCAGGCGGGCCCCTCGAACCTCGGCGGCAAAGACGGGATGTAGAGGCGTCAGGGAAAGGGTCATAGCTCCTCCTTGCTCACAAGGACCTCGTGGAACGGGGCCGACGGGTCAGTCAAGCCTCTGCGCGCATGAGTTGCTCGGCCATCGCTTTGAGCTCGCGTCGCATGAGTTTCCCGGTGGGCGTGAGCGGGAGCTCGCCGCAGCACTCGAGGTGATCCGGGAGCTTGTAGTTCGACAGATAGGTCCTGCAGTGTTGGCGGAGCTCCTCGGCGGTCGCCGCGGCGCCGGGGCGAAGCACGACGAAGGCGACGATCGCTTCGCCGCGTCGCTCGTCCGGGGCGCCCGTCACGCCGGCCAGCCCGACCTCGGGGTGGCGCTGTAGCACCTCCTCGACTTCGGCAGGCGAAACGTTGATGCCGGAACGCTTGATCATTTCGTTGTTGCGACCGGCGTAGCGGAGGTGGCCTTCCCGGTTCAGCGCCCCGAGATCGCCGGTGCGAAAATAGCCGTCCTGCGTGAAAACCTCGAAGTTGTGACGCGCGCTTTGGCCGACGTAGCCCGACGTGAGGTATCCGCTCACCTCGAGCTCTCCGATCTCGTCGGCTGCGCACAGGACACCCGATTCCGGGTCGCGGACTCGAATCCGGACACCCGGAAGGGGAGCGCCCTGGCCATGCGCGCGCGTCTCGAGGGGCCAGTCGTGTGGAGTGACACAACAGTTCCCGTAGGTCTCGGTGCTGCCGTAGATGTTGCAGATTGACGCGGCTCCGAGCTCGCGCGCCGCGCGCAAGAGATCCTGAGGGGTGCCAATCGTCAATCCGGTCCGGAGCGTCACGGTGCGAGCGGGAGTGAACGAGGGATGGGCGAGGAGGGCGTTCGTGATGGCGGGGAGTGTATAGAGCGCCGAACAGCGATGTGTTTCGATCAGCGACAGGGCTTCTTCCGGTTCAAAGAGCTCTTGCAGGACCATCGTAGCGCCGTGCGAAAGAATGGCGGGCAAGGCGTTTACGGCACCATAGGACCAAAAGAGTGGGACGGGGACGAGCACCGCGTCGTTCCCGTCGAGGCCCTGTCGTTCGCCGATATTGAAGCCGTTCTCAATTGCGGCAAAGTGTCGCAGCGGCACGGCTTTGGGGCGGGCGCTCGACCCCGACGTATAGAGGATGAGCAGCGTGTCTCCGGCGCTCGCCCCCTCTCCGGGCGCGAGACGAAGACCGCGTGTGTGGTCGATGAGGTAGTGGGACACCGCCTCCCGGCCCGAGGAGCCGTCGACCCACACGATACGCTCGAGGGCCCGGGCAACGGGTGTCTCGCGCAGCGCGTCGAGGTCGCTTGCGAAATTGCGATCGCCGAGCCGCGCCAGTGCAAAAAGCCACTGCACGCCTGAGTCTTCCAGCAGAAATTCGAGCTCGCTTCGAGTCGACCAGGTACTGAAGGGAACGATCGTGGCGCCGAGCGCGCTCGCACCAAAGAAGAGCTCAAGCCACTCCCGGCGGTTGTTGAGGAGCACGCCAACGCGGTGGCCGCGGCGCACCCCCTCCTCGCGAAGGGCCGCCGCGAGATTCGTCGCGCGCTGGAGAAGCGCCTCGTAGGACACCGTCTCGCCGCGAGAAATCAGCGCGATTCGGCCGGGATCGGGGTTCGTGATCTCGCGGAGCAGCTCGTAAAGCGTCCGGCTCAGGGGTGCCTGCATGGAAGGCAGGGTACCAGCGACCCGGCCGCGGGGTTCAGCCTTTGTCCCCGAACTTCGTTGGCCAGTAGTCGACCGCCGCGAGCCCCTCGAGGGCCAGGCCGTAGGGGAGGTTGTCGAGCATCGCCCGCTTGACTTGCTGGAGCATCGCCTCGCGGGTCAAGCGGACCGTGAGTGGCGGTCGCTCGAGGATCTTGCGCGCGAGCGTCCAGGCTCGGAGCAACAGTCGGTCGGCGGCCAGCACTTCGTTGACGACGCCGAGGTCGAGGGCCTCGCGGGCCGTGAGTTGCTGTCCGGTGAGCAGGAAGTATCGCCCGCGGTTCAGTCCCAAGAGAAGCGGCCAGACCACGTGCACGCCATCGCCGGGAACGAGACCGCTGGGAAAATGGGGCGCGTCCTGAAAGGTGGCATGGTCGGCCGCGAGGACGACATCGCAGAGAAGCGCGAGTTCAGCGTGGACCGATGCGGGGCCGTTCACGGCGGCGATCATCGGTGCCTGGATCTCGAGCAAGTTCATGAGCAGGCGCTTCGCGTCGTAGAGGACCTT
>CAZTOE010000378.1:0-3618 GCA_964615045.1 uncultured Spirochaetales bacterium
TCGCCTCCGGCTCGCTGCGCGCGGCCTCCGGCCGCTTGCGCTTGGCGTCGATGGCCAATACGAGGTTTGCGCTGCCGATTTTGGCGGCGGCGTCGGCAACCAGGTCGGGCTTGCTCACCGCGGCCGTCATGATCGAGACCTTGTCGGCCCCGGCGTTCAGGAGGTCCCGGATGTCCTGCAACGAGCGAACTCCCCCGCCCACGGTGAGCGGCATGAAGACCGTCTCGGCGGTTCGCGAGACGACGTCCAGGAGAATGCGGCGCTCCTCGTGGCTGGCAGTGATGTCCAGAAAGGTGATTTCGTCGGCTTCCTGCTCGTCGTAGAGCCGCGCCACTTCGACGGGATCGCCGGCGTCGACATGGTCGACGTACTGGACGCCTTTCACCACTCGACCCCGATCGACATCAAGACAGGGAATGATGCGTTTCAGGAGCACGCTGCGATCTCCAGGGCTCGTTTCAAATCGACGGCACCGGTGTAGAGCGCCCGACCGACGATCACGCCAGCAACGCCACGGGAGGCGCATGACACGGCGCGTCGAACGTCCTCCAGGTTGCCGACGCCACCGGAAGCGATCACCGGCATCGAGACCACCTCGGCAAGGCGGGCGGTGGCCTCCAGGTCGGGTCCACTCAACATGCCATCCCTCGCGATCTCCGTGTAGATCACGGCCGCAACACCCGCATCCTGAAAGAGGGTCGCGATTTCGACGGCCTGTACCTCGGAGGTCTCGAGCCAGCCGGAGACCGCGACTCGCCCCGAACGCGCGTCCAGACCCACGGCGACCTGCCCTGGAAACCGACGCGCGGCGCCCCGCACCAATTCGGGGTCCCGCAAAGCAGCGGTACCGAGGATCACGCGCTCCACACCGAGAGCCAACGCGGCTTCGACTGCCGCCAGATCGCGTAAACCCCCGCCGAGCTGCACCGGCCGGCCCGCAGCCGCGCCGAGGATCGCCCGCACCGCGGAACCGTTGCACGGCAACCCGGCCCGCGCACCGTCGAGGTCGACGACGTGGATCCGAGAAGCCCCTGCGGCGGCAAAGCCCGCAGCGACCCGGGCCGGGTCTTCCGAGTAGATCGTCGCGCGGTCGTAGTCGCCCTGAGCCAAACGCACGCAGCGTCCGTCCAGCAGATCGATCGCGGGAATCACCTCAAAAGGCATTGCGATCGCGTCCCTCCCTATTGCGGCGGCGCCGCGGTGGGCGAGGGGCTCGGCGCCAGCGGCATCGCGCGGACCACCTCACCCAGCCCCCACTTCGCCAACTCTTTGGCGCCTAGCCAGCGCGTCCCGCGGCCGGGATAGCGTCGCGCGCGCAACACGTTTTGGGTGAGTGCGACCTGGGTCTCATCGAAGCGACCGCGCCAGAGCACCTCTCCCGAGGGAGTGCCCAGAAGCTCGATATCGAAGGCCACACTGGCAGGCTGCGCAGAGCCCATCGCTTCCCCGCTTCGCTCGCGAAAGCGATCGAGGCGCCCCACTGCGAGCACCTCTGCACCGAACTGGCTGCGGGCCAGCTCGGCCCAAACGCGCCGGCTCGCCCGCCCCGGGAGAGCACCAGCCGCCGCGCCGGCGTGGGTGAGATCCGAAACCGGGACGACATCCTGACCGCCCTGAGCAAGCGCATCGCCCAGATAGGCGCCGAGGAGCGCGCTCGCGTCGTCGGGCACCTGGCCCTGGAGCGCTGGAGCCACCTCAAACGGGCCGACCGCGATCCTGCGCACGTCAAGCGAGTCGAGTCCGGGCCGCGCGGTGCTCTGAACGGTGTCTCCAGCACAGGCGCCGAGCCAGCAGAAGGCGAGGCCCACCACCCGAACCCGGGCGAGCGGGGTCAACACCCTTGGATCCAGGCGCCGAAGGCGTCTAGCAAGCGCTTGCCCGCAGTCTGGCTTTTCTCTGGGTGGAACTGCACCGCGAAAAGTCGCTCGCGGGCCACCGCGGCAGCGAAATCGCCGCCGTACTCGGCGATGCCTACGACGACCTCGGGCATGCGCGGCTCGGCGCGATAGGAGTGAACGAAATAGTACGTATCCCGCTCGGGAAGCGCCTCGAGCATCGGGTGGTCGCCCTGGTAGAGGACCTCATTCCAGCCGATGTGCGGAACGCGCACGCGGTTTTCCCGCACGTCGCGCTCGGGAAAGCGGGTGACCCGGCCCCGGAGGATCCCAAAGCCGGCATGGGTCCCGTGCTCGTCGCTCTCGTCGAACAGAAGCTGCAGCCCCAGACAGATCCCGAGGTACGGCTGCCCCTCTTCGATGCCGCGGCGCACCGCTTCGTCGAGGCGTTTGGCGCGCAGGGTCGTCGCGGCGTCGCGAAAGGCGCCAACACCCGGCAGGACGACCGCGTCGCAGCGCCGCAGCGCCGCGGGGTCGCCGGTCACTTCGGCGCGCATCCCGGAGCGTTCGAGCGCCTTGGCGACGCTGCGCAAGTTCCCAGAGCCGTAGTCCACCACCGCGACGCTGGGGGCGTGCGTTTGCGGAGCGGGTCGTCTCAAAGGGCTCCCTTGACGGATGGAACTCCGGTGATTCGGGGGTCGAGCTCCACGGCGACGCGGAGCGCCCGCGCCAGGCCCTTGAAGATGGCCTCCACGACGTGGTGCGGGCTACGCCCGTAGCGCAGCTCCACGTGCAGATCGATACCGGCGTTCTGCGAGAACGCGTAGAGGAAATCCTCGACCAAACTGATGTCGAAATTTCCCACCCGGTCATTGGTGAGCTCGACGCGATACACAAAGTAGGGTCGGTTGGAGATGTCGAGAGCCACGTCGACCCGCGCCTCAGCCATCGGCAGCGTAAAGAACCCGTAACGGCGGATACCGGCCGCTTCGCCGAGCGCCTCGCGAAGCGCGCTGCCGAGCACGATGCCTACGTCCTCGATGGTGTGATGGAGATCGACTTTGAGATCGCCCTCGGCGCGCAGCCGCAGATCGAAGGCGCCGTGCTTGGCGAAGGATTCGAGCATATGATCGAAAAACGGAATCCCCGTCGCGACGTCGTACTGGCCCCGGCCATCGAGGCCGAATTCAAGTTGGATCTGCGTCTCCGCGGTCTTGCGCTCGCGACGGGCACGCCGTGTGCCCTCGAAGCCGCCCATTATTCTTCCTCCGCTCGGGCCGCGTCGCGCTCCCGCCGCGCGCGCCGAATCTTCTGCAGCCGCAGCTCGACCGACCGGCCGTGGGCTTCGAGCCCCTCCAGTTCGGCGAGGCGAATCACGTCCAGGCCGAGCTCCCGGAGCTTAGCGGGCTCGAAGCGCACGAAGCTCATTCGCTTCATGAAGTCCTCGACGCCGAGCGGCGAGAAGAAGCGCGCCGTCCCGCCGGTGGGCAAGACGTGGTTGGGACCCGCCAAGTAATCGCCGACCGCGACGGGGGTGTAGTGGCCGAGGAAGACCGCGCCTGCATTCCGGATCTGCTTCACGAGCGCTTCCGGCTCGTCGACGGCGAGCACCAAGTGCTCAGCCGCGTAGCGTTCGGCGATCTCCACCGCTTCGGCGAGGTCGCGCGTCACGATGATCGCACCATTGCGTTTGAGCGACTGCCTGATGATGCGGGAACGTTTGAGGCCCTCCAGCTGTTTGGCGAGCTGAGTCGATACTCGCTTGGCGATTGATTTGAGCGGC
>CAZTOE010000379.1:0-3612 GCA_964615045.1 uncultured Spirochaetales bacterium
GCTCGCTGTAGCCCTGGCACCAGGTGAGCTCCCCGCCGATCGTCCGCTTGATGAACTTCTCCTTTTGCCATTCGGACCCGTGCTCGAGCAGGGTCGGAACCAACATGGCGGTTCCGATGCGGGCGTCTTCTTGCGGGGCACGGCGCGAAGCGAACTCCTCGCGAATGACCTGGGCCCTCAGAACGTCCGGCGGCTGTTCGGAACCTCCGTAGCGCCTGGGAATGCGCCGGTAGAGGTACCCGCGCTCCACAGCGCGCTCGCGAAAGAGCGCGGCCGCGCGGTCGCGCGGCAGATCCGCCTCGGCACCTTGGAGCGGCCAGTTCTCGTCGAGAAACACCCGGACCTCTTCTCGAAAGCTTTCGACCTCGCTGCCGTAGTCGAGATCCATCCCACCGTCCTCCTCGGTGCGAGGCGTCCCCAGTCGGTCGCCGCCGCCAATATGCCCTGGTAGCGCCCGAGGCCCGGGTCTACGAAAGCAAAAATCCCGAGTATCCCTTCGCGGCCACCTCGGCAACCTTCTCCCGAAACACTGGCGCCCCTCCGGCGTAGAATAGAAAGGTGCGTCTCTTGCCGGGAACATTCGTGCCCATGAACCAGGAGTCGGTCTTCGTGAACAGCATGCCCTCCGTCAGCGAGTTGGCGTGCTCGGTCCACGCCGCCTCCGCCTCCGCGTCGGCCTCGATGCGCTCGAATCCGTTCTCGCGCATGTACCGGATGCATTCGCTCACCCACTCCGCTACGACCTCGGCGCAGCGCGTGAAGTTGCAGAAGACGGCGCCGTTCACGATGAACAGGTTGGGGAACCCGGCGGTCTGCAGCGTCAAGTAGGTGCTCGGTCCATCCGACCATTTCTCTTGGATCGTCTGTCCATCTACCCCGCGGATGTCGATCCGCGTCAACTCCCCCGTGATGGCGTCGAATCCCGTGGCGTAGATGATGACGTCCAGTTCGTACTCGGCGGTTCCGGTCTTCACACCCGTCGGCGTGATGCGCTGGATCGGATCGTGCCGCACGTCCACCAGGAGCACGTTCTCGCGGTTGAAGACCTCGTAGTACCCGGTTTCGAGGGGGATTCGCTTGGAACCGAAAGGGTGGTCCCTGGGAACGAGTTTCTCGGCGATGACGGGATCGTGGACGCGGGCCCGGATCTTGTTGCGTACGAACTCGGCGTATTCCTCGTTGGCCTTCGGGTCGGTCATAATGTCGTGGAAGCAGCCAAACCACTTGGTAAAGCCCGACTGCGCCCAGATCTCTTCATAGAAGGCCAGCCGTTCGTCTGCGGGGACGTCGAAGGTCCTCCGCGGATCGAAATCCTGCATGAAACTCGCAAAGGTGTCGCGACAGCGCCGAAAGATCTTGGGATAATCGGCCTTGATCTGCTTCTGGGTCTCATCGTCGATCTTCGAGTTGCGCAGCGGGCAGCAGTAGTTGGGGGTTCGCTGAAAAACGGTGAGGTGCCCGACCTCTCCGGCGATCTCCGGGATCAGCTGAACGGCGGTGGCGCCGGTACCGATGACGCCCACCCGCTTCCCAGAGAAATCGACGGGATCGTGGGGCCAGCGTGAGGTGTGGAACGATTCGCCTTCAAAAGTCTCGATCCCCGGGATGTCTGGCATGTGAGAGGCAGACAAAATGCCCACTGCCGAGATCAAGAACTGTGTGCGGGCGCGGCGGCCGTCCTCGGTCTCCACCTCCCAGCGGTTGCGGGCGGCGTCGTAGACCGCCGACTGGATCCGCGCGTTGAGCTGGATGTGGGGACGGAGCCCGAATTTGTCGGCAAAAAAGTTGAGGTAGCGTTCGTTCTCGGGCTGGCCGGAATAGTGCTCGGTCCAGTCCCACTCTTGGAGGAGTTCCTCGGAGAACGAGTAGATGTAGGAGTAGCTCTCCGAATCGAAACGCGCGCCCGGGTACCGGTTCCAGTACCAGGTTCCGCCGACCCCACCACCGGCCTCGTAGATCCGCGCGTTGAGTCCGGCTTCGAGCAAACGGTAGAGCTGATAGAGTCCCGTCACGCCCGCGCCGATCACGAGGGCGTCCAACTCCTCGACAGCGGTCTTCCTGTTGCCTCCGTTTCCCGCATTGTTTCCTGTATGGGCCATGTCGGTAGCTCCTAATTGGCGCGATCCGGGACTCACTTGACGGTCCCGGTCTGCGGCTTCGCCAGCCAGAATTTCTCCTGGGCTTGAGCGGCGCCGAGCTGAATCGCTACGTCACGGAAATTCCAGTACGTGAAATCCCGGACGATCTGGCGGTTCCGGTAGGCGTGAAACGTGATCCCACGAGTATGGGTCGTTTTTCCGCTCGCTGGAAGCCCCAGGAAATCCGCGTTGTGTTTGGCCTTCCAGACCCAGTTCAT
Organism: uncultured Spirochaetales bacterium; assembly: GCA_964615045.1. Taxonomy (GTDB): domain Bacteria; phylum Myxococcota_A; class UBA9160; order UBA9160; family PR03; genus JANQRO01. The sequence goes on from CAZTOE010000379.1 coordinate 2,357, forward strand.
CACGCCCCACTCATCGTAGTCGTAGTCCGCTCCCAGAAGGGCCTCGGTGCTCCAAACGCTCCAGAGCTCCGGCGTGTAGTTCTCGGGAACCCCCGGCCGTCTGACGCCGCGGTGCACTCCCGCGCGCCCCCCGTCGTAGCGGATCACGTCGAATTGATGGACCCCGGTCGCTGCGTCGGGGCCCGCATCGTTGAAGGGTAGAAAGGCTCGGTAGAGATCTTCCTTGTTGTCGATCGCCTGAAAGAGCGTGACGTCCTCGAAGACGAACTCGTCCGCGTAGTAGTGGATGATCGCGTCGGCGCCACCCGTGAAGAAGGTGTCGATCCAGTCTTCCCCGGTGAACAGGTTCATCGGTCCTTCGCCCGGGAAGCCAGGACGCGCGGGCACCTCGGCGAACGCCCCTCGGGCCACGCCCGCCGCGAGAAGTGCGGTGCCCGCATTCTTCAAGAACGAACGGCGTTCAAACGACGGCACAACAGCATCGCGCATGGTTTCCAGGTAACCCAGGTGCATCCGTGTCTCCTAGCTATCGCCCCGAGGCGTGCCCGACCCGATGGCTCAGGCGGACAAAAGCCCACCGTCGAGCGGAATGAGGGAGCCTGACACGTAGGCTCCAGCCCGCGAGCAGAGAAAGATCACCAGTCCGCCGATGTCCTCGGGCGTCCCGAGGCGGTGCGCCGGGATCTGTTGGATCACCGCCTCTTCGAGACCGGGTGCGGCAGCGAAAGAGCCGGCCGTCATGTCGGTGGGGAAGTAGCCCGGGACGATGGCGTTTGCGGTGATCGATTTCCCGGTGAGATCCGACGCGAGCATCCGGGTCAGCTGGTGGAGCGCCGCCTTGCTGCTCCCATACGCGTGGGCGCTGTTGCTCTGGGGCCCGTAGCCACCGATCGAGCCGATGTTGACGATCCGCGCCGGGTCGTCGGCGCCGGCGGCAGACTCCAGCAAGGGCATGAGCTGCTGGACCAGAAGAAACGGCGCCCGCACGTTCACGGCCATCATCTCGTCCCAGTGCTCGGGGCTGATCGAGCTGATCTCGCCCCCGCCGAACTGGCCGGCGTTGTTGATGAGAATGTCGAGTTTCGGAAGCTGCGCTCTGACCTGGGACCCGAGTTCGCGGATTGCCGCGGGCGACTTCAGGTCGCAGTAAAGAAATCGGCACGACCCGGCGGCGGAGAGCTCTTTCGCGAGCCTCTCGCCGGCATCCGTCGAGCGGCTCGCGATCAACACTTCGCAACCCGCGTGCACCAGGGCAG
>CAZTOE010000380.1:0-3585 GCA_964615045.1 uncultured Spirochaetales bacterium
AGGACATCTCCTACGACACCAGCTGCAAGCGCAAGCTCCGCCTCGACAACGGCCGCGAGTACTCGCCGATCGAGATCCAGCGGGAATACTGCGAGATGGCGCAGCGCTACATCGAGCAGTACCCCGTGAGCGACGAACTGCGCGACGCCACGCAGAAGTGGCAGCACGTTCTCGACGCGCTCGCCAGCGATCCCGACCAGCTTTCCCGAGAAGTCGACTGGGTCATCAAGCGCAAACTGATCGAGTCGTACCTCGATCAGCGGGGCAGCGACTGGAGCGATCCCCGCGTCTTCATGCTCGACCTTCAGTATCACGATATCCGCGTGAACCGGGGTCTCTACTACCTCCTGGAGCGCAAGGGAGCGGTCGAGCGGCTCCTGAACGATGAAGAGATCTTCAAGGCGATGACCGAGCCGCCCCCGGACACGCGCGCCAAGATGCGCGGCGAGTTCATCAAGCTGGCTCGGCAGAACGCGATCCAATACGACCTCGACTGGTCGAATATCCGCCTGGGCAACCTCCTCAATGTGCGGGTCATCTGCAATAACCCCTTCGAAACTGATACGGAGAAGGTGGCAGAGCTCGTCCGCACGATCCAGAAGACGAACCTGCGCAAAACCAGCTTGTCGAAGTTGGTAATTCAGTCCTAGCGCGAAGCGGAACCGCTGGCGGCCCTCGCGCGAGCAACTTGCCGCTCAACCCCCGCCTCGGGAAGCCGATAAACAGGTGTGAGCGCCCAGCGGCGAACTGGGTCGCGGGGGGCACACCATGTTCAAGACCATTGCGGGTCTCTTCTCGAACGATCTAGCGATCGATCTCGGCACTGCGAACACCCTCGTTTACGCGCGGGGCAAGGGCCTGGTTTGTTCAGAGCCCAGCGTCGTGGCGGTCGCGAGCGAGCCGGGCAGTCGAGCGGAGCGCGTTCTGGCGGTCGGTGCCGAGGCCAAGGCGATGCTGGGGCGAACACCCGGAAGCATCCGGGCGGTGCGGCCCATCAAAGACGGCGTGATCGCCGACTTCGAAGTCACCGAAGCGATGCTCCGGTACTTCATTCAGCGCGCTCACAATCGCTCGAAGCTTGTGCGGCCCCGGATCGTGGTTTGTGTGCCGCCTGCGATCACCAGCGTCGAGAAACGCGCGGTCCGCGAGTCGGCTCTCTCGGCCGGTGCGAGGGAGGTCTTTCTCATCGAGGAGCCGATGGCCGCGGCCATCGGGGCAGGCCTGGATGTCACGGCGCCCACCGGCAACATGGTCGTGGATATCGGCGGTGGAACCACCGACGTCGCGGTCATCTCCCTCTCTGGCATCGTCACCGCCAGCTCGATTCGCTGCGGCGGCGACAAGATGGACGAAGCCATCATTCAGTACGTCCGCCGCAAGTACAATGTACTGATCGGGGAACGCACATCCGAAGAGGTCAAGATGACCATCGGGACCGCGTCACCGCACGGAAAGACGCAGCAGATGGAGATCAAGGGCCGCGACCTCGTCGCCGGGATTCCCAAGGTGGTCCTCGCCACGAGTGACGAGATCCACGAGGCGCTGGTCGAGCCCATCAGTTCCATTGTGGAGGCCGTCCACATCACTCTCGAGAAGACACCGCCGGAACTCGCGGCCGACATTGTCGACCGGGGCATTGTCTTGGTGGGCGGGGGTTCCCTGCTCGGCGACCTCGACGTTGTCCTGCGCGAGCAGACCGGCCTCCCGATCATCCGAGGAGACGATCCCTACACCGCTGTCGTCCACGGTGCGGGCCGCGCCCTGGACGATCTCGAGTTGCTGCGCCAAGTCTCGTTCGATTAGTGCATCGCCGGCGCGGACGCGTCCCTACTGGACTTCGCTCGAGCTTTGCTCTCGCTGCGCGCCACAGCCGTGGGGCCGCGGCTTGCGTTCAGGGGACCGCTCCGACGCCGGCCAGAAACCACGGGACCGCGCCCTGGTAGCTCACCCAGCCGACGGCCAGCGCAGCAAGCAGGGCTGCCGCACCCGCCACGCCGAGGCCCCGCGCCCAACGTCGCGGGTGGTGAAGCTCGGGCACGGGCGTTCGAACCGTGTGTTCCGCGTTCTGGGGAAACACGCGATGTTGCCACATCCACTCGGCGATCTCGTCCCGCGACGCCAACGGAGCGGGAGCGTCCATCGCGCGTTCCAGCGCCTCCCGCAGTGCTCGGCTACTCGCGAGGCGCCGCTTCGCGTTGGGTCGCAGACACGATCCGACGATGCGCACGAGCGCGCGCGGAGTCCCAGGTGCCACCCGCCGCAGTGCTTCGAAGCGGCCGGTCTCCATGCTGCGCAGCAGCGAGATCGCTTCCTCGCCCTTCGTGTCGTCGGAGAACGGCGGTAGCCCCGCCAGTAGTTCGTAGAACACAATCCCAAAGGCGAAGAGGTCACTCCGCGCATCGACGCGTTCGCCGCGCAACTGCTCTGGCGACATATAGAGTGGGGTGCCTACAGCATGGCCCGTTTGCGTGAGCGGTGCGCTCCCGTTCGCGTCGAGGGCGATCCCGAAATCCGCGATCTTGACTTCTCCCGCTCGGCTGACGATCAGGTTCGCGGGCTTTACGTCGCGATGCACCACGCCGAGCGTGTGGATCTCCTCCAACCCGCGGGCGATCTCGAGGGCCATCAGTCCCGCCACCCGCGGAGCGAAGCGACGCACGCAGCGCAGTGCAGTCGCGAGGTCCACACCGTCCACGAACTCCTGCGCGATGTAGCGCTCGCCGCGCCAGGAGAAGCAATCGTACACCGCTACTACGTTCTGGTGATGGAGCTCCGCGGCTGCCCGAGCCTCGCGGACGAAGCGCTCGGCAGCGCTTGGGTCGCCACGCGACTGGGCGCGCAGGCGTTTCAACACCACCTTGCGGTCGAGGGCCGGCTGGCGCGCCAAATAGAGCGCGCCCATACCACCCCCTTCGAGCTCGCGCTCGACCTCGTAGGTAGCGATCGTTCGGGGCAGCACGGAGGCCAAGGAGCGGCTCAGGACTCCTCGACGACGTAGGTCTTCGGGCCGCGCTTGCGCTTCTCGATAACGAGCTGAAAGGCGTGCTCGCCGATCTCGATGCGGTCGCCGTGTTTCAGCTCCGCGCCCTGGATCTCGCTGCCGTTGACCCGCGTGCCATTGGTGCTGCCCAGATCGCGAATCGAAAAACCTTCTCTGGAGAACTCGATCGCGGCGTGCTGGCGCGACATCGAGGTGTCCGGAAAGGCGAGCTCCACCCCGGGGCCGCGCCCCAACGTGAGATGCTCTTGTTCGATCGCGAACTCGCTGCCTTCCGCACCGCCGGCGACGACGATCAGGGCGGCATCGAAGTGGGTGCGGTAGGCGGCGAAGTCGAGCGCTTCTCCGCTGTGATCGACCTTGCGCGTGCGTCCGTCTCTCATTGCCTCTCCCGCCGCGTGGAGCGGTAGCTTCCCCTCCACACGCATTGGCCTGCAATTCCTTAGCGGCGGTTCAGCCTGCGGCTTGATCGGCAATTGGAGCGTGAGAAGGGTGCAAGTCAGCGGAAAGTCGGCTCGAGAGTTCAACGCCGCCCGCGCTGAAAGCGGTCGACATTGCGATTGTGTTCGGCGTAGCTGCGCGCGAAG
>CAZTOE010000381.1:0-3580 GCA_964615045.1 uncultured Spirochaetales bacterium
TGGACCGAGCATTGGAACAGCTCGTTCAAGTCGACGAACAATTGATCGACGCCCTCACCCGGGGAGACCTCGGGGCGGCTCTCGCCCTCTACGAACCCGCGGCGACCTTCGTCAGCGAAGGGGAGCACCTCGTCGGTCCCGATGCGATTCGCCCGGTGATGGAAGCGTTTATCGCCACGCGCCCTCAGTTCGCCATTGAGCCCAAACCCACGGTCCTGGCCGGCGATATCGCCCTCACGGGCGTGAACTGGCGGCTCAAGGGCACCGACCCGGAGGGCAACGCAATCGAGCAGAGCGGGAGCTCCTTCGAGGTAGTTCGAAAGCAGGCGGACGGAAGCTGGCGTTTCGCGATCGATAATCCCGACGCGGGCTAGACGCGGCGATCGAACTAGCGGCCGGCCACGCGTACGCTATCGCGCCTGCGGATCGCCCTCGAGCGGAGCTCTGGAACATCGGAAAGCGGCCGGCTCGCTCCTGCCGACGAAACCTGCGGAACCCGGCGCCCTCCACAAGGAGGCGGAATCGCAGCGCTCCCCGTCGTAGTTGCCAAACTCCGGCTAGCCTGTTTTGGAGACGCTCGAGGATCTAGGAGGGCACATGACCCATCGGCGTTTGCCCGTTTCGCTTCTCGCGCTGTCGATCGCGATGAGCGCGTGCGCTCCCCACAGCGGCGCACCGGAGCGTCAGGTGCTGATCGAGGGCATTGCCGACGAACGCGCCCGCCTGGAGGACGAACGGGATCGCAGTCCCAGCTCTGTCGATGCGCGGATCGCTCTCGGCGAAGTCTACTACCGGACGGCTCGCGAATTCCTGGACCTCGAACACGACGAGGAGCGCTACCTGATCTTTCTCGGGCGATCGGTCGACGAATTCGTTGCGGCCGTCGAGCTCGATCCCAGCGACAGCCGCCCGCACTTTTATCTCGCGATGATGAACGTCTACCAGGGCGACATCGAAAAGGCATTGCGTGGTTTTGAGAACGCGCTGGCGCTTAGACCCAGTGGCGTGGCGTACACCAATATCGCCGAAATTTTCGTATACATGGATCAGATCGAGAAGGCTCAGAGCTGGAACGACAGCGGCTGGAGACACGGCGCGTCGCACAGCGCCGTCCTCTTCAACAAGATGTTGATCGCGTGGAGAAGTGGCGATCTGCGCGAGGCCGAGCGCATCTTTGCGCAGCTGCGGGATCGCTATCCCGAGACCCTGCGCACGATCAACGTAGCGCGATTACCCTACGCGCCCGAGCGCTTTGAGGGGTTCGCAAGCTATTGCTGCCGGAGCCCCGCATGCGGCCCCTACATGAAGGAGCCCTGTCAGTCCCTTGGGTTCACGGTGGAAGATCGGGAGCTTTCCGCGGCCGCTGCGCTCAAGCAGCTGCGGATCGAGATGGAGAAGACGCGGCGGCTGAGAGAGGTTTACCGCCAGCACAAGGAGCTCGAGGTCGAGATCGAGGAGGCGCCTCCGACACAACCCTGACGCTCCGCCGCCACGGGATCCGATCAGCGGGTGGCTCCGCGCTTGCGGGCTTCGCTCACGTGGCGTCGCAGGCTGGGGTATCGGAGCAGAGTGTGAGGCGGGTCTCCAACGAAAAATCTAATAAAATCAAATCTTTATGGCGGTTCGGGCCTAAAGGGGACAGTAACGCTCCGCTGCCTGGAAGGACGCGGAGAAGAACGATTCTCTACACATAGCAACGAAACTCAGGGTCGAACGAGCCGGGTTGGCAGAGCCAGATGAAGTCGCAATTGCACGAACTCGTTCGGGCCGAGACTCGCGCGCTACGCCACCAGACCTTTGCCATGGCTCCAACTTCGTTCGGGTCGCCTGCTTCTGGATCGTCCTCTATCGTTCAGCGGAGCGGACAACCGCGCGGCTGTCAATCGCGGAGAACACCCATGAACGCAATTGCGAACGGTTCGACCGCCGATTTCGACGCCATCGTCGTGGGTGCCGGTGTCGCCGGTCTCTACCAACTCTACCGCCTGCGCGAGATGGGGCTGAAAGTGCGCTCGATCGACGCTAGCAGCAACGTCGGCGGCACCTGGTATTGGAACTGCTACCCCGGTGCGCGGGTCGATTCTCAGTCCTATATCTACCAGTACTGGTTCTCCGAGGAACTGATCAACGAATGGAACTGGAGCCAGCGCTTCCCACCCCAGCCTGAGCTCGAGCGCTACCTCAACTTCGTCGCCGACAAGCTCGACCTGCGCAAGGACATCCAGTTTGATACCACCGTGACCTCGGCGCACTGGGATGAGGCCAACACACGCTGGATCGTAGGTACGGACCACGGTGACGAACTCACCACACGCTTCTTCATCAGCTGTAGCGGTATGCTCTCTGCACCGAAGGTTCCTCCCTTCCCCGGTCGCGAAAAATTCGAAGGGGTTGTCGCGCACACGGCCCGCTACCCGCGCGAAGGCATCGACCTGAAGGGCAAGAAGGTTGGTGTGGTCGGCACCGGCGCTACGGCCATCCAGGTGATTCAGACGATCGCTGCCGAAGTCGACCAGCTGAAGGTGTTTCAACGCACGCCGCAGTACGCGGTCGCGATGCGCAATCCCAAGTTTACCGACGCCGATCGCTCACACTACAAGGCGAAAGCCAGGGAGCTCTACGAGCGAGTGAACAGCACCTTCGCCGGCTTCGACTTCGACCCCGAGTACGGGTCGTGGTACGACCTCACGCCGGAGAAACGCCGTGAGGTCCTCGAAGCGGTGTGGGCCGACGGCTCCCTCAGCATGTGGGTCGGGAGCTTCGCCGAAGTGCTGACGGACGAGAAGGTCGGCGAGGAAGTCTCGGAGTTCGTCCGCGAAAAAATCCGTGCGCGCATCCATGATCCGGAGCTGGCCGAAAGCCTTCTGCCGCACGACTACACCTTTGGAACCTATCGTGTCCCGCTGGAGCTGGGATACTACGACGTCTACAACCGCGACAACGTCGAGTTGGTCGACGTCAAGACCGCGCCGATTGAATGCTTCACGGAGACCGGCCTCAAGACCAGCGTCGCGGAACACGAGCTGGATGTCGTCATTCTTGCGACCGGTTTCGACGCCGGCACCGGATCCTTGACCCGCATGAACATCACGGGCCGTGACGGCGCGTCGTTGACCCAGCAGTGGCATAAGGACATCCGCTCGACTCTGGGCCTGCAAGTCTACGGATTCCCCAATCTCTTCACGATCGCCGGCCCGCTGGCGCCGTCCACCGCTTTCTGCAACATGACCACCTGCCTCGCGCAGCAAGTCGACTGGGTCTCAGACTGTATCGCCTGGGTGCTCAACAACGATCACCAGACGATCGAGCCGACCAGGGAGAAACAGGACGAGTGGGTGCAGCATCATGAAGACATTGCCAACGCGACGCTCATGATGCGCACGAATTCTTGGTATACCGGCGCCAACATTGAAGGCAAGCCAAGGCGTCTGTTGTCCTACATCGGCGGGGCGGCCAACTACCGGCAGATCTGCGAGGACGTGAAGCAGAGCGGCTACCAGGGCTTCGCAGTCGCCTGAGTGGTCGCTTCCGGGACTCGTCGAGCGCTTCAAAAGGCGATCCGACGCGGCCCCTGCCGCCC
>CAZTOE010000382.1:0-3579 GCA_964615045.1 uncultured Spirochaetales bacterium
GGCCATGACCTACGACCTGGTCCAGATGGGTGGCATGGGCGAGCCGGCCTACGTCGCCACGATGGGGAGTGGAGTCTTGACCGCGCTCGAGGACAGCACCGATGGTCAGTTCATGAACGGTGACATGTTCGGCCTGACCTCGTACCCGGGAAACCACACCTACGACCTCGGGTTCGCCGTGGGTCACCGAGGGGTGAACGACGCCGTCAGTGGCTTCGGATGGCTGCTGCAGGGCTCAAACACGAGCTACGTGGAATCCTCCGACTGGCTCTTCAAGGTGGGTGCCCCGGTGCCCGAACCCAGTGCGGCGCTGCTCTTCCCGCTCGGAATGGCGATCGCGGCCGCGGGTAGCCGGAGGATGAAGCGGCGCGTCGCCTGACGCGGCCTTCCAAGCGTCAGCGATAGTCGTGCGAGGCCGGCGCGCTGGCGGTGGCCTCGGTGCGCAAAGGCGTGAGTTCACGCACGCGCACATGGATCACGCCATCGACGTTCTGCACCGGCCCCGCGATTTCGACGAGTGCCGAGGTGTGGAGCGGCACGCGGAAGCGCTTAAACATGCCGGGCGTGAGCACCGCGTTGGACGTGCCGGTTTCGTCTTCCAGGGTGAGAAAGCACATGCCCTTGGCTGAACCGGGGCGTTGGCGCACGATCACGTGGCCGGCGGTGCGGACGAAGCGACCGTCGCGAACGTTTCGCAATGCTTCCGCGGAGAGCAGGCCGCGCTCGCGCAGGCGGGGGCGCAGGTGGGCCATGGCGTGGGGGCCTGCGGTGAGGCCGCTCGCGCGGTAGTCGGCAAAGGTTTCTTCGAGCGGATCCATTTCGGGGAGCGGCCACCGCGACTCGTTGGCCTTGGCGGGGAGCGGCCACCGCGACCCGTTGTCCTTGGCAGCTTCACGCGGAGTGCTGCCGGCAAAGAGCGAGCGGGCGTCGCGCTCGAGGCCGGCCACCTGCCACAGCGCCTGGCGCCGCGTGGATGCCTTGGGGTCGATCGAGGCCAGGGCGCCGAGTTCGGCCAGGGTCAGCATTTCTTCGCGGCGCAGCGCAGCGCGGCGCGCGAGGTCGGCGACGCTCGCAAACGGTCGCTCGGCCTCGATCGCTTTCCCGGCGCCTCTGCGCAGGCCGTCGACGAAGCGCAAACCAATCCTCACGGCGCAGCGCCGGCTCAAAACCTTGGAGGAAGCAGCCGAGGTCGACCGCGCAAACGAAGCGGCCGAAGGTCGCGAAGTGCGCAGCGAGGCCGGAGGCCGAGCGAAGTCCTCTAAGGACGCGTTTGTTTTTGCATCGAGGTCGTCCGTGAGTTCCAAATCACAATCCCAGTCCGAGTAAGCCACGTCGATGGGTCGCACTTCGACGCCGTGGCGGAGGGCATCCTGGATGAGGCTCGCGGGGGAGTAGAAGCCCATCGGCCAGGCGTTCAGCAGGCCGGCGAGGAAGGCCGCCGGGTGGTGGGCCTTCAGGTAGCTCGAGGCGTAGGCAATCAGCGCGAAGCTCGCGGCGTGCGACTCCGGGAAGCCGTAGAGGGCGAAGGAGGTGATGCCGCGCACGATGGTGTCCTGGATCTCGCCGCAGAGGCCGCGCGCTTCCATGCCGGTGCGCAGCTTGGCTTCGATCTTCTGCATGCGCGCCTCGGAGCGTTTGAAGCCCATGGCGCGGCGCAGCTCTTCGGCCTCGCCGCCCGAAAAGCCCGCCACCGTCATCGCGATGCGCAGCAGCTGCTCCTGGAAGAGCGGAACGCCCAGGGTGCGGCGCAGGATCGGCTCGAGCGACGGGTGCGGATACTCGATCGGTTCGCGGCCGGCGCGGCGGTTGAGATACGGATGTACCATTTTGCCGACGATCGGTCCCGGGCGGATGATCGCCACCTCCACCACCAGGTCGTAGAAGCAGCGCGGCTTCATGCGCGGGAGCGTTGCCATCTGGGCGCGGCTCTCGATCTGGAAGGTGCCCATGGTGTCGGCGCGCTGGATCATCGCGTAGGTCGCGGGGTCGTCGGCGGGGAGCTGTGCCAGATCGATCGTCCGGCCTTCGTGGCGCGCGACCAGCTCGATCGTGTTCTCGAGCGCGCAGAGCATCCCGAGGCCGAGCAGGTCGATCTTGATGAGGCCCAGGTCGGCGCAGTCGTCCTTGTCCCACTGAACGACGCGCCGCTTCGCCATCGCCGCGGGCTCAATCGGCACGACTTCGTCGAGGCGCCCGGCGGCGATCACGATGCCGCCGGTGTGTTGCCCGAGGTGGCGGGGGAGACTGCGCACGCGCTCGACCAGCTGGAACAGCGCTTCGACGCGGGAGGCGTCGGGGTCGACGCCGCCCTCGCGCAGCAGCGCACGCGCCTCGTCGAACGTCTCGCGGAAGCCCAGTGTCGAGAGCGCCTTGGAGAGGCGGTCGAGGGTGTCGAGCTCGAGGCCCAGCACCTTGCCGACTTCGCGCACCGCCAGCTTGGTGCGGTAGGTAATCACCACCGCGGTCATCGCGGCGCCGTGCTCGCCGTAGCGATCGAAGACGTACTGGATGGTCTCTTCGCGCTGGTCGCCGGAGGGGAGGTCGATGTCGACGTCCGGCCATTCGCCGCGCTCTTCGGAGAGGAAGCGCTCGAAGAGGAGCTCCATGCCGACCGGGTCGACCGCGGTAATGCCCAGCGCGTAACACACGGCGCTGTTGGCGGCGGAGCCGCGCCCCTGGGCCAGCATGCCGCGTCCGCGGGCGAAGCGCGCGATGTCCCACACGATCAGGAAGTAACCGGCGAGGTCGAGCTTCTCGATGAGGGCGAGTTCGCGCTCGAGCTGGCGGCGCACGCGGGAGGCGAGCGGCGTGCCGTAGCGCGCCCGCGCGCCCTGCCGGGTCAGGCGGCGCAGCCAGGAGCTTTGGGTTTCGCCGCGCGGCACCGGGAAGGTCGGGAAGCGGTAGCCCAGATCGTGGAGGCGAAAGGCGCAGCGTTCGGCAATCGCGCGGGTGGCGCGCAGCCACGCGGGGCGATCGGCGAAGCGCGCCGCCATCTCAGCGGGGGTGTGGAGGTGGTGCTCGCCGTTGCGCCCCAGGCGCCGGCCGGCCGCGTCGAGCGTCGTCTTCGCAGCGAGGCAGGTGAAGACATCGTGTACCGGGCGGTCGGCAGCGCGCGCGTAGCGCACGTCCTGGCTCGCCACGACCGTGACCCCGTGGGCTTCGGCCAGATCGACGGCGCGGCGGCTTTGCGCTTCGCGGGCGCGATCCAGGGAGCGCGAGACGTCGACGGCGAGCCGCTCCGGCCCGAACACGCCGAGGCAGCGGTCGAGCCAGCTCGGTGTGAGGCGGGCATCGCCGCGCAGCAGGCAATGCAGGCCCGCCGCGTGGGCCTCGACCTCTTCGGGGCTGGCCCACGCCTCCCCCTTCTCGCCGCGCCGATGGGCCGCGCTCAGCAGCCGGCACAGGTTCTGATAGCCCTGGCGGGTCTCGGCGAGGAGCAGCAGCTCGAGCTCGCCAGGCTCGGGCGACCCGGGGCCCGAGGCGTCCTCGCGCACGTCAAGCCGGGTACCAATCAGCGCCTCGAGGCCGGCGGCCCGGGCCGCCTGGTGGAAGCGGGGCGCGGCGTACAGGCCGTTGCGG
>CAZTOE010000383.1:0-3547 GCA_964615045.1 uncultured Spirochaetales bacterium
GTCTGGGCCGACTTTCGCGACGACCCCGCGCTACGCGTCGCCATCCTCTCGGGAAAGGGCCGCTGCTTCAGCGCGGGTGCAGATCTGTCCGCCGGTGCGCCCACCACACGCTATGAGTACACGGGCGACTACCCCGACATTACGCGCACCGCGGGAGTCTACAAACCCATCATCGCTGCCCTGCACAGCCACGTCGTCGGCTACGGCATGTGGATCGCGATGGACGCTGACTTCCGCATCGCGACCGATGACGTGTCGTTCTGGCTTCCCGAGCCACAGTGGGGTATCGCCACCATCCCCTCGGGCTGGTTTCCCAAGCTGGTGCCATGGGCGATCGCATCCGAACTGCTCTTGCTAGCGGAGCGGGTCGATGCAGGGCGCGCCTACGAGGTCGGCATCCTCAACAAGATCGTTCCCGCCGGTGAGCTAATGTCGGAGGCAGAGAAGCTCGCAAACCGGATCTGCGAATTAAGCCCGATCGCGGTGCAAGGTATGAAGGAAGCCATGGTGCGCTCGGGAAACCTCGACTACCCAGCGATCGACCGGATCACCAACGTGGTGCAAACGCGCGTCATGAACTCGGAGGATCGCAAGGAGGGTGGCCGCGCCTTTGTTGAGAAGCGCAGGGCGGAGTGGCCATCGTCGTGATGCAACCCAAGTGGAGTCCGTGAGTCGTTCGAAAGCTGCAGCAACGGAGCCCACCGGCACCAGCGACGAGCGATCCTTCGTCCAGGTCGAACCACGCGGCCAGAGGGCGGAGGAGATCCTCGACACCGCGTGCCAGCTCATGGCCGAGCGTGGCTTCGACGGAGTCGGGATGCGCGCGATCGCAGAGGCGGTCGGGATCCGAGAGGCCTCGCTCTACAATCACTTCCGCTCCAAGGAAGAGATGCTGTACGAGATCTGCTTGCGCGTGTCCAAGCACTACAACGACACGCGGATACCGCTCATGCGTGGATCCCGCCCGTTCGTTGAACGGCTTGAGGCGCTGGTTCGCTCCCACATAGTCGTCACTTGGGCTGACCGCTTCTACGTCCTTGTCTTGAGGAGAGACAGTCGCCGGCTCAGCAAGGAGCTCGCGGCGGAAATCGACGCTTATCGCCGCGAGTACCAGCGCCAGTTTCAACGCTTCCTGACCGCGGGGGTGGAGAGCGGCGACTTTCACTGTTCCGATCCGAAACTCGCTTCGATCGCACTCCTGTCGATGCTCAACGATGTGTTCGCTTGGTTCAAAGATGGTGGGAAGCTGAGCGTCGAGGAGATGGCAGAACGACACGTAGCCCTCGTGAACGAGTTTTTGGGGGTGCAATCAACTCGGAGGGATAGTTGATTCGACCGCCCGAGTTCCCACCACCTCACGCGCGGGAGGTCTGCCCCCAAGCCGCCCACCGGACCGAGCGCACCGCTCCCCTGGGCCCCGTGGCGACTCGCCGACCCCACCCAGGCCTAGCGACCGCCGACCTCCGCCCCGGACCTGGTCGACCCAGCCTCGGACCCCGCAACTTCCCTCCCCCGGCCGCACAGCCGTGCGCTGCGGCACGGCTAACCCCTTGGGCTTCCAGCACTCACGCCCGAGCGAAACAAAACCCCGGAGGATTCGGGGCACAAGGAAAGGGGCGAGTGGAGTCTCGCCAAGGAACACCACTTTCCGGCCAGTTTGAAACGACACGTTGCCACAGTGCTCGAATCCGCCGGACCAAGCCGACCGCCGTTGTCAGAGAGCTTGGATCAGTACCTGCGGATGCCGGCAACGGCGGAGGGAGCCCGAGCATAGACCTCACCCAACTCGCAACCCTCGGAGAGTTCGTCGGCGGCGTCGCGGTGGTGGTGACGTTGATCTACCTGGCGGTCCAGGTGCGTCAAAATACATGTGCCGCGAAGGCGGCAAATAACCGGGCGCGGATCGACGGGCATTCGAGGTATCTAATTGCGGTCACGGCGGACCCGGTACTCGCGTAGCGCGCGAAAAGCAGCTTCGCTTCCTTGCCAGTCCCCCGGCCTGCTCAGCCTTCGCGCTGGATGCTCGTCATAAGGGATTCGGGGTAGCGCGGGCCCGCGACCGCCTCCCGCGCGAAGAGCTCATCGAGCACGCTCTTTTCTGCGGGAGACAGGGTGAGGTCACCCGCCGCCGCGTTCTCCTCCACGCGCGCAACCCGTTTCGTGCCCGGAATGGCCAGCAAGTGGGGGCCCTGAGCGAGTACCCAAGCCAGCGCGAGCTGGCCGGGAGTACAACCCTTCTCTTGGGAAAGCGCTTCCAGCTGGCGTACGAGCGCTCGGTTCGCCTCGAAATACTGGGCCTGGAAACGCGGGAACCGCCGTCGCATGTCCTTATCCTCGAGTTGATCGAGTGAATTGAGCTGGCCGGTCAGCATGCCCCGCCCGAGCGGACTAAACGCGACAAGCGCCACACCGAGTTCGCGGCAAGTGTCGAGAAGGCCATCCTCCGGATCGCGCGTCCAAAGCGAGTACTCGGATTGCACCGCCGAAATGGGATGAATCGCCTGAGCTCGGCGGAGTGTCGTCGAGTTCACCTCCGAAAGGCCGAGGGCCCGCACCTTCCCCGTCTCGACCAGCCGGGCCATTGCACCCACGCTCTCTTCGACGGGCACTTTGGGATCGACCCGGTGCAGGTAATAGAGATCGATCACGTCCGTTTGCAAGCGCCGGAGACTCTCCTCGCAGCGATCGGCGACGATCTCCGGCCGTCCATCGAGGCCCCGTTGGCCCTTGTCGCGGACGATTCCGAATTTCGTCGCCAAAACGAATCGCTTGCGGTGAGGGGCCAGCACACGGCCAATGAGCTCCTCGTTGTGACCGCTCCCGTACGCATTGGCTGTATCGAAAAAATCGATGCTGAGCTCGAGCGCCCGAAGCAGAGTGGCCTCGGCCTCTTCCGGATCGGGTTCGCCGTAGGCCATCGACATACTCATACAGCCCAATCCGATGGCAGAGACTTTGGGGCCGGAATCTCCAAGGCTTCGCTTCTGCATGGGCGATATAGTAATCCGATTTGCAGCGACCGGCTCGAAGGAGGGCATCCGATGGACATCATGGAACTCGGAGCGATCGGGGAGCCGGTGGGTGGGGTCGCGGTGCTCGCAACCCTAATCTATTTGGCCGTTCAAGTGCGTCAGAACAATGAGCAGGCGTTCCGACAGAATGCGATCGCCCTCAACGACTCCGCTCAGGCCGGGAGACGCGAACTAACCTCGATGTTCGTTGCCTCAGTGGATCGAGGATGCAAACGGCCTAGGCGTTCATCAGCACGAAGGCGAAGAATCCCGTGACGGCCAAAGAGAGCGCCACGACCGCGGCCAGGACCCAACGGCGACCGGCGAGGGCGATCCCGGCTTCCTCGAGAAAGGACGCTTTGGTCAGTTCCAGAGCGATGAGGGTGTCGGGCACGCCCAGACTCGGGTCCTCGGTCCTGCGCTGCCGGATCAGTGCAGCGACTTCTTGCGAGAGCGCCTGCGCCCGAGGCGATGCATCGACAATCGTGGTCGGGGAATACACGATGCTGGGTTCGGTGGACCGCCTCGGCTTCTTG
>CAZTOE010000384.1:0-3534 GCA_964615045.1 uncultured Spirochaetales bacterium
GTGTTCGACGGACTCGAGGACCAGGTCGGGGCGCCAGGTTTTGAGGTTCTTCTCCGCTTCTTCCAGGAAGCCCATCAGCTGGGCGTCGACGGGCATCGCACAGAACTCGCCCTGGGACCCCAGGCCCGCGACCCGGACGCGGTCGCCCTCTCCAGTGCGAAAGCGCTTGCGTCGGTCTTCCAGCAAGCGGTCCTGCAGTTCAATCCATTGGTCGCTCGTGCGGAGTGCCTGCATCCAGCGGCGCGCGTTGACGACGGGCACCTGGGCCACCACCGCCTTGGCCCGAAGATCGACTCCGCCGACGAAGATCACAGTGGCTCCGCCGAAGCTGGTGCCCCAGATCCCGATCCGGTCGGCGTCCACCTCATCGCGGGTCTCGAGGTAACTGATCGCGTTGCGGTAGTCTTCGACCAGATTCATCGGAAAGAGCTGACCGCGCGGCTCACCCGGGCTCTCGCCGAAGCTGCGGTAGTCGATCGCCAGCGTGACGAAGCCCGCCTCGGCGAAGCGTTTGCCGTTCTCGACGAGGGCCTCTTTCACGAAGCTGAAGCCGTGGCCAATCACGATCGCCGGCCGGCCCCCGCCGCCCTCGGGTAGATAGAGGTCGCCGGCGCAGCGGCCGTCGCCGCTCGGAAATTCAATCTTCTCGATCTGCATGACGGGTCTCCTTGGTGGCGGTCACGCTACGCCGGTTCTCAAAGCGGTGTCAATGATGAGGCGCCAAAAGGCGTTCTGGCGCGCCCGTTTGAGGCGGTCGCGCTGGCCTTGGGCGGCGCTCGTCACCCGTGGGGCATCGCGAGGAGGATTTGGCGCTGGAAACCCGGGTTCCGGCCCGCCAGACTCCCCGGCTATGAGTTCCGAGCCGCGGCCCACCGATGGACAATCAGCCGCGTTGGTCTCGCCCTTCGATCCGCACCGGGCTGGCGTCGAGCCCTTGCCCGATCGCTACGAGGTACGCGACACCGAGAAAAGCCGCTTCCTGCTCTGCGACGAAGCGCCGCGGGTCAAGGTGTTCATAGACCGTTCGTACTCGTTCTCCGAGAGCGAGTCACAGGAGCTCGGCGAGCGCGTGATCCTACTCGACGGTGCCGGTCGCTTCGGCCCCACCCTCGATAACGCTGCCAAGCTCTACAACCTGGACCACCACGAGGGATGCGAGCGACTGTTCACGCTGGCCACTTGCGAGCAGGCGCTTCTGCTCGTCCACAGCGGCCTCAAACTCTCCGAGGGCGACTGGACCGTCTATGCCAACGAGCCCGACCTCGATACCGTCCTGGCCATCTGGGTGCTGCTCAACTTCGCGCGGTTGCGCGAGCTCTCGGCCGAATCCCGCGACGTGCTCCTTCCCATGCTGAGGCTCGAAGGCGCGATCGACGCCAACGGGGCCGAATTGGCGGCTTTCTGCGGCCTGCCCGAGCGGGTTCGGGAGGAGGCCAACCAGCGCCTCGAGTGGCTGTTGCGTCGGGAACGCGCCTACAAGACGCGCGGGCTCTGGTCCTCGTCAGATCCCCTCGAGTTTACCGCCGAGGTGATCCGCGAAATCGATGCGCTGGTGTACTCGAGCCTCGACTTTACCGAGTACGATCGTTTGGAGGAGGTCTACGGCCATACGGAAATTGGCGACGGGAAGGTCGCCGTGGTGTGCCGCGACGAGCGCGGGATCTACGAAGTGGAGCAGCTTCTGAAAAAGCGGTGGGGCGACCAGCTGGGGATTGTCGCACTCGAGAAGCAGAAGGGGCACTTCACGCTGCGCCGCGCCACGCCGCTCGCGGCGTTTCTCCTGCAGACTGCCTACGACTTCTTGAACCTGCTCGATCCCGCCGTCGACGGTCGTCCTGCCGGTAAGTGCTGGGGAGGCTCCAACGACATCGGCGGATCGCCGCGGCCCAGGGGAACTCGCCTCTCGCCGGAAGGGCTCGTTGAGGTTCTCGGTCTCGCGTATCGTCGGATCCGTTGGACGGCACAGCTCGGACACGTCGGTCGAGCGGCGCTCCTCGCTCTCGGGCTGTGCGTCTTCGGCTGGGCGGGAGCGCTCTACGCGCCGCTGTTCATCGCGGAGCAGACCGCCGGTGTCGAACCCAGGGTGATGGCTTTGTTCACCTGGTCAGTACCGGTGATCTTGGGCGGCGGGATCCTGTCGTGGGTCTTCTCGAAGCGGCGGTTGTGGCTGTACGGTTTGCGGAGCGCGGCGGGCCGTGATTGGCTGGGTTTGGCGCCGGTGGCGTTGCTGGGGGCACTCCCCCTCGCTGCGGCGCTGCCGCAACCGTTCCCGATAGACCCGATCAACCTCGGCGCCGGGATCGGCGCCATGGCCCTCGCGGCCCTGGGGATCGAGATCTCCTTCCGCGCCCTGGCCCACGGAGTGATGATCCTCGACGCGCCGGTTCAGCGCGCGGGAGGGCGTTGGTTTGTGTCTCGCCCCGCCGCGCTGAGCGCCTTGATCTACGGCCTCGCGGCGACCGGGGCGTGGGCGCCACGCATCCTCGATTCCGCGCGCGCCGTTGCTCAGCCGGGTACCGAGCTCGGGATGGTCGCCGCGCTCGCGACCTTCGGTGGCCTCGGCCTGGCCATGATCCGCGAACGTGCGCACTCGATCTGGCCGGGGGTCGCCCTTCAGTTCGTGGGCGCTCTGCTCGGGCTGGGAGCGTTGGCGTACTGGAGTCGCTGAGCGCGCGCCGCCCCGGCCGTCAGGAGATCGTACGCCGGCGCAGCGCGAGCCCCGCCACAACCGACAACCAGGCCAACGCGGCAGAGGGCTCTGGGGTGACAAAGACGTTGCTCGGCAGAACGCCGGTTCCAGCATTCGCCACGATGACATCGCGCAGCGAGAACGTCTCCCAGTTGATTAGGCTTTCGACGATCGGGTTGTCGAGGGCGGGATCCCCCAGGTAGAAGAACCGGTCCCCGTCCCGCAGTCGCACGAACTGATCGACCAACGCAGCCGTGGCCAACTCACCGAGGCTCGAGCCGGGCAGGTGATCTTCGGCCAGCCCGCCGACCCAGGGGTCGATATTGTCGACGGACCCGTACAGATCGGCGAGGGCCGTCTGTTCCTCGGCATCGGAGGTGATCTCGTCGAAGGAGGCGACTCGCTGGAGGCCGTAGGCCTCGCGCAGACTGTTGTAGTCGGGGAGCCCGTGGTCGCGGCCCCGTTGGATATTGAGCGCGGCGAGGTCCACTCCTCCCGCGCCCGGCGGGCCGAACAGGAAGCTGCGCAGATCCTCGTTAAGGATCAGATCCACCTCCTGGGCGCGCTGGATGGTCAGGCCGCGCAACAGCGCTTCGACCTTGCCGGGATCGTTCATCAGGATCGTCGGGTCAAAAAAGGCGTCTCGCAGCGCGATGGTCCCCGTCTCGTCCCCGTTCTCGTCAACGAGGAGGAGATTCGCCGACACCATCGAGTGTCCAAAGCGATAGAACGCGGTGGCGAATTCGTTGGCGATCGAGGGGTCGAGGTTTGGGTCGTAGCTGTAGGCGGCCGCCGCAGGGGCATGGGCGCCGAGCAGAGCGGGAAGAAATTCCTGGTACGTGACG
>CAZTOE010000385.1:0-3530 GCA_964615045.1 uncultured Spirochaetales bacterium
GACATGTTGCGTTTCTCCTACTCGAGCACCGCGAGAACGTCGTCCTCGCGAATGAAAAGGTGGGTGGCGCCCATTCAAGCAACCTTGACTCTCTGAGCTCCCTCACGATCAGTGACCTCAGTTGCGCATCCTTCGGAGTCGATGTAGTACGCTCCGCGCCGCGTCCGGAAGTGCGTTCCGTGGGTGAACCGCGCGCGCCGCAGATCGCCATCCACCGACTTCCAGAGCACGCCGACTCCCGCGACCCAGACATAGTCGTGTTTTAGCAGGTGCGCCTTCTGCTCCGACGTCAACGCCGCCAGTAGGTCCTCGTGCTCCTGCTGCTGAAGCGTCGTTCGGCTCCACTCGATCCATTGGGCTTCGCGCATGAAACTCCGGCCGTTTCTGACCGCGTTGGAGCGCGGGTGAAGGCTTTTCCTATGCCGAATGCTAAGAATAACACGCAAATAAAGAATGGAAAGCAGGCCGATCGCTTGATCGGGTGCGCCGATTCGCGATAGTGGGCCCCATGGCGGACAAGCGAAGGCGGCCCGGCAACAACCGGAAATCTTCCAAGTTCGTCCCGCAGGCCAGCGAACTCGGCGTCCTCCTGGCAGACCTGCGAACGGCCAAGGGGTTCTCGCTGCGGGAGGTCGAGGAGGCCACTGACAAGGCGGTCTCAAACGCCTACCTGAGTCAACTGGAGAAGGGGAAGATTCAGAAGCCCTCGCCCAAGGTGCTCCACAGCCTCGCCGAGGTTTACGCAGTGCCCTACGAGGCCTTGATGGAGAAGGCGGGGTATCTGTTGCCGACCGGAGGCAAAGGGGGTGGGCCTCGGAGACGGTTGGCCGCCTTCGCGATCGACGATCTGACCGCCGAAGAAGAAGAAGAGCTCCTCAAGTACCTGGCGTTTCTTCGTTCCCGCAGGTAGTCGTCAAGGGGAACCTGCCGAGCGCGCCGAGGCATTTGAGCATCACCTCACCCGGCTGCGTTTCGCCACCTCTTCGAGCATGACTTCGCTGGCGCCGCCCCCGATGGTATTGATGCGGGCATCGCGGTAGAGGCGCACCACCGGTGTCTCGACCATGAAGCCCATGCCCCCGTGAAACTGCGTACAGTCGTAGAGGATCTCCATCACCGACTCGCAGACATAGGCCTTGGCGCCCGAGATCTCTTTGGTGGCGTCACGCCCCTGCTGCATGAGCCAGGCCCCGTGGTAGACGGAAGCCCGGCACGCGTCGAGTTTCGCCTGCGCCATCGCAAGCCGCTGCCGGATGGTCTGTTTCTCCCACAGCGTCTCCCCGAAGGCGCGTCGGGTCTGCACATATTCGAGGGTGAGCTCGAGGGCCGTCTGCGCAGCGCCCACTGCCTCCGCGGCGATTACCATCCGCTCGTTCTGGAAGTTCTTCATGATCTCGTAGAACCCCCGGTGCGGCGTGCCGAGCAGGTTCTCGTCGGGTACCCACACGTCGTCGAGCACGAGCTCCGCCGTGTCCGATGACCACCAGCCGTGTTTCTTGAGCTTTTGGGCGACCTGGAAGCCATCGCGATCCTTCTCGACCAGGAACATCGAAATGCCGTAGGGGTTTTCGGGATCGGTGCGCGCCGCCACGATCACGAGGTTTCCGTAGACAGCGTTGGTGATGAACATCTTCCGGCCCTGTAGCCGCCAGCCCTTGCCGTCCTTTTGAGCCGCGGTGCGCAGGCCCTTGACGTCGGAGCCGGCTTCGGGCTCGGTCACCCCGATGGCGGTGATCGTCTCTCCGCTCAGGATTCCGGGGAGAAAACGGTCGAGTTGCTCGTCGTTGCCGGAGTGAAGGAGATGGGGCGACGCCATATCGGTGTGCACCAACACCGTCACATCGAAGCCGCCGGCGGTGGAGGATCGCCCGAGCGCCTCGGCGAACACGCACGAGGCGAGCGGGCCCAGGCCGAGGCCGCCACGGGCTTCCGGCCAGCGCAGGCTGAACATCCCGAGCTCTCCCATCTGACGGAGCACCTCGCGCGGGACCTTCCCCGCCTGCTCCCAGGCGTCGACGTGCGGGCGGACCTCCTTTTCGCAGAAGGAGATGACTTGATCCGCGATCGCCGCGAGCTGGTCATCCAGGTAGATGTTGTCCGCGAGCCTCATCCTTCGTTCTCCTGCGCAAAGGTCACCAGGACGGTTCCCTGTTCGACGGTCATGCCCGGCGCGACCCGCACCTCGGCCACCACGCCGTGGCCGGCAGCCACGAGCGAATGCAGCATCTTCATCGCTTCGAGCACCACCAGCACGTCGCCCTCGTGGACCTCATCGCCGGGCGACACCTCGATCGAAGTCACGAGGCCGGGAAAGGGAGCCGACAGGGTACCGGCCGCCGAGGCGTCGTGATCTGCGCCAGCGAGCCAACGCTCCTCGCGCGAGACCGCGCGAAAGAGATGCGCGGCGCCGTTGCGCACGATCGAGACCTCTTCTCCCCGCACCTCCACCGGAATCGAGCTCACGAGACCCTCGCACTCCAGTTCGAGCGCACCTTTGGTCAGGCGGACCGACCACGCACTGTTCCCGTCGACCGTGTAACGGCCCGCGTGGCCCCACACCAAGACGTCGTGGTGCTGGCCCACAGCCTCGAGGCAGACGGTTCGGGGCGAGGCGTGGGGTGTGGCGCGAAAGGGGCCGAGCGCTTCCCACGGCCCGGCGCCCGCGCTGCGACCGTCGCGCCACGCGAGCAGGGCGAGCGCTGCGGGGACCGCCGCCTCCTCCGCCGCCGGCGCGGGCGGGAGTTCCGTCTCGTCGAGAAACCGGGTGGTGATGGGGCCGCCCGACACGTCGGGATGGGTGAGCAGCCAGTGCAGCCAGCCCTGGTTGGTGCGCAAGCCCACCACGTGAAGCTCGCCGAGTGCTTGGGCGAGGTGGCGACGGGCGGTTTCGCGGTCGGGGCCGTGGGCGATGAGCTTGGCGATCAGCGAGTCGTAGTGGAGCGGAATCTCCGAGCCCCATTCGATCGCCGCATCCCAACGAACCGAGGAAGGCACGCGAAGCTCGGCCACGCACCCGGTTTGCGGCATGAAGCCCTGCCAGGGATCTTCGGCGTTGAGGCGCGCCTCGAAGGCATGCCCTTCCCACGTGACCTCCTCCTGCGACACCGGAAGCGGTTCGCCGACCGCGGCGCGGAGTTGGAGCTCGACCAGGTCGAGGCGGGTCACGAGCTCAGTCACCGGATGTTCCACCTGCAGGCGGGTGTTCATCTCGAGAAAGAAGAACTCGCCCGTCCCATCATCGACAATGAACTCGACAGTGCCGGCGTTGTCATAGTGGATCGCGCGGGCGAGCAGCACCGCCGCCTCTTGGAGACCGGCCCGCGTGGCGTCGGGTAGCCAGGGCGCCGGAGCCTCTTCGATCACCTTCTGGTGTCGGCGCTGGAGTGAGCATTCTCGGGTCCCGAGGTGGACGACTGCGCCGTGGCGATCGCCCACGATCTGCACTTCGACGTGACGCGGCCGGGTGATGAACCGCTCGACGATCACGGCGTCGTCCCCGAAGGCCCTCCGGCTCTCCTCGCGGGCTTCGC
>CAZTOE010000386.1:0-226 GCA_964615045.1 uncultured Spirochaetales bacterium
GGAACAATCGATTCCGACTACCGCGGTGAGCTGCGCGTGATCTTGCTGAACGCAGGCCGGGAGCCCGTGACGCTGTACCGGGGGGAACGCGTGGCACAGCTCATCGTCGCGCCCGTCGCCCGGGTGCAATGGGAGCCGGTGACGAGTCTCGAACCCACCCGGCGCGGCGAGGGGGGATTCGGTCACACCGGCCTCTGGGTCCGGCAGGCCGAAGGGCGATGAGCGA
>CAZTOE010000386.1:236-3493 GCA_964615045.1 uncultured Spirochaetales bacterium
CCGAACCCGGGAGGCGGCGCGCCGGCTGTCGAAGCCGCCCGCCCCGCACAGGCAACGGTCTCGCGACCGCGCAAGGGCAGCAGCGAGATCGCGCTGCGGCTGCTCACCGCTGCTGTCCTGATCCCGGTCGTGCTGTATTGCGTGGCCGCCGGGGGCCTCTGGGTCGTAGCCGCCGTGGTCGCGCTGGTTGTGCTCGGGATGCGCGAGCTCTACGGACTGATCGAGGCCAAAGGCGCGCACCCCAACAAGACCTTCGGGCTGGCCGCGGGCGCCGCGCTTCCCGTGATCGCCTACTTCGGTGACGAGTACCACGCCACCGTGCTGATGACAGCGGCGCTGCTCGCGGTCATGGTCGCCGAGGTGGGCAAGGAGGAAATCGGCGAGGCGCTGGCGAGCATTTCGGGAACCTTCTTCGGCGTCTTCTACGTGGGCTGGTTGCTCTCCTACGCGATCCCGCTGCGCAACTTCCAGCACATCGTGTCGAACCGCTGGGGAGCTGAAGTTGCGTCTCGGTACGAGCCCGAGTGCGGCGCCTACCTCCTCTTTGTCACCGTCGCCATCGTGGTCGGCTGCGATGCGGGGGCCTACTTCGCCGGGCGCGCGTTCGGGCGCCGCAAACTGGCACCGACCATCAGCCCGGGAAAGACGCTAGAGGGGGCGATCGGCGGGATCGTGGTCGGAACGGCGTTTGCCGTCCTGGGCCGGGCGGCCGGAGCGTGGTTTGCGCCAGGGCTGGCCAGCGCCATCCCGTGGTCGATGGTGGTACCCATCGGCATCTTGGTCTCCTTTGCCGGCATCATCGGGGATCTGGTCGAGTCCCTGCTCAAACGCGAAGCCGCACTCAAGGATACGGGTGCCCTGCTTCCCGGCATGGGAGGCGTTCTCGACCGGATCGACTCGGCTTTGTTCGCCATTCCCGTGATGTACTATCTGCTTTTGGGGACCACTTTTCTTCACGCCGGACTGCGATGATCGAGCGCTACACGCGACCCGAGATGGGAGCCATCTGGACGGAGGCGGCGCGCTACCGCTTCTGGCTCGACGTGGAACTCGCAGTCTGCGATGCGCTCGCCGAGCGCGGGGTGATTCCCGCGGACGCGGTCGCCGAGATCCGGGCCCGGGCCGACTTCGACCCCGAGCGCATCGCCGAAATCGAGCGCGAAGTTCGTCACGACGTGATCGCGTTTCTCACCAACGTGGCCGAGCACGTGGGTCCGGCGTCGCGCTATGTGCACTACGGGATGACCTCGAGCGACGTGCTTGACACCGCGCTGGCGCTCCAGCTCCGCGCCGCCGGCGATCTGTTGCTCGAGGATCTCGATCGCGCGCTTCGCGCCCTGCGGACTCGAGCTCTCGAACATCGCCACACGCCGATGGTGGGCCGGACCCACGGCGTCCACGCCGAGCCGATCACTTTCGGGTTGAAGCTCCTGGTGTTCCATGAAGCCCTGCGGCGCGGGCGTGAGCGCCTGCGCCGCGGCATCGATGAGGCCGCCGTGGGCAAGATCTCTGGCGCCGTGGGGACCTTTGCGCACCTCGACCCCGCGGTCGAAGAGGAGGTCTGCGGCCGCCTCGGGATCGGGTTTGAGTCCGCCGCCACCCAAGTGGTACAGCGTGACCGGCACGCGGCTCTGGTCCAGGCCATGGCGCTGGTCGCTTCGACGGTGGACGCCGCCGCGGTCGAGTTTCGGCACCTGGCGCGGACCGAGGTGCGCGAGGTGGAGGAGGAGTTCGGGGCCGGACAGAAGGGCTCATCGGCGATGCCCCACAAGCGCAATCCCTGGCGTTTCGAGAACCTCACGGGGCTGGCGCGCGTCCTGCGGGGCTACGCGGCCTCGTCTCTCGAGAACCTGGCGCTCTGGCACGAACGGGACATCTCTAATTCGTCGGTCGAGCGGATCATCCTGCCCGACGCCGCTTGTGCCCTCGACTTCATGCTCCATCGCTTCGCCGGTCTGGTCGAATCGCTCGTGGTCTACCCGGAGCGCATGCGCGACAACCTGGAAAGCTCGCGCGGCTTGGTCTTCAGTGGAGGGCTCCTCCTGGCGCTCGCGGCGAAAGGGCTGACCCGCGAGGAGGCCTACCGGCTCGTGCAGGGTCACGCGATGGCGACCTGGGAAGAGGGCGGTTCGCTCGCGGATCGAGTCGCTTCGGATCCCGAGATCGGTCGGGTCCTCTCCAAGGAAGAGATCGACGAAGTCTTCGATCTAAAGCGCACGTTGCGCAACGTGGACGCGATCTTTGCCCGTACCCTGGGTGAAGGGGAAGCAAAGTGAAGGCAACGGTCTGTGTGACCCTCAAGGAAGACGTCCTGGATCCCCAGGGCCGTGCGATCCAACACGCAGCGCGCTCGCTCGGATACGACGCCGTAATCGATGTTCGACAGGGAAAGTATTTCGAGGTCGAGCTCTCAGGTGACGACCCCGAGTCGGCCCGCGCGCTGCTCCAAGAGCTCTGCGAGAAGCTCCTCGCCAACCCCGTGATCGAGGCGTATGCGATCGAGCGAATTGAAGAATGAGGTTCAGTTCGCATCCACTCAGGAGGTAGCTCTCGTGTCCGTACCCCCGGAAGTGATCCAGGCCCAGTGCGCTCAGACGCTCGAAGGTACCGATTTCCCGAGCCTCGGCGCGAGGCACGTCGGCAAGGTGCGCGACAGCTACGTCCGCGAGGGACGCCGGACGATCATCGCCAGCGACCGGGTCTCCGCGTTCGACGTCGTTCTCGGTACGATTCCGTTCAAGGGGCAGGTACTCAATCAGCTCGCCGCGTTCTGGTTTGAGCGCACCCGCGAAATCGCCCCGAACCACCTGATCTCGGTTCCGGACCCCAACGTCACCGTGGCGCACGAGTGCGAGTTGATACCACTCGAGTTCGTCGTGCGCGGCTACCTGACCGGGGTGAGCAACACGTCGATCTGGACCGCCTATGAGCGCGGGGCACGGGTGTACTGCGGCCACGCGCTTCCCGACGGGTTGCGCCTTCACGAGCAGCTGCCCGCGCCTCTCCTCACCCCCACGACGAAAGAAGCTCAGGGTGGGCACGATCAGCCGATTTCCAAGCACGAGGCGATCGAGCGAGGTCTACTCTCGGCGACCCGCTTCGAAGCGGCCGAAGCCCTGGCGATGAAGCTTTTCGCCGAAGGACAGCGCTGGGCAGAGAAACAGGGGCTGATCCTAGTCGACACCAAGTACGAAATGGGCCTTGCGCCAGACGGAACCCTCACCCTGATCGACGAGATCCACACCCCGGACTCCTCG
>CAZTOE010000387.1:0-2517 GCA_964615045.1 uncultured Spirochaetales bacterium
CGGCCAGCTCGACGCTCGCGGCGCCGACCTGCACCACGAAGCTCTCGCGGGGGGGGGGATGCGCCTCGACCGCTTCCGAGGGCGCGATCAGCTCCATCAGCGAGGCGGTTTCGCGTCGCAGGCCGCGAAACTCTACCTCGCTGGCCCGCTGCAGCTCCATCAACAGGCTTGCCCCGGCACCGTCGCAGTACTCGAGTCCAGAGGCGTCGACCACCAGCGCGGCGGCGCCCGATGAGCGGGCGAAGGCGAGCGCTTCGTTCCAGACCGAGCCGGCCGTGCTCGAGTCGAGCCGGCCGGCAAAGCGAATCAGACCGCGGCCAGACGCGTCGCGCTCGGTCTGGATCGCTACCCCCGCCATGCGCTCAATCTAGCGCGAGGGGTGCATCGCCCTCGGCGTGCAGCAGCAGGATGCGGCGTACTTCCTCGATGGTCTCGGGACGGCCCTGCATGGAATGTCCCCAGCGCACCACCAGCTCCGATTCCGCATCCTCGAGATGGGCGCTCGAGTACTTCACCACGCCGTCTGCGCCTCGCTCGGGAGGGCCGTCTCCCTTCACCGCGATGATTGAGTGCGTCCAGACCCCGGGCGCCACCGGGATCGACGCGAGGGTTTGGAGGAATTTGTTCCCCGGCGTCATGTTGTCGATACTTGTCGGGAGGCGGTCGAGGGCGCGGAGCGCCAGGGTATCGGGGTCGCGCAAGACGAGCGCCGAGACCGCGTCGGAGGTGGCGTCCCTCACATCGGCGGGCAGCTCGATCAGATTCGAGAGCCATTGGCTGGGCGACCAACCCACCAACCGCAACAGGGTCAAATAGCTGCCGCGGTGGGGCGTCGCCATGAACACCAGGCGCTTCACAAAGGGAAGCGGCGTCACGAACAATGAGCGCTCGAGAAGTTCGCGGTTGTCGGGCCTGATCTCGAGCTCTGCGAGCGGCACGTCGCTCACGTTCTCCCAGAAACGGTTCCCGCTGTCGATCGCGGTGAGCTTCGCGAGGAGCCCTCCCTGGCTGTGGCCGATCACGACGAGGCGCCGGAGTGCAGGATCGCGGCCCTCCGGATCGAGCGCGCGAACCAGGTCTGTGAGTTCCCCGCGGAGCACACCTCCCGAAACCGCGATGGGATTGTCGCTGTTATAGGAGAAGAGCCAGATCTGATAAAGGGAGGAGATGCGCGCGTCGTTCTCGAGCTCGTTGATCAGCTGTGCCCAGCGACCTACGCTCGAGCCCGTCCCATGCACCAGCACCACCGGAATGAGCCCGGCGCGGTAGGGGCGCAGCATGGCGAGCTGGAAGCCCTCCTCGAGCAGGCTCATGTTCCCCGTTCGGAGCCCGCGTCGCTCGAGCTCCCAGACCCGGGAATGCTGCAGCGTGAGCGCGAAAGACGCGCTCGTCTCGAACTCCAGGGGCACGGAGCGGCCTTCGATCTCGATCGCGACGGCGTCTTGTTGAGTGTAGAGCTGGAGCTCGCCCCGCAGCTCGCCCCCGCCGAGTGCGCGCCGCGGGGCCTCGACGCGCAACACCGCCGTCACAGGGAGGCGCACGGCAGGGGGAATGTGGTCTCGCCCGCGCGGCGCTCGGGCGTTCTCGACCGGCTCCGCGAGGGCGGCGGCGAATGGCGCACCGAGACCCCAGGGCCGGTAGCGATTGCGAAGCCCGCGAACCCGAAAATTGGCCACAGGAACGAAGTCGTGAAGCCGGAAGCCCGCCCAGGTGAACGCCTCCGCCGTCGAAGCCATTTCGAGCGATCCAAAAGGGAGTGTCAAGCGCCGCGCGGTGAGGCTGACCTCCCCTTTTCCCATCGTCGTCAGACCGGCGGTGAGGCCGCGGTTGTAGAACTCGCAGGCCAGCCGGAAGCGAGGGTCGAAGGGCCCCGGCGGCGTGCCGAGTTCGCCAGGAAACAGGAAGGCATAGGCGTAGACGGCCGCCGCGAACGAGAGCTCGCGCGCACCGGTTCGCTCCCCTTCCAGGAAGGCGAGTTCCGCAAGCGCAAAGATGCGATCCTCGTCACCGGCCGGAGCGAGCCCCGCGTGGAGTCCCAGCAAGGCGGCTACCGGATCGCGCTCAAAGGTGAGAGCGAGCCCTTGGCGCTGCAGGACCTGACGGGTTAGAACGCTGGGCCGCTCGCCCGAGAGCGCGCTTTCGGTCATGAGCCGGTGGCTGGCGCGGGCGTCGATGGGCTCGAGGCCCACCGGCGGCTTGCCCGCGCAACCCACGACGGAAACGGCGAGGAGGATTGCAGCCCCGATCGCGGCTCGGTGCATCGAGGTTCTCAGGCCTCGTAAAGCCTGGCGAGCTCGACCTCTAGCGCCTCGATGCGTTTGAGCAACGGCGCGGTGCGCTGGCTGGGCACCGCGTCACCGGCAGTGCGCCGCACCTCTTGCAGCGCAGCACGCAGCTCGAAGAAATAGCCCTCGGTTTCTTCGCGGTTCCAACCGGAACGCAGCTTGTTCAGGTACTCCCGGCTCAAGCGTTGCGCACGCTGGAGCGCCGCGACCGCGCCGTCCCGGGTGCGTTGCT
>CAZTOE010000387.1:2527-3476 GCA_964615045.1 uncultured Spirochaetales bacterium
GGTGTTGGCCAGGGTCTCGGGCAGGGATAGGATCTGCGGCGGTGCATCGGCCGCCATTCCGAGCACCTGGCCGATCGTTTCGGACAGCTCGAGGGCGAGTTCCCGCACCGCGCGGTCGGCTTCGGCGGCCCCTGGGGTTTCCTCGGCGTCCGCCCCCCCAAGGAGGGGCGCCACGAGGAGCAGCGCTACGGCGGCGGCCCGGAGGATCGTCGGGGCGGGGCGGAAGATGCGTCTCATGGCGGGCCAGGTTAACGCCTCCGGCATCAGCCGCGCACGGAGGTGATCCAGCCCAGCGCGAGCAGAATCTGCGCTCCACCCAGGCCCAGCGTCACCGCGACGACCGCCGCGGCGAGGAGATTCGCGAGGCGTCCATTGCGGTGTCGACCCAGGAGGGCGCGGCGGTTCAGGGCGGCGAGCAGCACGCAGGCAATCACCGGCAGGAGCAGGCCGTTGAGCGCCTGAGCCGCGACGATCGCCGCGAGCGGACGCCGCCCCAGGACGGCCAAAAGAACACCCACCGCCAGGACCGCGATCCAAACGGCCCGCATCCGTCGATCCTTGAGATCCGCGGGCCAACCCAGACATCCCCCCGCCGCATACGCCGCGGCCAGCGGTGCCGTCACCGCGCTGGTGACCCCGGCGGCAAATAGACCGAGCAGGAAGCAGGACTCCGCGGCACGGCCCAGGCTGGGCTCGAGCTGGCGCGCCATCGCGGTGGCGCTGCTGATCTCGGTGCCCGGCGCGAACGCGGCGGAGGCAGTCACCACGATCGAGGCAGTTACCCCACCGCCCATTCCGATCGAGAGGAGGGTGTCGAGCCGCGCCACCGGCAGCGCGTCGGCCGGTGTGTACCCCCGCCATTTTTGGGCGGCCGCACTCGCGTGGAGGAAGAGATTGTAGGGTACGACGGTTGTACCAATCAGCGCCACGACCGTGAGGAGCGCGCCGG
>CAZTOE010000388.1:0-3466 GCA_964615045.1 uncultured Spirochaetales bacterium
GCATGAACTTCTTCTTGGAGGTGGCGAAGCTGCGCGCGGCGCGGTTGTTGTGGGCGGAGCTGATGCAGCAGTTTTCACCCGAGGATCCGCGTTCCTCGATGTTGCGGACACACTGCCAGACCTCGGGAGCGAGCCTGACGTACCAGGATCCGCTCAACAACGTCGTGCGGACGACCGTCGAGGCCATGGCCGCCGTGCTGGGCGGGACCCAGTCGCTGCACACCAATGCGTATGACGAAGCGATCGCGCTGCCGACCGAAACGAGCGCTCGGATTGCGCGCAACACGCAGCTGATCCTGCAGGAAGAGACCGGCATTCCGGCCGTCATCGATCCCTTCGGCGGCTCCTATTTCATGGAGTCGCTGACGGCGAGCCTCGCGGCAGAGGCGCGCAAGGTCATCGCCGAGGTCGAGGAGCTCGGCGGGATGGCGCGGGCGATCGAAGCCGGCATGCCCAAGCTTCGCATCGAGGAGTGCGCGGCACGGCGTCAGGCGCGCATCGACCGCGGCATCGACGTGGTGGTGGGCGTCAACAAATACCCGGCGCCCGCCGAGGCGAGCGAAATCGAGGCCTTCGTAGTCGACAACACCGCGGTGCGCGAAGCTCAGGTGGCGCGCCTGCGCGAAATGCGCGCCACGCGCGACACCGAGGCGGTGCGACGCAGCCTCGGGGCCCTCGAGGCGTGTGCCCGCAGCGGCGAAGGCAATTTGCTCGAAACGGCGATGGAGGCGGCGCGCGCACGGGCGACGCTCGGTGAAATTTCAGACGCCCTCGAGGCGGTATGGACCCGCCACCGGCCCGAAACCCGCACCCTGACCGGCGTGTACGGCGGGGTCTCCGAGGGCGATCAAGAGTTCGATTCGATCCGCGATGAGGTGGAGGCCTTCGCGGCGGAAGAGGGCCGCAGGCCCCGACTTCTGGTCTGCAAACTGGGCCAAGACGGGCACGACCGAGGCATGAAGGTAATCGCGTCCGCTTTCGCCGACCTGGGCTTCGACGTCGACATCGGGCCGCTCTTCCAGATGCCCGACGAGGCGGCGCGCCAGGCCATCGAGAACGACGCCCACGCGGTCGGGGTCTCCACGCAGGCGGGGGGGCACAAGACCCTGGTGCCGCAATTGATCACCGCGCTCGCCGCGCACGGGGCCAGTGAGATCGCCGTGGTGGTGGGCGGTGTGATTCCCCCGTCCGACTATCAGGGTCTCGAGGCGGCGGGCGTGGCGGCGGTCTTCGGGCCGGGCACTCCGATCCCCAAGGCGGCGCACGAAGTTCTGGGCGCAATCCGTGAGCGGAGCCGGAGAGAGCACGGTCGGGGCGGACGCGACTAGGGGGCCATGGGAGTTCTGGCGAACGAAGCCGATGCTCTCGGCCGCGCCGTTCGACAAGGCGATCGCCGCGCGCTTGCCAAGACGATCACGCTGCTCGAAAGCACGCGGGACGATCACCTCTCGCTCGCTCAGGCGGTACTCGAGGTGCTGGTGCCCCATAGCGGCCGCGCGGTTCGCGTGGGCATCAGTGGCACCCCAGGCGTCGGCAAGAGCACCTTCATCGAGGCCTTTGGGAACTTTCTGATCGACAAAGGCGAGTCGGTCGCGGTGCTCGCGGTGGATCCCAGCAGCCCCCGCTCGGGGGGGAGCATTCTCGGGGACAAAACCCGAATGGAGGAGCTGGCGCGTCGCCCGGAGGCATTTATTCGACCCTCTCCATCCGGGGGCTCCCTGGGCGGGGTGGCACACCGTACCCGCGAGACGATGCTGGTCTGCGAAGCGGCGGGTTTCAGCGTGGTGGTGGTCGAAACCGTAGGCGTCGGTCAATCCGAGGCCGCGGTGGCCTCAATGGTCGATTTTTTCGTGGTCCTCCTGCAACCCGGCGCCGGCGATGAACTCCAAGGCATGAAGAAGGGCGTGCTCGAGCTGGCGGACGCGCTGGTCGTGAACAAGGCGGACGGCGAGCAGCGCGAAGCGGCCCGGCGCGCTCGGGTGGAGTATCGGCACGCGCTGGAGCTCTTCCGGCCTGCCACAGCCGAGTGGATCCCGCCGGTGCTGCTCGCCAGCGCTCGCACGGGAGAGGGGATCCCGGAGCTCTGGGAGCAGATTCTCGAGCATCGGAGGCGTCTCGAGGCCTCCGGCGCCGCGGCCCGTCGCCGTCGGGAGCAAGACCGGGCTTGGATGTGGAGTCTGGTTGAAGAGGGGCTGCGAAGGCGGTTTCGCGCCGATCCGGGCGTCAAAAGGGCCATCGCGGTCCTGGAGCGAGAGGTCGCGGAGCGGAAAACCACCCCGGCGACGGCCGCCCGGGCTCTCCTCGAGGCCTTCAGGCGCTAGCCCGCTGCCGCCCACCCACCGGGTCGTCGAAGCCGCCGGCAGGGCGGCGGCTGAAAACCCTCAGGCGCTTCGGCCGGCCGGCCGATTTCGCCTGCAGGTCCCTTTATTTCGAGCCCGGATTCGCCGATAGCGATTCACGAGGTTCCCAGTGCCGTGGAGGCGCCATGGTTCAGATCAACATGGCCGCCCGAGAGATCACCCTGAAAGTGGTCTACTACGGGCCAGCGCTTTCCGGCAAGACGACCAATCTTCAGCAGCTCCACCAGCTGATCGATCCGGCGTCCCGCGGCAAGATGGTGACGCTCGACACCACCGACGACCGGACGCTCTATTTTGATTTCCTCCCCATCGAGTTCGGTACGGGGCAGGGCGTGTCGGTGAAGATCAAGCTCTTCACCGTCCCCGGCCAGGTGATGCACAAGTCGACCCGCAAGGTCGTCCTTGCCGGATGCGATGCGGTGGCCTTCATCGCCGATTCGCAACGCGGATCGGCCAGTGCCAACGCGTATTCCTGGCGCGACATGGAGGCCAACCTTCGGGCGAATGGCATCGACTTTGACGCGATTCCCAAGGTCGTGCAGTTCAACAAGCGCGATCTGACCGACGTCAAGCCCTTGTCGGACATTCGGGAGTCCTGGGGTGACATCCCGACCTTTCCCGCGGTGGCGACGCGGGGCGAGGGTGTGGTCGAAACGTTTCGAGAGTTGCTGCGGGCGCTCTATCGCGATTTGGATGGCAAGCACGGTTTCTCGACCCACTTCGGGATCAGCGAAGAGAAGTTCCTTGCCGGCGTCTTCCAGAAAGTTGGCGCGTAACGCCCGTCGGATTTCGTTCGTCTTCGGCGTCTTCGCTGCGCCTCCTTGATGGACTCCGCTCGGGCGTTGCCCTCGCTGCGCGGAGCGCTTCGCGCTCCTTCTCCTGACTGACCTCCGCATTGACACTCTGGTGCCACGCTGATAGGCTTTCATTTCCCGAGGGGAAGCGACGGCACTGCACCAGGTCCTCCCATGATCGGCCCAGCGCAGCCTGTACGTGCGAGGCACCGAATGGCCCCCAACTCGAGTTCTGCACCCTCCGCGCAAAACCGCGGCACCCCGGAAGAATGGTCTGACGTGCTCGTCTCGATCGAGACGGCGCTCGACGAG
>CAZTOE010000389.1:0-3452 GCA_964615045.1 uncultured Spirochaetales bacterium
GCAGAATGCCGCCGCCGAGCGCCTCGATGCGCAGGAACCACGCGAACGGCTTCGTGAGCCGGTCCACGAGCTCCACGGGCAGCCGATCTAGCCTCACCTCTCTCAATCGATCCTCACTCATCCCGATTCGCCCACTCCGCCCCGCGGAGCACTCTTCGCAGTAACCCCTCGGAGGATGGATAGTCGACCGCTATTCAGCGCGCACGCGTGGTCCTCGGCTGTCGCGGGAGCGTCGGGACGAGCCGAATCGTCATCCGATTTCGTCCCCTTCAGGAACTTCAAGGGGTCGCTGCTCGTGGAAAAAACGAGCGTCGCCCGCGCGCGGATGACAGACTCGTAGGTCTGCGGGCGCTACGACCCAGTCGCGCATCCTGGATTCTGCGTCGCCTCTTTCGGCAAGCGGTGCTGAAGGCAAACGGTCGAGCGAACTAACTGCTGGAAATCAGATGGGAAACTTGGAGCGGGAAACGGGATTCGAACCCGCGACCCTCAGCTTGGGAAGCCCGAAGCGAATTTGCACCGCCTAGGCGCACTAGATGACTCCGTTTGAGCGAGTTTGCGGCATTTCGGGACGAAATTCCCCACGATTCCCAACACTAAACAGTGTCCAAAGGCGAGCGTTAGACTGATCGCACGGGGCTAGGCCGACGGGCCGAACGGGGAGTCGTTCCCTCCCCTGCCCCGACGACCTTCGGAACGCCGCGAAGGGAACGCGCGGCCATGAAAATCACGGACGAAGGCTTCAAGGGCATCTATCGCCACGTCCACGTCGAGAACGACGCGACCGACGAGGCGGCGCGCGAGGCTCTGGACGCCGGAACGTGTACGGATTCCGAGGCGCCGGCGCAGCGCGTGTTGCTCGGTACCGCCGCCGCCGATCGGGATCGTGGAGCAAGGTGTCGAGGCCCACGCCTTGACGGTACTCCGCGCGGCCGGCCACGAGCAGCTCGCGCGAGACTACGAGGCTGCCGAAGCCGCGCCGCGTTCTTGTTCGACTGGATTCCCGAACTCCCGCGAGATGGTCTCGCGGGCGAGTCGCTCTACGCGTTCGCTGCGCTGAGCGGGCTGCGCGCGAGCAGCGCCTGTTGACCTCCGACCGCCCTCCCCGTCGGGCCGACCTTGAGCGACTAAGGAAGCAGTATTCGACTTCGCTCGCATCGTCGAGCGCTGGAGGGTGTTGCCGTTCGAGCCGGACACGCTCCGGGGCGCACGGGCGGTGGCCCAGCTGCGGGAAGCCTCGAAACAACCCCGTCCCGGCCGTCGCGTCCAAGTCGTCGACAGCGGCGAATGTATCGACCGCAATGCGTGGATCGTCGAACGCGCCAAAGAGATGTGCGAACGTCGAAACCTCAGCAACACCGCCATCGCCCGACATATCCTGAGCAGCCGGCCCCGGCGAGCGAATCTGCCGCAAGCTGCTCGGCACGGTAATTCCCGTCGAGCAATACGGCGAGCGCTGGACCTGGGTGTCGCAGCGCCATGCGCATGCTTGGTGGGCTGCTGAATACCTCGGCGATATCGAACCGCCCGCACCGCTTTCGCCCAAGACCTCGCCGATCCCACCGCGCAGTCGAGCGCGCGGCGTCGTCGAGCAGCGTTTATCGAAAGCCTGAAGTAAATCGCGCCGCCCGAGTTCCGACCCCCAGAGCGGCGCGACGAGGAGCAAAAACATTTTCCGCGTAACCCGAGCCGCTTCCCAGGGGAGCCTGACGGAGATCGCGGCCGCGTTGCGCGCCGACATCACCAATGAGCAACGGGTACGCTGGACCGCCACGAGCCCTCTCGATTGGGCCAACGAATCTTTCCAGATCGCCATTTCTCCCAGGGTCCAGTATTGCATCCAGACAGACGAGGGATGCCTCTACGACGAAGGCAACCCGACCTTCGAGGAAGATCAGATCACCGGGAAGTCGTAACGCAGGATGACCCGAACTTGGGTGCCATCGTGTTCAGCGGATTGGTCGTTGTACCATGAGGCGCGCACCCGCAGCCAGAAGCTCTTCAGCCAGCCTTCCTCGTTCACGCGGTAGTCGATCGTGAGGTCGACCTCCTGTCTGTCGCTGCGACCCCCATCGACCTTGCCCTCGAAGCCGGCCACGAAGTTCACAATGGCGGACAGGCCGTCGACGCGGAGCCCCGCGAAGTCGTAGGAGAGGCTCGCCAGGAGCGCCTTCTCCTCGGGCCGGTTGAAGGTTTCCTGCATGAGATCGACGTAGCTCGGGTCCGATCCGTAGAAGCCCGTCGACGCGTTCGGTCCGGCAAAGGCCATGCCGAGGCGGAACACGGCTCCTGTGTGGCTCGTGGCAGCGCGGACTGCGAGGTTCCAGGTGTCATCCGCCGCGTCACCCAGGAGGTCGTCTCCGACGTCGAATTGGTACGTGAACTGTCCGTCGATCCGCCCGTGCCATCCGTCCGCCAGCGCGCGTCCGACGCCCAGCTCGCCGTAGGCCCTGCCGCCAAGGTCGGGAACGGCCCCAGCGTATACCCCGCCATGAAATTCACTGTCCGGATCCCAGATCAAGCCGCCCCAAGCCAAACCACGGTCCTCCTCCACCCCGGCGGCTTCCGTAAAAGAGACGAAGTCTTCCGAATTGCTTTCCTTGATGTTCCACGCGTAGCCTGTCGTGAACTTGAGCTCTCCTCCGGTCTTTTGCAGCGTGACGGCCTCGAAGGTATTTGGGGTCATGCGACTGTCGTCCTGATTCACAAAGGGCAGGTCGAGGTAGAGGCGGCCTCCGGTGAGCTCGATCCCCTGGTAGCGGAGCTTGCCGTTCGCGATGCCGAGGACGCTGTAGCCATCCTGTACCGGCTGGAGCAGCAGCGTTCCGCCCTTGCTCTCCGGAGCGACGATCGGCTGCGAGGTGAAGCCCTCGACCTCCGCCTGGAACACATCTGCGAGCCAGCCCGAGCGGTAGTAGATCGACCCTCCCATGGCCCAGGCCTCGCTGAGCACGTCGGTCGTTCGGTTCTCGCGCAGGTAGTAGGTCCGAAAGCGGGCTTCGAGCTGGGTATCGGCGAAGAAAGGAGGCAGCTCTTGCAGCGGCTCGTGGAGCCATGGAATGAGCGCCGGCCTCCTCTTCGGCGGCACCGTGATAATCCGCTGGATCGCGGTCCGGATCTCGGTTACGGAGCTCGGAGGCGGGGCCTCCTGCAGCTCCCGCTCGGAGGCGGGGGCGGGAGACGCGAAGACCACCGCGACGGGAAGGACACACCACAAGCAAAACGCGCGGCCCATTCGTCTCAAAAGGAGCACGATCAGCTCTCGTCGTCCGAACCCGAGGTCGTGCTGGGTCGCGGCGATAGGGACCTTTCGCTGCCCAGATCCGCTGCTGCGTTCGGGCTGACGCTGACCAGATGCAGATCGCGCTGCGGGAAAGGCACGCCAATACCCGCCTGATCGAGCGCCTCCTGGACGGCGACGGCGATGTCGCTCTTCGTCGAATAGCCGTCGT
>CAZTOE010000390.1:0-3442 GCA_964615045.1 uncultured Spirochaetales bacterium
CGGCGTTTTGGCCCGACCCCCGCCGTGTTTCGCGCCTACCGGTACGCCGCCGACGCGCCGGCCCTCGCGGGGCGCCCGCTCGAACCCGGACGGTTTGAGGAGCTCGAGCGCCGCGTCGCCCAGGGCGCCCTCGCGGTCGGCGAGGAGTGACGCGCGCATCCCCCCAGGCTTGCCCCACGGCCCCGCGGGCCAATCCTGGGCGACGGGGGGCGTGAGGCTACCCGCCGAGCCGTGCGCGGCCGCGGATGAACAGTGTCTCGCCGCCGTCGTCGACGCGCAGCTCGAGAGTACCCGGCGCTTCGGTGCGGAGGACGCGCGCGAAGGCGACGCCTTCCGAGGGCTCCGGCCGCATCATCTTGTACTGGATTTGCGTGCCGTCGAAGAAGGCGTCGACCCCGATCGCGTCGATCAGCGCTTCGTGCAGGTGAGGAACGATCTGCGAAGCCGACATGATCATCCCCTCGAAGCCGTGGCGGCGGGCGAAGTCGAGGTCAGTGTGGATATTGGGGTGCGGCGGAAAGACGTTGCGCCGCGACCAGCCGATAAAGCAGCGGATTTCGCGAACCGCGAGCGTGTCGGCGTGCCGCTCAGGCATCGGCGCCGCCGCCGTCGGGACCGCGCAGGTCGATGATCGTGTGGGTGAAGTCGAAGATGGGCTCGCCCTCAGCGCCCCGGCACGCGGTGTCCCAGGCGAGGTAGTGCCGTCCGCGCTTCTCGTGGTTTCGCGGATCGCACCCTCCAAGGTCGTGGACTCCCCGAGCCGCAGCGGCCGGTGCCAGCACAGCTCATGCTGCACGTCGATGATCGGCCCCAGCGCGAAACGGTTCATGAGCAGGCTGAAGGAAGCCCACATCGCGCCCTCGACAAAGGGAACGCCGCCCTGGCCGCCTTCGAGCGCGTCCTCGCTCAACTCCGGCACCCCACTTCCATGTGCGGCATTTTAAAGGCTTCCCCGCTCTATAGACAGGGAGACATCCCGTGGGTGCTCGCAATGGAAAGCAGTATCTCGAAGGATTACGCGACGATCGAAGGATCTTTGTCGGGGGCGATAGAGTGCGTGACGTCACCGACGACCCCCGCTTTCGAGGTGCCGCCCAGGAGCTCGCTCGGATCTACGACCTCCAGCACGACCCGCGTTACCGCGACAAGTTGACCGCCCCCTCGCCCACTAGCGGTGAGTCGGTGAGCACCTCGTTTCTGTGGGCCAAGAGCTTTGAGGAAGTCGAGCGACGCGTGCAGGGCGAAAGCATTCGCGCCGACCTCAGCTATGGGCTCATGGGCCGCCTGCCCGACTATATGAACGCCTTCACCACGGATTGCGCCGCGATCGGGTACCTGCTCGGAAGACACCGCCCCGAGTTCGGCGAGCACATGCTGCGTTACTGGGAACTCGTGCGCGAAAACGACCTCACCCTGACCCATGTTCTGGTCGATCCCCACATCGACAAGAGCAAAGGCGTTGAGGCACAAGGCGCGATGCGTGTGATCGAGGAGACCGGCGACGGGCTCGTGGTGGAAGGCTGCAAAATGCTCTCGACTCTCGCACCTCTCTCGGACGAGGTCTTCGTCGCCCCCTACATGCCCCGCAAGCCCGGCGAGGAGGCCTACACGCTGATCTGTTCGATCCCCGTCGCCTCCGAGGGCCTCAAGTTCCTGTCGCGGGAATCATATGACCAGGGAGGCTCGCGCTTCGACCGGCCCCTGAGCTCGCGTTTCGATGAGCAAGATAGCCTCGCGATCTTCGACCGAGTCCTGGTGCCCTGGGAGCGCGTGTTCCTCTACGGTGACATCGAGACCTACAATCTCACCTCACCGGCCTACCCCGGCTATCTGCTGCTGCAGGCGGCGATCCGCGGCACCGCGAAGCTCCGCTTCGTCGCCGGGCTCTGTGCCCTGGTCGCAGAGACCAACGGGCGCAGCGAAGTAAACCGCTATCAAGAGTTGGTGGGCGAGCTCTTGGGGTTCCTCGAGATCGCCGAAGGTCTGGTGGTCGCGATTGCCCATGAGGTGGTGAACAACGCGCAAAATCCCCTGCAGGCGGAGGCGGAGCCGGCCGAGGACGCGCGCGCCGTTCCGGGATTGGCGACGCTGTTCGGCGGTCACGGGCGCACCGCGCTGGGGATCACAGCAGTTCGGCTCTTCTATCCGCTGGTTCACCAGAAAGCCGTCGATGCGCTCCGCCTGATCGGCAGCAGCGGTCTCATCATGACGCCGACCGAGGCCGACTTTGCCAATCCCGAGATCTCGCCACTGATCGGGCGCTACCTGAAGGGTCGTGGGGAAATGCCTGCGGAAGACCGCGTTCGCGTGTTCAAGCTCGCCTGGGATCTGCTGGGGAGCCAGTTCGGCAGCCGCAGCTTGCACTACGAACATTTCTTCGCCGGTGATCCCATCAACAACCGACTTCTCTACTGGAATTTGCCCCACAAAGACAAGGCGCAAGCCATGGCGGAGCGGATGATCGAGGAAATCAAGGCGGGGGGGTCTTAGCAAAACCCGCGCAGTCTCCGTTGCGACGTCACCCGATCGTGCGGCGAAAAAAATTTTGTAGCCACGTGATTCCACACGCCGGCCATCTCCTCGCCTCAAAGGATCACTAGTCTGGCGGGATAGCGTTCCTTCCCACAGAGAGGCCCAATGAACTCCCCGGAGATGGTCACACTACTGCGAAAACACATTCGCGCAGCACTCGATGCGACTCCTTTCCCGCCACCGACCCTTCCGCGCTTCGAAGCAGAGGCCGTCGAGCGCACGATTGACCGAATCGGCGCGGACGACCGACTCGGCGGGCTGTTCGCTCGGATCGACGACGACGACGCGCTGCGCCGGACCTTTCTGAGCCTCTACTTTCAGACTCTCGGTGAAACGCCGTGAAGCGGCTCACGGCGTCCGAACGCGGAATCCGAACACGGCGGCAGGGAGCGGGGTTCGCCTTCGAGAGCCCCGCGCTCTATCTCTGGGACGAGCAACTTTCGGAAGTAATGCGGGACGCCCTCGAATTTGTGGGGGAAACGTCCCGCCCGCGCCGGACGCGATCCCGCAGCCGCATCGATGCCGTCCGAGGTGTGAATCAAGAGGATCCGCCCGGAGGCCCTTGGTAGAGAATTCTCGAGTGAATTAAGCCTATCAAGCAATCATGCAGATCGCTTGATATATCAAGCATCGTGTACGACACTCAAGCGCGTGAACCTCACGCAAGGCGTGCTCGCGGCTCCTTCTCAGGAAGACGAACCGATCCGTGCTGAGCTCTTTGGCCCCGAGCGCCTGGAGCAGCACGCCGAGAGCCTCGCCGCAGCCGACTTCCTCACCGAGAAGCCCCAGCGAGGGCGGGATCTCCTTCCGCGCGTCCGCGACAACGGGCGCGCGCTTCTCGACGCCTATCACAGTAGCGTCGAGGCGGCCGGGGCGAAGCGGGAGGTCACGCTCGCCGAGGAGTGGTTCC
>CAZTOE010000391.1:0-3427 GCA_964615045.1 uncultured Spirochaetales bacterium
CCGCCGAACATCTTCTTCGCTTCCAGCCCATCGATCTCGCCCAGCGCGTCTTCCTCGAGGAACATGTCGCTGTTCAGCAGGTAGATCCAGTCGTGCGCGGCGATGCGTATTCCCCGCCGAATTGCCCCTGAAAAGCCCAGAGGTGCATCGCAGAACATCCACCTTACTTCCGGGAACGCTTTCATCAGCTCGCTGTAGGCGGAGCGAGGCCACCCGTTGACGATAACGATCACCTCGGAGGGCTCGGCGACCTGCCCGAGGGCGTTGCTGGCACTGCGCAGGGCATTTTCGAGGAGGTCGGGTCGACCTCGTTCCGGCACGATGACGGAGACGCCGGGGCGCCACGGCGGGGACTGAGTACGCGCGACCGGAAGCCGAGAGCCAAGCACGCGACCGAGCGTGTCGGCGCCCGCTACGACGGCCGCGATTGCAAGACCGCTCGCGGTCGCCGACCGGGCGCCTCGTTCAGCGAATTGCCGTTGCAGCTCCACATCGGTCGGTGGATGGCTGCAGTCGAGGGTCAGATCGAAGCGATCGGCAAGCGCGAGTTCGTAGCGGTCGTCGCTCGTCTGACCTGGCTCGCCGTCGGCGATCACGGGCCGCCGGAGCTGGAGAATCCACCGACTCCTTCCCCTGCGGGCCTCGATCAGCAGACCAAGCTCGATGTGCTCGATTTGCACCAAGACAGGCTGACGACATGCCAAGAGGCGCTCCAACTCGCCTCGAAGTACCCGGTGAGAGTGGTTCCGAATACGGGCGACCCGCAGGCCCTTCTCGCTCTCGGGCTCGACTCGACCGTCGATCAGATGGAGGGATTCGAGGCCCGTCTCCGCGTCCTTCCAATCCGGCCCGTATTGGTGCCTCACGTCGCTTAGGAGAATTACGCGAAAGTGAAGGGACAAGGCGCGGAGCGCATCGACAAGCAGTTTTGAGCCTTCGTCGGGCGGGGGCAAGGTCTTGTAGGGTGTCACGACGAGAACGCAGCTTCGGTCGTCGAATGCATCGAAGGGCGTCGGGTAGAACTTGTCGCGACAATGATGCAGAGGAGTGTCGAGACACGGCATCCACTGCGTGTCGACGCGGGCCAGGAAAGTGCGCACCGCGTTGCGAAAGGACCAGAGCGTGCGACGGGACGTCGCGTCGAGATCCTCGATCCTCCTGAGGTATTCGCGGGCCGAAACTCCTTCGACGCGGTTTCGAAGCTCCCATTGCAGAATGTTTCGCGACCAGATGCGCTGAACCTCCGCGGGATCGTAGAAGCGCGAGACCGTTGCGCGGTGGTGGTGCACAACGCGCGATTGCGGCACGAAAAGCACCTCGTACCCGAGTCGCCACGCGCGAACACCCCACTCCATGTCCTCGAGGTAGAAGGGGTCGTAGGCGTGATGCACGGAAACCAGGCCGGTCAACAGAGCACGCCGGAACAGTGAGCTGCCCCCCGACGCGAAGACTGAACCTCGAACATCTCCCGTATCGTCGGGGCGTGCGTGGTACGGCTCCACGGCGCCATCTCGGACGCGGAAATCCGTCCAACCGGTTTCCTCTCGGCGGCGTTCAGCGTCGGCGAAGAAGATCTCACTCGCGATCGCGCCCACGTGCGGCGCGCGCCAACGAAGCAGGCTGTCGAGAGCCGCTGGATCTAAAACCATGTCACTGTTCAGGAGATAGACCCAATCGTGGCTGGTGTTCTTCAACCCCCTGGCGATTGCCGCAGAGAACCCCAGTGGTGCTGTGTGATATACCCACTCGCACCAGGGGAACCGGGCCTCGAGACGCTCGTAGGCAGAGCGCGGCCAACCGTTGACGATGACGACGGTCTGGGTTGGTTCTTCCAGTTTTCGGGTCGCCGCTTCGACGCTCTCGAGGGCGCCCTCGAGCAGATCGGGCCGTCCCCGCTCCGGGATGATGAGCGAGATTCCGGGAGTCCATTTGGTGTGACGGGGCCATCGCAGGCGTGAGATCCATCGCAGCGCCGGCCCGATGCGATCGGCGAGGTAAAGAGCCCCGAGCATGAAGTACCGCCGTAGACGATCCATAAGACCTGTCATGTGAGCGTCAGACGATCCTCCAATGACAGAGGGGCAACAGAGAAAATCAAGTCCGGGCGAAGGCCAGAACCTCCTTCATCAGATATGGGGTTGCCTTCAAGAGTCCACGAGCTCGACCCCCTCGGCTCAGCTCCTGGAATCGACGAACGCTATCTAGACGCGGCAATATGAGCAACATCGCAACAGGAACTACGGATTCGAACGATGCGCGGACGAACGATCCCGATTGAAGATTCGGTAAGTGCGATCAAGGTCGAGATCGCTGCGGAGGCCATGTGCAAGGCACCTTCTTCGAGGACTAGCTCCGCTGTAAGCGAGACGGCGCGCCTTGTTGCGAGGATTCGGCATCGGCAATTTCGTATCTTTGTCCGCGGACTCGGGAACTGTTCCCATGTCGAGGGTTTCGAAACCCAACCAGATGCGACGGACCCCTACCGGCCACGAGTCCGGAAAGCGCATGACGCGAGCTCCGACCCAAGAACTTGCTCGACGCGCCTCCGGCGGATCTAGGTTCCCCGTTGCCGGATTCGCGGCGACTAACAAGGCGTCGCGGAGCCGGATTGCATTCGATCCTGGCAACGTGGCGCACGATACGCCGGTCGAGCGCTGTGGGCCGATTCGAAGTCGCCCCGATTCCTGAGAGCGTGGTTGATGTTGAGGTAGTCGAATCTCGGGCGCACCGCGCGTCAGGGCGCCCTTCGGCAGTGCATCGCGGGCGCGCCGTAGCCCCAGGTAATCGATGCCTCGCCCTGGTGTTCCCAGAAGCTTTCGTTGCGG
The DNA here is from genome assembly GCA_964615045.1 of uncultured Spirochaetales bacterium. Lineage (GTDB taxonomy): Bacteria > Myxococcota_A > UBA9160 > UBA9160 > PR03 > JANQRO01. The sequence continues at coordinate 2,826 of CAZTOE010000391.1, forward strand.
CCCTGGTATCGGGCGCCGCTGCGGCTCGGCCGCAGGTACATCAACGACACCCTGTCTCCATGTTCGGCGATTATCGTCGGGGGGTCGGTCTGGAAGAACGTGGCGATGACCTCGTTGGCCGGATTGTCTTCGCACGTGAAGAAGATCGGCCCCGTGAAGGGAACCAGCCGGTATCGGGCCTGCCGCTCGGCGATGCGGCGCACGTACTCGTCCCGTACGCACCTGTGCCTGTCGTCGCTCTTCCAGCACTCGTCGCGGCCCTTGATCCAGCCCCTCTGCTCCGCTTTGAGCACGGGCGGATGCTGGTTCACGGCCTTCTCGGAAGCGGCGGCGTAGGCCCCGGCGAGCTCGCGATCGAGGGCGGAGAGCTCTTCGTCCCCGCACACCATCGCCTCGATACTTCCGGCCGCGACCCCGTCGCACGCGAACGAGGGGCCTGGCGCGCTCTCCGCCCGCACGGGGGCCCCGCTCGTCTCGGAGGACATGCGGGTGCTCTTGACGAGCTGATCGATATGGCGACACCATGCCTCGCTGTTCCGAGCCGGAACGGGCGCGAAGCGCTCGGCTACCGGGGGAAGGTCAAATGGCGTCCGGGCCTCGCT
>CAZTOE010000392.1:0-3416 GCA_964615045.1 uncultured Spirochaetales bacterium
CTGGTCGATCAAATACATGAAGTCCTGAGGGGTGCCGTAGCGGCTGGTGGGGGCGAAGTAGCCGGTGGTCTGGTAGCCCCACGAGCCGTAGAAGGGGTGCTCCATCAGCGGAAGAAACTCCACGTGCGTAAAGCCCATGGAGAGCACGTAGTCCACGAGCTGTGGCGCGAGCTCGCGGTAGGAGAGCGAGCGCGCGCCGCTCTTCTCGCGGACCCGTCGCCAGGAGCCCAGATGGAGCTCGTAGGTGGCGACGGGCGCGTCGAGTGCGTTGCGCCGCGGACGCTCTCGCATCCAATCGGCGTCACCCCAATCGTAGTCGAGACCCCAGATCACCGAAGCCGTGCGCGGCGGAGTCTCGGCGTGAAAGGCGAACGGGTCCGCCTTCTGCAGGGGACGGCCGTCGCTCCGCGGCACAACGCGGAATTTGTAACACTGGCCCTGCTTGGCACCGGCGGCGAACCCCTCCCAGAGACCGGACGAGCCGACCGGTTCCAGTGCGTCCCTCGCGGGGTTCCACTCGTTCCAGTCGCCGAGAACGGAGACCGCCCGGGCGCTGGGCGCCCAAACGGCAAACCACACGCCCTCGGTTCCCTCGCATCTCCCCGGATGCGCACCGAGCTTGTCGTAGAGTCGAACGTGGGTGCCCTCATTGAACAGGTGGAGGTCGCCCTCGCCCAAGCGCATGTTCTCAACTCGTTTCATCGTTCGTCTCTCCGCCCACCGGGTTGCCGTTCGGTCGCGCGGCGGCGAGCAGCGAGTGGATGCCGCGGAGCGGAATGCCGGCCCACGCCGGGCGGTTGTCGAGCTCGTACCCCAGTTCGTAAACCGCTTTCTCCAGTACGAGCACTCCCAGCAGCGTCTCGAGCTGATCGGGCTCGCGCGGAACGAGGCCCGTCTCCGCCACACCGCGAAGGTAGGCGCGCAGGAAGGCCGAGCTCGCCCACGACTTCCAGAAGCGCGCCCACGCCCCGAGGCGCGGCACGTCCTCCGCGCGGATCTGGCCTTCGTGAGCCGGATCCAGCAGCGGGTGGTGCGCAGCGTAGTCGAATGAGCGCAGCATGCCCGCCACATCGACCAGAGGCGAGCGTTTGAGTCGCCGTTCGCCGATGGGTCGCGCGGGCTCGCCCTCGAAGTCGACGATCATGAAGTCGTTGCCGGTCCACAGGACCTGGCCCAGGTGATAATCGCCGTGGACGCGAATGCGGAGTGCATCGAGCTTTCCGCGCAGCATGCCCTCAAAGACCCCGAGGACCCGGTTCTGCGCGCCGGCCAGTGCGGCGGCCTCGTGCCGGAGCCCTTCGGGCAATGCGGTGTGTTGTTGGCCAAGCAGGCCGAACACGCGCGCGGCCAGGTTCCGCATGCTCTGATAGCGAGAGCGTTGGTAGAGCGAGGTATAGGGCTCGGGTGCGAAAGCCTGGGTCTCCGCATCGAACGCGAGCGCGCAGTGGAGCTCCGCCGTGCGTTGCCCGAGGAGCCGGGCCATCTCCAGGTAGCCGCCGAGAAGATCACCCGCCAGCTCCGGGAGATCCCGGTCCACGAGCGCCAGTGGCGAAGCGTCGGGCTCTGGCGGTGGGCCCTGTTCTCGGTCGCGGAGCAGCGCGCGCTCGAAGAACTGATCCACTTGGTCCAGCGTGAAGCGCCAAGCGTCGCCCTCGTTGGGCACGAAGCCCTGTAGGATGGCCACCGTCGAGGCCTCGCCGCGGCCGCTCCGGAGCTCGAGGGCGCCCACGACGGGAGGACTATTCGGAAACGCGGCGCGCTCGGTGAGGAAGCGGCCCAGCTCCAGGTCCGGGTTCAGGCCGTCCGAGAGTCGACGGAACAGCTTGAGCACGAAACGCTCGCCGTAGAGGACGGAGCTGTTGCTCTGCTCTCCGCGCAGTGGCGTCGACGAGGGGAGCGCTTCGCCAGCTTGCGGGCGCCGCAGCGCCGACGTTGTGGTGCCGAAAATCTCGGCCGTCGCGCCCCCGAACCGTCTGCGCCGCGTCACGGCTTCGAGGATCGTGTGGCAGAATCCGGCATCCTCGAGCGCATCAAAGAGAACACCGGTGCGTGTTCCCTCGCGGCCGCGCACCTCGACTTCGGCGAGGACGCTCTCCGGGCGAAGACGTCGAAGCTCCGCCTCGCGCGCCCCCTCTGCAAACATCACCGGCACGACGTAAAGCTGCTGCTCGCCGCTTCCGAAGGAGATTTCCACCAGGAGCAGGCGCGCCCGTCCGTTGGCCGGCATGCGCACGGCTTCGCGAATGCGAAGCCCCGACAGGTCCTGCGCCTTCCCTCCGAACCAGCGGCGGCCGCGCAGTGACACCGAGAGGGCCGTCTCCAGCCCCTCGCGGCCGTCACCCTCAAAAACCTCCTCCCACGAGCCGGAGACCCGAACCGCAGAAGCGTGCACGCGCGCGAGCCGAGACTTTGACGAAGCGGTGTCCTCCTGCGAATGGAGAGCGAACCAGTAGAAGGCGTGCGGGCCGAGGGTCAGAAGGTAGGGAGATTCTCCGATGCGCGGAAACGAGTTGGAGCCGAAGAGCTCGACGGGGACGTCACCGCGAAACGTCGAGAGGTCGAGTTCGACGTACTCGACGAAGCGGGAGAGGTTCGCGACGACCAGGATGCGCTCTCCCCCATGCTCTCGCAGGAATGCCAACACCTTGCGGTTGTCGGGATGCAGGAATTCGATCGAACCGCGCCCAAAGGCGGAGCGGCGTTTGCGCAGTGCGATCAGTCGCTTCATCCAGTTGAGCAGCGAGTGCGGATTACTCTGTTGCGCTTCAGCGTTTACGCTCTCATAGTGGTACTCCGGGTCCACGATCACCGGAAGAAAGAGGCGCTGCGGATTGGCGCGGGAGAATCCGGCGTTGCGATCGCTGCTCCACTGCATGGGCGTGCGCACGCCGTTGCGATCTCCCAGGTAGAAGTTGTCTCCCATTCCGATCTCGTCACCGTAGTAGAGAACCGGCGTTCCCGGCAGCGAGAAGAGCAACGCGTTCATCAGCTCGATGCGCCGGCGATCGTTGCCCAAGAGCGGTGCCAGCCGGCGGCGAATTCCCAGATTGATGCGCGCCTGGCGGTCGTGCGCGTAGACGCGGTACATGTAGTCGCGCTCTTCGTCGGTCACCATCTCGAGCGTCAGCTCATCGTGATTGCGCAAGAAGAGCGCCCACTGACAGGACTCCGGAATCGGCGGAGTCTGGTTCAGGATGTCCACGATGGGAAACCGGTCTTCCATGTGAAGCGACATGAACATCCGGGGCATCACCGGAAAATGGAAAGCCATGTGGCACTCGTCGTCCTTGCCAAAGTAGGCGGCGGCGTCTTCGGGCCACTGGTTGGCTTCGGCCAGGAGCATCCGATCTTTGAAGCGCGCGTCGACGTGGCTGCGCAGCTCCTTCAGGAACGCGTGGGTCTCCGGCAGGTTCTCG
>CAZTOE010000393.1:0-3389 GCA_964615045.1 uncultured Spirochaetales bacterium
CTGCATCAGCTCCGCCCACAACAGACGCGCCGCGCGCAGCTTCGCCACCTCCATGAAGAAGTTCATGCCGATCGCGAAGAAGAACGAAAGCCGCGGTGCGAACGCGTCGACCGCGAGGCCTTTGGAAAGCGCCGCGCGCACGTACTCGAGACCGTCGGCGAGCGTGAAGGCGAGTTCGATCACCGCGTTCGCGCCGGCTTCCTGCATGTGATAGCCGCTGATCGAGATGGAATTGAACTTGGGCATCGTCTTGGCAGTGCACTCGATGATGTCCGCGACGATCCGCATGCTGGGCGCAGGCGGATAGATGTAGGTGTTGCGCACCATGAACTCTTTGAGGATGTCGTTCTGGATCGTCCCGGCGAGCTTCTCGCGGGGCACGCCCTGCTCCTCCCCGGCCACGATGAAGCACGCCATCACGGGCAACACCGCTCCATTCATGGTCATCGACACCGTCACCTGGTCGAGGGGGATGCCCTGGAACAGACGCTTCATGTCTTCCACGCTGTCGATGGCAACACCCGCCTTGCCGACGTCGCCCTCCACGCGCGGGTGATCCGAGTCGTAGCCCCGGTGGGTCGCCAGATCGAAGGCGACCGACAGGCCTTGCTGGCCCGCCTCCAGATTGCGCCGGAAGAAGGCGTTGGTCTCTTCGGCGGTCGAGAACCCCCCGTACTGGCGAATGGTCCACGGGCGGTTGGCGTACATCGTCGCGCGCGGCCCGCGCAGATAGGGAAACAGGCCCGGGAGCGTGTCGAGTTGCTCGAGCTTCTCCAGGTCCGCCGCCGTGTAGAGCGGCTTGATCCGAATCCCCTCCGGCGTCTCCCAGGCGATCGAATCGACCGACTTGCCGCGCAGCTCTTCTTCCGCGAGCCCGCGCCACTTCTCGAGGGTCTTCTGGTCTGCCACTACATCGCCCTCCGATACTTCCCACCGACCTCGAAAAGCGCATCGCTGATCTGGCCCAGGCTGGCGACTTTGACGGTCTCCATCAGCTCTTTGAACACGTTGCCTCCGTCCGTCGCGACGCGCTGGAGTTTCGCGAGCGCCGCCCCCGCGCGATCGGCGTGCCGTTCCTGGAAGGCCCGCAGCGAATCGAGCTGCTGTTGCTTCTCTTCTTCGCTGGAGCGAATCAACTCAGGCGGGGCCGCCTCGGGTTCGCCTTCGACGGCTTCGGCGAGGAAAGTATTGACCCCGATGATGGGCAACTCGCCCGAGTGCTTGAGGGACTCGTAGTGGAGACTCTCGTCCTGAATCTTGCCGCGCTGATAGAGCGTTTCCATCGCACCGAGCACACCCCCGCGCTCCGACAGTCGCTCGAACTCGCGCAACACGGCCTCTTCGACCAGGTCGGTCAGCTCTTCGATGATGTAGGCGCCCTGGAGCGGATTCTCGTTCCTGGTGAGCCCGAGCTCCCGGTTGATGATCATCTGGATGGCCACCGCACGCCGCACCGATTCTTCGGTGGGAGTGGTAATCGCTTCGTCGTAGGCGTTGGTGTGAAGGCTATTGCAGTGATCCTCGATCGCCGTCAGGGCCTGCAAAGTGGTTCGGATGTCGTTGAAGGAGATCTCCATTGCGTGGAGGGAACGACCCGAGGTCTGGATGTGGTACTTGAGCTTTTGGCTGCGTTCACTCGCGCTGTAGAGCTCGCGCAGCGCCACCGCCCAGATGCGGCGCGCCACCCGCCCGATCACATTGTATTCCGCGTCGAGCCCATTGCTGAAAAAGAACGAGAAGTTGGGCGCGACGTCATCGACTTCCATGCCCCGCGAACGGTAGTACTCGAGGTAGGTGAAGCCGTTTGCGAGGGTGAAGGCGAGTTGCGTGATGGGATTCGCCCCGGCCTCGGCGATGTGATACCCCGAGATCGAGACGGAGTAGAAATTGCGCACTGCGTTCTCCACGAAGTACGCCTGGACGTCGCCCATCGTCCGCAGCGAGAACTCGGTGGAGAAGATGCAGGTGTTCTGAGCCTGATCCTCCTTCAGAATGTCGGCCTGCACGGTACCGCGAACCGTGGACAAGACGTCGGCCTTGATCTTGGCGTAGGTCTCGGGATCGACCGCCTGGTCGCCCGCGATACCGAGAAGGCCCAGGCCGAGGCCGTTGTGGCCTTCGGGAGTAGGCCCGCTGTAACGGGGAAGTGATGCTTCGCCGACCCGCGCCCGAACCGCTTCGAGCTGGCCGGCTTCGCGGAGGTGTTTCTCCACCTGTTGATCGATCGCCGCATTCAGGAAAAACGCGAGGACGATCGGGGCCGGGCCGTTGATCGTCATCGACACCGAGCTGCTCGGAAGACACAGATCGAAACCCGAGTAGAGCTTCTTGGCGTCGTCGACGGTGCAGACCGAAACCCCGGAGTTCCCGATCTTGCCCCAGATGTCGGGGCGCCGGTCGGGTTCGCGCCCATAGAGGGTCACGCTGTCAAACGCGGTCGACAGCCGCGCGATCCCCTGGCCGGCAGCGAGCAGGTGAAAGCGGCGATTGGTGCGTTCCGGCGTGCCCTCGCCCGCGAACATGCGGGTCGGATCCTCGCCGGCGCGCTTGAACGGGAAGACGCCGGCCGTGAAGGGGAAGCGGCCGGGCACGTTCTCGGTGCGCAAGAAGCGGAGCGCCTGACCCCACTCTTCGACGCGGGGGACGGCGACCTTCGGAAGAGCGGTGCCGGAGAGGGTGCGTACGTGGTTGGCGACTTGAATTTCCCGGTCCCGCACCCGATAGCTCTGGGTCTTGCCGGTGTAGCTTTCGCGGAGTGTGGGCCATTCGGCGAGCTCGCGGCGGCCCGCGGGCGAGAGTTCGCCGAGCAACTCGTTGTAGCGGCGGCGCAGGGCGAGCACCGCAGCGTCGCAGTCGCTGTCCTCGAGCAATGCCTCGGGGTAGCGCTCGATCCCCTGGGGCGTCTCGTCTCCCAACTCCCGCAGCGCCCGCCCGGTGGCCCAAGCGCTCGAGGCGAACTCGGCCTCGGCTTCCGACTGGCTCCGGAAGCTGCGCACCGTCTCCGCGATCTCGGCCAGGTAGCGACGGCGCGCGGGCGGCACGATCGAGGGGGCGCGCTCGACTTCGCGGGCGGACGCCGTCGAAGGGGCAAACCCCACGCCGCCGAGCGCTTCGATGCGACCCGCCAGGGCGCGGTAGAAGCGTTCGGTGCCCGCATCGTTGAAGCGGCTCGCGATCGTGGCGAAGACCGGGACGTCCGCGTCGCTGGCGTGGAGTTGTTCGTGGTTGCGCCGCCACTGCTTGCGCACGTCGCGCAGCGCGTCCTCGGCGCCGTGGCGGTCGCTCTTGTTCAAAACCACGAGATCGGCGAGATCGATCATGTCGATCTTCTCGAGCTGCGAGGGAGCGCCGTACTCGGGGGTCATCACGTAGACCGACGCGTCGGCGAA
>CAZTOE010000394.1:0-3352 GCA_964615045.1 uncultured Spirochaetales bacterium
TGCCCTCTAACACTCTCACGCTGGTCGTCCCCACGGCAATAATTCTTCTCCCTTCTCGCTTGGCCTTAGCATCGTTTGCCTCCGTCTCAACGCCGGGCCGTAGCCGTTCCGGGAGTGATGCCACGAGCCGCGTGCGGAGAGTTTCGGGGACGTACTCAAGGAGATCGACCGCCGCTTCTGGCTCCATCTCGACAACAAGTTGCCCCAGACGTGACCCGTCGAGATCCTGAACTACGCGTCTACAGGAAATCTCGTCGAGCTCGCTCAAAACCCACGAAGCCAGTGGGGGCGACAAGAGCTGAAACAGGGTAAGTTGCAGAGGCTCCTCGAGGTTCCCGGCGGCGTCGGCCAGATCTGCCGGGTGAAGGTCGTCGAGGGAGGCTCGAACCTCCGCGGGGTCGGCCCGTTCGAGAAGGTCCTCGATCTCTTCGGCGAGCCACTCGTGCGCCGCCACTACGCGTCGGTGCCGCCGGCTGCGGTGAACAGACCGGGGCCCGTATCGGTTGTTCGAGCGCTCAATTCAATCCTCCTCTTGCGGCGTGCGCGCGCCGTCCAGGTTGGACAATGGAGGCGATCCCTCTCATCGTCGAGCGCTCTTTGGGGTCGCGCAGGAACAGAGACGCTCGGAAGGCCACAAGGAAGGACCGACCTCGGGATGGCGAAGGAGGCAACACGCGAAGCGGTTGCCGATCGCTACTCGCGGTTCGTGAAGGGGACCGCTCGGGAACGCATGCTGCTGGAAGGAAGCACCTGTTGGCGGCGCGAGCGCGCCCAACGCGTCGCGCTGCTCGTGGATGGTGAAGACTATTTTGAGGCGGTGGCGGCCGCAACCGCACGCGCCCAGAGCCAGATCCTGATGCTGGGGTGGGATTTCCACAGCCGGGTGCGCCTACGGCGCAACGGCGGGGGAGACAGCCTGCCCGACCAGCTCGCCGCGCGCCTCGATGCCATCGTGGAGCACCGCAAGGGACTCGAAATCCACATTCTCGGCTGGGACTTTGCGATGATCTACGCACTCGAGCGGGAGATGCTGCCACTGTACCGGCTCGGGTTGCTTACCCACCGCCGTGTGCACTTTCGTCTGGACGGCCGGCATCCGGCAGGTGCTTGCCATCATCAAAAGATCGTAGTCGTCGACGACGCTCTGGCGTTTGTAGGCGGTTTCGATCTGACGTCTTGCCGGTGGGATACTCGAGACCACCGAGCGACGGATTCACGACGCTCGGATCCGGGATTTCCGGAGTACGGCCCGTTCCACGATGTCGCGCTCGCCGTCGATGGAGAGGCGGCCCGGGCCCTCGGCGAGCTGGCCCGCGAGCGCTGGTCGCGCGCCACGGGTGAGCGCCTGCCTGCTCCAACCGCCCGAGGTAATCCCTGGCCTTCGGAGCTCAAGCCGGATCTGCGTGAGGTCAACGTGGGGATTGCGCGCACCGAGCCGCATTACGAGAGCCGACCCGAAATCCGGGAGGTGGAGGCCCTCTATCTGCAGGCAATTCGCCAGGCGCGACATTCGATCTACCTGGAGAATCAATACCTGACCGCTGCTCGCGTCGGCGACGTCCTGGTCCAGCGCCTGGGGGAGACCGACGGGCCGGAGCTCGTGATCGTCGGGCCGCGGGTTTGCTCCGGATGGCTCGAGGAGAGCACCATGGGGCTTCTGCGGGCTCGTCTCCTCGACCGACTTCGCGACGCCGATCGCTTTGGAAGGCTTCGTGTCTTCTATCCCGTGGTGCCGGGCTTGGGCGACCAGGCAATCAACGTGCACGCGAAGCTGATGATCGTCGACGATCGCTTGCTGCGCATCGGATCGGCGAATCTTTCCAATCGCTCCATGGGCCTCGATACGGAGTGCGATCTCGCGATCGAAGCGGATGACGATCCCAAGACTCGCACCGCGATCGACCGGCTCCGCAACGACCTGCTCGGAGAGCATCTGGGTGTCGCGGCGGACCAGGTCGCCAAGGCGATCGCCGAAAAGGGCTCGCTTGGGGCTGCGATCGACGACCTTCGCGGGGGCCCGAGGACGCTCGAGCCGATCACAGACGCACTGCCCGATTGGGCGGACGAGGTGGTTCCCGAAACTACCCTCTTCGACCCCGAAAAGCCCATCGAACTCGAGAAGATGATAGCCTCGTTCGTGCCAGAGGACGTCCCCGATTTGGATCGCCCGCTTCGCTGGAGGGTCGGCGCGAGTCTTCTGGCGATCGCCGGCCTGGCCATCGCATGGCGCTGGACCCCGCTGGGCGACTGGATCACGCCAGAAAGCCTCGTGTCCGTGACAAGCTGGCTTCAGCAGCATCCGGGCAGTCCACTTGCCGCCGGTGCGTTGATCGCGATCGGGAGTTGTCTGATGGTGCCCGTGACCGTCATGATTGTCGCTGCCGGAATGGTCTTCGGTTGGCTGATGGGTTTCGCAACGGCCCTCGGGGGGGCTCTGCTCGGTGCGGCGGCGGGATATGCGATCGGGCGGGTATTGTGGCGCGACGTCGTGCGGCGTGTGGGTGGGCGGCGGCTCAATTCCCTGAGCCGGATCCTGGGGAGACGCGGCGTGATGTCGGTCGCGCTAGTGCGGATCGTTCCGGTCGCGCCATTCACCGTCGTGAATATCGTAGCCGGTGCTTCCCATGTCCGTTTGCGCGACTGCCTGCTCGGCACTCTGTTGGGCATGGCGCCGGGAACGCTCGCCCTTACCGTATTCGCCGACAGCGCGACCCTGGCGATTCGCCGACCGGGCTGGGCCACGATTCTCGGCGTGGTTGCGCTTGCCGCGCTACTCGGCTGGGGCTATCGAAGGCTGCGCCACCAGGTTGAGAGCCACACCCCGCTGGCAGCTCGCGATCGCGACTCCAACGGCTTCTGATGGCTGGCTTCTCGGGGGCCTTCGAGCGAATCGTTGTCGCCACTTACAACGTCCACCAGTGTGTCGGCTCCGACCGACGGCACCAGCCCGACCGCACCGCGGCGGTCATCCGGGAGATCCAGCCGGACGCAATTGCACTACAGGAAGTCGACTCGCGGGCGGCGGGCGAGGCCGGTATCGACCAGTTCGAGTTCCTGGCGCGTGCTACTGGGATGGAGCCGATCGCGGGGCCCACGCTCCGCGATCATCGGGGGCAGTATGGCAACGCTCTTCTCACCCGGCTACCCGTCCTCCAGACGCGACGAATTGATCTCTCCGTGCCGGGGCGCGAACCGCGGGGCGCGCTTGACGTTACGCTAGATCAAAGGGGCCGGAAGCTCAGGGTGATCGCTACCCACCTCGGTTTGCACTGGAGCGAGCGGCGCCGGCAGGTCAAGCACCTCGTCGAACTCGTGGGTCCGGAAAGTCGCGGCCCCGTTGTGCTGCTGGGCG
>CAZTOE010000395.1:0-3346 GCA_964615045.1 uncultured Spirochaetales bacterium
GGTCGCCGACGTCGCCGTGGACCAGGGCGGCTGTATCGAAACGATCCGCCCCACGACCCACTCCGATCCCACGTACCGGGTCCACGAAGTGATCCACTACGGGGTCTCGAACATGCCGGCGGCCGTGCCGCGCACCTCGACCTTTGCGCTGACCAACACGACACTTCCCTACGTCCAAGCGATGGCCCGACAGGGCGTGGAGGCGGCGCTTCGCGCCGACCCCGCGCTCGCCTCCGGAGCCAACGTATGGCGCGGCCAGATCGTCTGCGAGGGTGTCGCCGAGGCGCACGGTCTGCCGTGCACCAGTGTGACGTCGTTCTTCGACTAGGTCTTGCGGGCCGCGCGCGCCGTCAGTCGGTATCCGCGGGTTCGAGGGACAAGTTCAGTTCGAAGCGCAGCTCGCGACCTGTCTCGTCCGAGATCACCAGCGGAAGCGAGATCGAACGCGGTCCCGTGATCGCGGCCGAACCGACGTCGGCGACCACCCAGGCATCGCTCGTCACGGTGACCGGGTCGCTGTCGATCTCACCCCAGCTCGTGTCGAGCATGGCCCGGGCGCGGGAGGCCACGACGTCGGGGTCGTTTGCCGCCTCCCGCGGCTCCAGCACCGCCGTCGTCGGGTCGGAGAATGCCGCGGCGCCATAGGCGTCGCGGTCCCCGGCGTCGTCGTTCCCGGCGTCGCGCTCCGCCAAAGGCGCCGCGATGGACGGCGGCTCTGACGGCAGCGGCGGCTCCTGGGGGAGTTCGAGTCGGGGTTCGGGCGTTGCCAGCATCTCCTCGGGCGGGGCGTCGGGCGTCGGCGGGCTCGGCGCGGCCTCCCGGGCGCGGTTCGGATCGCGCAGGGCGCGGACCACGCGTTTCGAGATCGTGGTCAGGGTCTGCAGAACCCCGGTTCCCTCGCTCGCAACCGCTTCGAAGACTGCCGCGTTTCCTGCGTCGAGTTTGCGGTGCAGCTCTTCGAGCGAGAAGGGATCGGCGGTGTCGCGCTTGTTGTATTGAATGACGAGGGGGATGTCCTCCAGGCGACGCCCATAGGCGCCGAGCGCTGACCGCAGTTCGTCGAAGCTGGCGAGGTTGTCGTCCACGCGCTCCGGGGTTGCGTCCACCACGAAGACGATCCCGTCCACCCGATCGAGGAGTTGCTTGCGGGTCATGCCGTGTTCCGGAGCGCCCGGCACGGCCATGATCTGAATCCGCGTGCGCTGCCCCGCGATCTGCCCCAACTCGATTCCGAGCCGCTCGTACGTGACCGAGGGATCCAGGCGGGTGGGCACTTCTTCGAGGGGGCCGCGGTGATCGGGGCGCAGGCGCGCGTGGATCGCGCGCAGATTCGTCGACTTGCCCGCGTCCATCGGTCCCCAATAGAGGATGCGGGCGTTGACTTCGCTGCGATCGGGATCGGTCTGCGCCATCACAGCTTCCCCTTCTTCTGCAGAATGCGGCGCGCCTGGTTGGCGATCACCGAAGAAATTTCCTTGCTCTTCATCAGGCTCCTGAGGTCGCGGTCCTGGAGGTAGTTGAGGAACTTCATGGCCGCCGGCTGCGGCGTCTTCGGGTTGCCCGCGAGGGCCAGTTTGACTTGGTAGTTTCGCGTCCACTCGCGGCTCCCAGCGACGATGCGCAACACTTCTTCGCTGACATTGCGCGCTTTTGCAAAGCCCACGATCTCCAGGTCGGTCACTTTCGGGCTCCGCACCGCGGCTCCGGCGACGAGTTTGTTGGGATCGCGGATCAACAGGCCGCGCGCTTCCTTGTTGCCGAGCCGGGCGAGCTTGATTTTGTCGAACACCGACATGTTCTGCAGCGCCGCGTGCAGCGAACCGGCTTGCTCCTCGGAGACCTCGGCGTCGTCGTCGATCAGCTCGCGGGCGAACTTCGAAACATCTTCGCCGAGGACAGCTTCGAGGACGGCGCTGGCCTGTTCGTCGGTGACAGGCTCGGGCGGCGGAAGGTCGTCATCTTCTTCTTCGGCCGCTTCGCTGGCATGGAGCTCGAGACCCAGGAAGGAGAGAATCCGGTCGATCACAGACCGACCGGTGAGCGGGTTCTTGCCGAGGCCCTCCACGATCTCCGGGCAGCGCAGCATGCGCTCTTGATTGTTCGAGACGATATCGACCACCCGCTTGATGGGGAGCGTCGCCAGAAAGGCGATCGTCGCGTCGTCGGCGGCGGGGTTCAGGGCGATTCGCTCGAGGTGCGCGGCGTTGTCCCGGAAGAGCTGTGCACAATAGGACAGGACGGAGGCATGGGCGCGGCCCGCGAGGGCCGCGTGGCACACACCATCCGGCAAACGCTCCAGGCTCTGCCGGGCCCGATCCTTGACGCCGGCGTCGTGGTCGTGAGCCAACACGAACAGCACCGTGACCAGCTCGACCGGGGGTAGAGGAAGGGCGCCCCCCGCGGCCATTCGCCGGACATCCAGAGGCGCGTCGCGCCGGACGTAGCGCTCCGCCTCCGCAGAAAGCTCAAGCCGGATCTTGGATCCGGAATTCGCGGACACCCCGTTCGCACCCCCCTCGCGAAACCAGTTCGCGGGCCTGTAGGCAAGCCGTGCGGACCGCCGTCCGAGACGCCCCGCTAGCTCTCCTCGTTCGCCGCCCGCGCTTCCTCGACGACCTTGTCCCGAAACTGGGCCGGGAGTTCGTCGTAGTGAGAGAACTCCATGTGGAACGCGCCCTTGCCGCCCGTGAGGCTCGTGAGCACGCTGGCGTACTCCAGCATTTCGGCCATGGGGACTTGCGCCTTGATGACAGATGTCGAGCCCCGTGAATTGGTGGACTGCACCCGTCCTCGACGGCTGTTCAGATCGCCGATGACATCGCCCATGCTCTCGTCGGGGGCGGCGACCTCGACGTTCATGACCGGTTCGAGGAGCGTGGGCTTCGCCTTTTCGGTGGCAGCCTTAAAGCCCATCGATCCCGCCAACTTGAAAGCCATCTCGTTGGAGGCTCCACACGCTATGAGATCTGGTTGTAAGACACTCGGGCGGATGTTGTTGGTCGTGCTGTTCGTAAGCACAATGTCCAGCGGGACAAGGGCGGACGAAAAGGCGAAATATCCGAGTTTCGGCACGATCGAACGCAAGGATCCCCGCTTCAATGATCTCGTCCCCAAAGACGCGGTGTTAGAAAAGATTGCCGAAGGCTTCGAATGGTCGGAAGGGCCCGTTTGGAATCGACGCGGCGGCTATCTCCTCTTCTCCGATATCCCCAACAATGTCGTCCACAAGTGGGACCCGGCCGCCGGCATCAGCCTGTTTCTCAAACCTGCCGGCTACACAGGTTCAGTGCCACGCGGCGGTGAAACCGGTTCGAACGGCTTACTGTTTGATCCAAAGGGACGATTG
>CAZTOE010000396.1:0-3345 GCA_964615045.1 uncultured Spirochaetales bacterium
GTGCCGTCCCCGCAGAAGGGCTCAACCTGGCACGTCGACGAACACCCGTCGCCATTGCGCGTGTTCCCGTCATCGCACTGTTCGCCCGCTCCGACCGTGCCGTCCCCGCAGAAGGGCTCAACCTGGCACGTCGACGAACACCCATCGCCATTGCGCGTGTTCCCGTCATCGCACTGTTCGCCCGCTCCGACCGTGCCGTCCCCGCAGAAGGGCTCAACCTGGCACGTCGACGAACACCCGTCGCCATTGCGCGTGTTCCCGTCATCGCACTGTTCGCCGGCGTCGAGAGCGCCGTTGCCACAGGGCTGCACGGGAGCGAGCCGCTCCAGCTCATTCGAGATCACGCTTTCACCGATCGTATTGCTGTAGGCGGTTCCAACGAAGTAGACGGTTCGGTCCGCGTCCACCTCGAAATCCATCGAAAAGACGCCGCCCACGGGCACCGGGTATCCGTCGTAGGAAGGCGTCTGATACCCCTCCCCCTCGTAGCGTGCGTAGATTCGAAAGCCGTCTACTTTCGAGGGATCGTTGTGAATCCAGCGAACTGTTTCGGTGCGCGTCTGGGCTGCCGAGGGAGCCGCGTCCAGGAAGAGCGGCGCCAGCAGGACCATGGCCGTGAAGAGGCCCTTCGAGGCTTGGGTCGTTCGCCCGCGAAGATGGAGCCAAGCTCCGCTAGTTCGGGCCGTTCGCAAACGTGAAGCCACACTCGCTCCCTCGAATGAGGTATAAGCGCCCCACTCTTCGCGTTATGGGGGAAACTGGGCGCGGACGGGTACGCGCAGCTCCAGATAAAACGGGAACTTGCGCGAGGAGCACCATCGATTGGTGCCCCGCTCGTCGACAAGTCTCGAGAGACCGGTGGGTGACGCGGGCGGAAAGGCAGGAGCCCGCGTGATCCACGATCACGCGGGACGAGAGGTGATTTCCCTTCGCTCCCGCGCTCCAACCAAGAGCCAGGGGGAGCGACCGGTCCAAAGTCGCGTCCACGGACAAGCTATCGTCCGTTTAGATGAGGGTCTTTACCCTCGAAAAAGAATGCGCAACTAGGCCCTAGATCACCGGCAACGAGCGGACGGCCACCGTGATTCGTGTCACAACGGCTCGGGCATATCTCGCGAGCCCGATAGTTGACGTGAAATGGGCCCATTTGCGCCATATTTTCTGTTGAAATTTCTCGTGATTTGGACACGCCGCACCACAGCACGGCCGGAATGGTTTCTTGGGGCACGACATCCGAGCCAGCGCGAGATCGGAGGGAGGCACGGGACCGAATGGCCGCTTGGAGCCCTCCTCACCCTCTTCGGGAGCACAACGCTCTACGAAGCGATCCTCGAACACGGAGCCGAAGCCGCGCGGGTGCGGAGCCGCTTCACGTCGCTGCCCCACCGCGACGCCGCAGCGATCATTCGCTTTCTCGAGAGCCTGGTTCTCTTCTTCCCCGAGAACGCGCCGTGAGAGTCCCGGCGTTGTGAAGCGTCAAAGCTGGAGATGGGCCGTCGCGCTCGGGGTGTGCCTAGCGGCGGCGTTCGCGTGGCTGTCGCTCGACGCCCATCGAGATTCCGAATCGACCAACACGGCGCCGGAACGACCGATCGAGCGCGCCGACGAAACCGTTGGCAGCAAAGGGACGTCCCGCACTGCAGCCCAGGCGCCGATCGTTTCGAAAGTCGTTCCCTTCGGAGAGCCAGAGCCAAGGGATCGAACTGATTCGCAGGCGGCAGCCGCTGCGCGCGCCCGCGAGTGCGCGACCGCCGGGACCTCTTGCCTCTCGAGCGCCGAGTGCTGTGCGGGACTCGCCTGTGCAGGTAGCGTACCGGGCTTTGCGACAGCCGGGCGCTGCGCAGCCCCTCGCTAACGCGCGACAAGCTCGCTTGGGGTTGCGCATCGCCCACCGTGATTCCTGTCACAACGGCCCGGGCGCGCTCGGTCGATTGAGGTCGTTCGGACGAGGCGGAGGGGGCGCCCGATCTCACGAACCGGAGGCAGCCATCGTGCATCGCAAGTCTCTCGCCCTTTTCGTCCTCGTTGCGGCCGGTATCGCAGCAGAAGGCGCCGACGCGAATCGTCGAGCCGGTGACCGAAACGCGTCCTCTCCCGTGCTGGGCATCGACCGCGGTGAGCCATCGCGGGGTCAGGGCGACCGGCATCGCGACCCCCGGTTCCGCGCGATCGACGGAGCGTTCAACAACCAAGACCACGTGGAGTGGGGCGCTGCCCACGCACCGCTTGTGCGACTACTGATGCCCGACTACGCCGATGGCGCCTCGAAGCTCGCTGGCCCCGATCGGCCGAGTCCCCGTGCGGTCAGCAACGCGGTCGCGGCACAGCCCGTCCTGATCGAGAACTCACTGGGGACAAGCGACTACCTGTGGCAGTGGGGCCAATTCTTGGATCATGACCTGGATCTCACCGACGGAGTCGATCCGCCCGAAGACGCGCCGATCGCCGTGCCCAGAGGCGATCCCTCCTTTGACCCCTTCGGCACCGGCACGGCCACCATCGCCTTCAACCGCTCCCTCTATGATCTGGAGAGCGGTATGGGCCTGGACAACCCGCGTCAGCAGGTGAATGAGATCACGAGCTATATCGACGCGTCGAACGTGTACGGCTCCGATCCGGACCGCGCGGCGGCCCTGCGAACCCTCGATGGCACCGGCCGCTTGAAGACGAGCCCGGGGAATTTGCTGCCCTTCAACACGGAGGCCCTGCCCAATGCCGGCGGCTCAAGCGAGGAGCTCTTCCTCGCCGGGGACGTGCGCGCGAACGAACAGGTGGCGCTCACGGCGTTGCACACGCTTTTCGTGCGTGAGCACAATCGGCTGGTCGAGGAGCTCGCAGCGCGCCACCCGGATTGGGCGGGCGAGCTCTTGTATCAGAAGGCTCGTCAGCTCGTCGGTGCGCAGATGCAGGTCATCACCTACCGCGAGTTCCTGCCCGCCTTGCTGGGGCGCGATGCACTGCCGCCCTACCAGGGCTACGACCCGGACGTGAACGCGGGAGTCAGCAACGTCTTCGCAACGGCCGCCTACCGCTTCGGCCACAGCGCGCTCAGCCCTACCTTGCTTCGGCTCGATCGAAAGGGGCGGAAGATCCGTTTCGGTCACCTCCGGCTCCGCGACGCCTTCTTCGCGCCCGAGCGTCTCATCAACGAAGGCGGCATCGATCCAATCCTGATGGGCCTGGCGGCACAACGGCATCAGCGCATCGACACACAGGTGGTGGACGACGTCCGCAACTTTCTCTTCGGGCCTCCGCCGGAGGGCTTCGACCTGCCCGCTCTCAACATCCAGCGCGGGCGCGATCACGGACTGCCCGGATACAACCAAGCGCGCGAAGCGATGGGTT
>CAZTOE010000397.1:0-3344 GCA_964615045.1 uncultured Spirochaetales bacterium
CCGCCGCGATCGCCATGTAGTAGAAGAGCATCGTCATGCTGTCCTCGGTCACCGTGAGGCGGCGGGAGAAGACTGTCGAGACCGCCCAGGTCAGGGCTGTGAGGAGCGCCGCAAGCGCCGCCACGCCGAAACCGGCTCCCGAGGGACGCAACACGACAACGACCCCCCCGAAGCCGAGCAGCACCGCCCACCATCGCGCTCGATCGACGTATTCGCGCAACCAGAAGCGCCCGATGAGAATCATGAAGAGCGGCGCCGCAAATGCGATCGTGAAGGCGTCTGCCATCGGCAGTTCGCGCAGAGCGAAGATGAAGGCACCCCACGCGATCAGCATCAACCCGGTCCGCACTAGATGGGCCGGGAGGCGGCGGGTGTGAAAGCCACGTCTCCCGAGGGTCAGCGCGACGAGCAGCGCGGCGATTGGCAGCCCCACCAGGGAGCGCACGAAGATGATCTCGGCCACTGGGTAGTGGGGAGCCAGCCACTTTGCGGCGGCGTCACTCGCCGAGAGCAGGCTGATCGTCGCGAGGATGTAGGCGACACCGCGAAGCGGTGCCGACGCCGGCTTCAAAGGAGCTTCACGGGACGTGGTTGCGCAGTGCAAACACCCAGAGCACACCGCCCTGGGGGACGTAGGTTTGCGTCCCTCGCTCGGCGTTTAGCATTTGCTGCTTGCGCGCTGCATCCACACCCCACCCCGAGAGCACCGCGACATACTGTACGCCGTCGATCGCGTACGTGGTGGGGATCCCAGTGACTCCCGAGTTGGTCCGCTGTTCCCAGAGCACTTCCCCGGTCCTGGCGTCGAAGGCCCTGAACGCGCGGTCAGAAGTGCCTCCCGCGAACAGCACGTCTCCGCCCGTGGCGAGGATCGGTCCCCAGTTGTGACCCTCGAAGGGACGCGACCAGACCTGTTCGCCCCGGTCGACGTCCCAGGCCTGCAGCTCGCCGATGTGATCGGAGGCGTCGGGGTGCAGAACGAGCTTGAGGTCCTGGAGTTCCACCCCCATGAACAGTTGGCCACTGCGATAGTCGATCGGCAGCCCTCCCATCCGTGCGCACAGGTTCTCGTTGGCGGGGATGTAGAGGTAGCGGGTGCGCGGGCTGAACGCGGCTGGAGGCCAATCCTTCCCGCCCCAGAACGAGGGGCAGAACTCCGCTTCTTTGCCGACCCCCGGTTTGTGGTCGAGGTTGTAGGAGGGGCGGCCCGTCTCGGGGTCGATGCTGCTGAACACGTCCTGGCGCACGTACGGAACGGCATCCACGAAGTCGATTGCGTTGGCACTGCGCTCAAGGAACCACAAGTAACCATTGCGTCCGGCGTGAAGGAGACCCCGGCGCGTCTTGCCGCCGCGCTCGAAGTCGACCAGCATCGGCGTCGAAACTTCATCCCAGTCCCACGAGTCGTTCCAGTGATATTGGTGGTGGCCCCGGAGGCTTCCGGTTTCGACGTCGAGCGCGATCACCGAAGTCGCGTAGAGATTATCGCCCGGTCGGGCGTCCCCCATCCAAGGTCCCGCGTTGCCCGTTCCCCAATAGGTGACGCCGAGATCGGGATCGTAGGAGCCCGTCATCCAGACCGGGACGCCTCCGGTCCTCCACGCGTCGGCGGGCCAGGTATCGTGCCCCGGTTCTCCGGGACCCGGGATGGTGTAGGTCTTCCAGACCGGTTCACCGCTTTCAGCGTCGAAGGCCTGTACGAAGCCGCGCACACCGAACTCACCGCCCGAGACGCCGACCAGGATCTTGCCCGCCGCCGCCAGGGGAGCGAGCGTCATGTAGTAGCCGCGGGTGTAGTCCTCGACCTCTCGCTCCCAGACGAGTTCGCCCGTCTCCGCGTCGAGGGCCACGAGGTGGGCATCCGCGGTCGCCAGGTAGACGCGGTTGCCGTACAGCGCGACACCGCGGTTGGTGGGATGGAGCTGAAAGAGGTCTTCCGGAAGCTCGTGCTGATAGCGCCACAGTAGCTCTCCGCGGCGCGCATCCAGCGCCAGGACGTGGTTGTAAGGCGTCGTGACGAACATCCGCCCAGCATTCACCAGCGGCGGGGCCTGGTGTCCTTCGCGCATCCCCGTCGAGAAAGCCCACACCGGCACGAGGCCTTTCGCGTTGCGGTGGTCGATCTGGTCCAGCGGGCTGTAACCCCAGGCGTCGTAAGTGCGGCGGTAGGAGAGCCAGTTTTCGGGTTCGGGGTCGCGGAGGCGCTCGTCGGTGACCGCGGGATAGGGAGGCAGCGGCAGGGAAGCGCGAGGCCGCGGCGAGTGAGCGGCGTCGCCACAGGCGCATATCCCGATCGCGAGGCCGGTGAGGAACCTGAGCAGCTTCACTGGACTTGAAACCCCAGGCGTCCGCGGAACGGGCCGGCGACCACGAGCTCGCCCGCTTCGAGTGTCAACGGAAGGATGGCGAGGCGGCGGGGAGCCGGCCCGGCCGCTACCCGGGCGCCGTCCGTGACCTCGAATTCGGAGCCGTGGCAGGGACAGATCAATCGCACCGTTTTCGGATTCCACTCCGATACCGGGCAGCCCGCGTGGGTGCACACGGCCGAATAGGCGATGACATCCGCTGCGGTGAACGCGGCAGTGTCCGCTCGGAGCGTTTCGGGGTCCACTCGGATCAGTAGAATCTGGTTGAGTCGCGAGCCGTCCCGAACGAGCCCCGATCCGGGCTCGAGCGGAACGACCAGAAGCGGCGGCGCGCCGATCGCCACATCCACGTCCCGCACGACCTGGCCGCGCCGCTCACCCTCGAGCGGGGTCAGTCGATCGCCGACCTGGGGCCGGGCGCGGGCCGGCTGCGTCGCGGCACGCGGAACCGCCGCGAACCCGCCCAACCCAGCGCCAGCGCCGGCCATGCCGGCGAGCGCGCGCAGCAGCACGCGGCGGGAGATCGCAAGGGTATCGGGGCGATCGGTCAAGCTGGCCTCGGAACGAGCCGGCATTATCCGCGACCCGCTCCGCACCGCCAAACCGAACGAGTGGCGGGGAGTTGGAGAGCTTCTCGCGGCTTGCCCCTGCCGCGGTCGCCACCCCGGTGGCATGCGCAAAACGAGATAATTATCCAATAAAAACAAATAGTTGAAGGATCTCTCCCTCGGAGCTGTGGCAATCCGAGCGGTTGCCGTTCTGCTATCATTGGAACTACTTCCGAGGCTGGTTACCCCCCCGGCCGCGTTTCGGAACCGGGAATGAAAGACAAAGACCGCTACTGGGACTGCCTCGATCAAGCCATGGAAGCCTCCCACGGTGGCCGCACCGAGGAGGCGTTGGCGTGGCTCGACGAGGCGCTGAAGGCGCATCCCGACGGCGCCGAGGCCCACAACGGTCGAGGCGAGATCCTCTGGG
>CAZTOE010000398.1:0-3287 GCA_964615045.1 uncultured Spirochaetales bacterium
CGATTGAGGCTCCACCCCCGCGACACCGCAAAACACCGCGATCGCACCGTCCAGCACGCGCAGGGATCGCTCGACCTCGATCGTGAAGTCCACATGGCCCGGCGTGTCGATGATGTTGATGCGGTGATCCTTCCAGAAGCAGGTGGTGGCGGCGGAGGTGATGGTGATTCCGCGCTCTTGCTCCTGCTCCATCCAGTCCATAGTCGCCGCGCCTTCGTGCACTTCCCCCAACTTGTAGGTCACGCCAGTGTAGAAAAGGATTCGCTCGGTAGTCGTGGTCTTCCCGGCATCGATGTGAGCCATAATGCCGATGTTGCGCGTGCGCTCGAGCGGTGTTTTACGCGGCATGACCCAACTCCAATGACCCTCGGCCGAACGCGCCTACCAGCGGTAGTGCGAAAACGCCTTGTTGGCGTCCGCCATCCGGTGAGTCTCTTCACGCTTGCGAACCGCTTCGCCCCGCTCATTCGCCGCATCGATCAATTCGTCCGCGAGCTTCTCGTGCATCGCACGCCCGGATCGCGAGCGGGCGTGCTGAGAGATCCAGCGCATCGCCAAAGAAGTGGCACGCTCGGGCCGAACCTCGACGGGAACCTGGTAGGTCGCGCCGCCGACGCGACGCGACTTGACCTCAATTCGGGGACGCACATTGTCGAGGGCTCGACGGAACATCGCGAGCGGGTCGTTGCGGGTCTTGTTCTCGATGATCTCAAACGCGTCGTAGACAATCTTCTCCGCGGTACTCTTCTTGCCATCCTTCATCAGAATATTCGTGAAGTAGCTCACCAGCCGGTCGCCGTACTTGGGATCGGCTTCGTGCTTTCGCGCGGGTACGCCTCGTCGCCTCGGCATGGAATTGTCCTCCCGGCTCCGCCATCGCGGAGCGGAATCACTTGGGCCGCTTGGCACCGTACTTGGAGCGGCTTTGGTTTCGGTCGGCAACGCCTTGGGTGTCGAGCGTTCCGCGCACGATGTGGTACCGGACGCCGGGGAGGTCCTTGACGCGTCCTCCCCGCACCAGCACGACCGAGTGTTCCTGCAGGTTGTGTCCGACGCCGGGAATGTACGCCCACACCTCGTTGCCATTGGTGAGACGAACGCGCGCGACTTTTCGCAGCGCCGAATTCGGTTTCTTCGGTGTCAGCGTGCAGACACGAGTGCACACGCCACGACGTTGGGGCGAGCGATCCAAGTCGGGCGACTTGGTCTTCTTGCTCTTCATGGCGCGCCCGCGGCGCACCAACTGTTGGATCGTGGGCATCGGAGTGAAATCCCGGACTCAGGTTTAATAACTGGCGAAGTGCAGAGACACCACGACCCCGTTTGCCCCATCCGTCGGGGGCGAAGAGGCCGGGCTTCGATCCGCTGCCGGCATCAGTGCCTCAGCGGGTCCGGGCGAACTCCTCGCCGCTCCGGGAGGGACCACATGGGAACGTGATCTCTACCCAAAAACCGCAGTAAGTTAGCGAGGTTCCGTGTAGTGTCAACGCACGGAACGCCGCCAACAGGCTCCGGCTACGCGGGATCCCGCCGCGGCGCATTGACCGCGACGGGGGGGGCTTCTCCCCCCACTCCAAACTCCTCACCCAATTCGGTGATCTCCAGATCGGCTACCTCGTCCTCGGGAAGCAGTCCCTCGGGCGCCTCGAGCTGGATCCCAATGTTGTGGTAGCGAGCCATCCCCGTCCCGGCGGGAATGAGCCGCCCCATGATTACGTTCTCTTTAAGCCCGTGGAGACGATCGGTCTTGCCCCAGATCGCCGCCTCGGTCAGGACCTTGGTGGTTTCCTGGAACGAGGCCGCCGAGATGAACGACTCCGTGGACAGCGACGCCTTGGTGATACCGAGGAGCAGCGGTTCCGCCTCGGCCGGCGTCTTGCCCTCCGCCTCCAGCTGACGGTTGGCAGCCTCGAACTGCGCTTTGTCGACCTGTTCGCCCACCAGGAAATCAGTGTCGCCCGCGTCGAGGATTCGCACCCGGCGGAGCATCTGGCGGACGATCGTCTCGATGTGTTTGTCATTGATCTTGACGCCCTGGAGGCGGTAGACCTCCTGAACCTCATCGACCAGATATTTGGCCAACTCCTTGACGCCCTGGATCCGCAGAATGTCGTGGGGATTGCTCGAGCCGTCCATCAACGCCTCTCCGGCGCGAACGTGTTCACCCTCGTGGACCGCGATGTGTTTTCCCTTGGGAATGAGGTACTCGCGCGGGTCGCCCCCGTCGCCCGGGGTTACGAGGACCCGGCGCTTGCCGCGCACGTCGGTGCCGAAAGACACCTCGCCGTCGATCTCGCTCACGATCGCGAACTCCTTCGGCTTGCGAGCCTCAAAGAGCTCCGCCACACGCGGCAACCCCCCGGTGATGTCCTTGGTCCGCGTGATCTCGCGCGGGATCTTGGCCACCACGTCTCCGGCGGCGACCTCCTCGCCATTGCTGACGGAAAGGTAGGCTCCAACGGGGAGAAGCTTGTGGTGGATGTTTTCGCCCCCGGCGCCTCGGATTGAAATCCGCGGCCGCAACTCGGGATCCTTCGCCTCAGTCACCACCTTCGAGGCCATCCCGGTGAACTCGTCCACCTGCTCGCGGATCGTGGCGCCCTCGAGGAGGTCACCAAACGTCGCCGTGCCGGCACGCTCCGCGAGGATCGGGTTGGCGAAGGGATCCCATTCGAGGAGCCGCACGCCTCCCGCAACGGTCTCACCGTCGGCCACCTTGACCCAGGCGCCGTAGGCGACCGGGTGACGCTCACGTTCGTGCCCGCTGGCATCGAAGATCACGATCTCGCCGTGCCGATTGGCGGCGATGCTGCGACCCTGACGATCCGCGACGGTGTGCAGGCTCACGAAGCTCACGGTGCCTTCCGAGCGGGACTCGGCACTGGTCTGAGCTGCGCGGCCAGTCGCGGTCCCACCGATATGGAAAGTCCGCATCGTCAGCTGGGTGCCGGGCTCGCCGATCGACTGGGCCGCGATCACGCCCACCGCCTCGCCCAGATTGACCATCTCGCCGCGGGCCAGGTCGCGTCCGTAACAGAAGCAACAAACCCCCTGCGGGGTCTCGCACGTGAGGACCGAACGGATCAACACGCGCTCGATTCCAGCTTCCTCGATCTGGTCCACTTTGGCTTCATCGATTTCTTCGCCGGCCTTGACGATCACGCGCTCGTCGCGGGGGTCGACGACCTCCTGGGCTGCAACCCGACCGAGGATTCGCTCCCCAATCGGCTCGATCACATCGCCGCCCTCCACAAGCGGACCCATCACGAGCCCGTCCGTGGTGCCGC
>CAZTOE010000399.1:0-3286 GCA_964615045.1 uncultured Spirochaetales bacterium
GAGCCAGTGGATCATGATCAAGGTTCCGAGCGTCGTGAGAAGTACAGTGGCGAGGTTCGTCCCCACGAGCGTCGTCGTCAGTAGACGCTCGGGATGGCGGAAGAGATCGATGACGAGCTGGGCACCCCGATTTCCCTGTTTCGCGCGATGCGCCAGGCGAATCTTGTCCGCATGCACCAGGGCGATCTCCGAACCCGAGAAAAACCCCTTGAGCCCCAAGAGCAGCACCATCACCGGAACGATCCAGAAGAGGTCGGTTCCGCTCATTCGATCGACGCCGCGCCGGGGCTGTCCGGCTCCGAGGGGGTGGTTTCCTCGGGCGCCCGGGCGCGCGCGGCTTCCACTCGCGCGATCCGATGGGCGTCCATCTCGAGCACCTTGATGGCGATTCCCTCGACGGTGACCTCGTCCCCCACCTCGGGGAGCCGGTCGAGATGACGGAAAGCCACGCCCGCGATGGTCGTCATCCTCGGATCGTGTAGCCCGAAGTTGGTGACGCGGTTCAGCTCCCCGAGTTTGGTATCGCCGGGCGCCTCAAAGACCTCCGGAGCGATCTCGCGAACCGCCGACGTCGGTTCTTCTCTCTCCGTCAGGGGTCCCACAATGAAGCGCAGGACGTCGTTCATTGTGATGAACCCCGCGACGCCACCGAACTCGTTGAGAACGGCGGCGGCCCGCGTGTGGTTGTGACGAAAAAAGTCGAACATCTCGTCGACCTTCTTGGTGAGCGGGACCACGGTAGGAGGCCGCACCACGTCGTCGAGGCTGCGCGGCGGAGCGCTGGAATCGTCGCCCTGCAGTCGAAGCACGTCCTCCGCGAACAGAAAACCAATCAGGTTGTCGCGGTCACCGCGGTAGACGGGGAGCCGCGAGTGGCGAAGATGCTTGAACTCCGCCATGGCCTCGGCCATCGGGAGGTCTGCGTCGAGGAACACGGTGCTGCTGCGCGGCGTCATCACCGCGACGATCTCGGTCGTGCCCGCGGCCAGCAGGTTGTCGATGAGCTCCCTCGAAACGGCGCTGAGGCGTCCGGACAGGGCGACCTCGTCCACCAGGCTGCGAAATTCGTCGACCCGAAGCAGATTCTCGGGGGAGCGCCGCGGGCCGACCAACCACGTCGTGATGCGATCTGCCAGGTGGCGGATCAACCATCGCAGGGGAGCCACGAGGCGAAGCCAGGTACTCATCGGGCCGGCCACCAGATCGGCACTCACGCGCTCGGGGTTGGAGACCGCGATCGTTTTCGGGGTCACTTCGCCCACCAGGAGAAGCAGCGGAAGCATCACTAGAACCGCGATCCAACCCGCCCGGGCTTCGCCGTAGAGTTCGACCATGATTCCGGTCATATTGGCGATCGCCGCGATGTTGACGAGCTCGTTACCGCACAGAATCGAAACGATCAGACGACGCGGCTCGTCGAGAAGCTCGTGAAGCGTGGCGGCGTGGCGATGGCGGCGCTGCCGAAGCCTCTGCAGGTCGAGCCGCGACAGTGAGAACAGAGCGGTCTCCGAGCCGGAGAAGAAGGCCGACCCACAGAGCAGACCCAGCTGAAGAACCAGGCGTACCATCATATCCGGCGTGGCCAACAGCGCGGGCTCGAAGCCGAGAAGGCCGGTCATCCGCGCGGCGCCTCGGATCGCCGCGGGCGCGGCGCAGTGTCCACGCTGGCGAGAACAGCATTCCACGACATGACATCTAGTGTATCTTCGCCACGGATCGCCCGGCACCTCACTCGTCCGGAGGGCCGTGGGGCGCACGGAGCGTGGATGAACTTCAAGGTCGCCGTCGCACTGATCGTCGCGGGATTGCTCGTCGTCTTCACTGCTCAGAACTACCAGGTGGTCGAGCTTCGCTTTCTGATCTGGCACGTCGAAATGTCGCGGGCGATTCTGATCTTCGGCGTGTTTGCCGCCGGACTTCTATCGGGCTGGCTGGTCTCGAGCGTCAGCTCGCGAAAACACCTCCCGAGCGCCTAGACGCGCGGGGCGCCGGCCCTCCTCAAGCGGGGGTTGAGGCAGTCCGCGCTTCGCGACCTCCGAGTCGAACGTGATATGCACAGTGCAGGTACTGGGCCACCATGCGTTCCGCGTTGAAGAAGGCCGCATTGATGGCGATCGCGTTGCGCATGATCGCAGCGAAACGCTCGGGAGTCTCGTAGAAACAAGGCGCCACCACTTCGCCGAGCTTCGCGTAGAGCGCCGCGGCATCGCGTTCGTCTTCGTGCGCGTCGTCGTGCCGATCGCCTTGCGATCCCGGAGATCCGGCGCCCTCGTCCGCGTCGATCGCCCAGCCCGTCACGCCTTCGAAATGCCCCTCGAGCCACCACCCGTCGCGGATGCTGAGGCTGGGCACGCCGTTCACGGCGGCTTTCATGCCGCTGGTACCGGAGGCTTCCAGGGGCGGACGCGGCGTGCTGAGCCACACGTCGGAGCCCGCGCAGAGCAGCCGGCCGAGTTCCATGTCGTGGTTGGAAAGGTACGCGACCTCGACGCGCCCCTTGAGCGCATCGCGGGCGCGGAAGACTTCGCGGATCGCGGCCTTGCCCGCTTCGTCGCGGGGGTGAGCCTTGCCGGCGAACACCAGCTGGAGGGGGGCCTTCGCCGCCAGCTCAGCGAGTCGCCCGAAGTCGTGAAAGATCAAATCGCTGCGTTTGTAGGCCGTCGCGCGGCGCGCGAAGCCGAGCGTCAGCACGTCGCGGTCGAAACCGGCGTTCGCCTCGCGATTGACGCGATCGACGAGCGCCTGCTTAGCGCTCCGATGGGCGTTCCAGATCTCTTCAGTCGGGATGCGCACCGCGTAGCGGAGGGAAAGCGATTCCGAGCGCCAATCGGGGAGGTACGTGTCGAACAGGGCCTGGAACGCGGGGACGGCCCAGGTCGCAATGTGGACGCCGTTCGTGATCGAGTGGACCGGGTAGCCCGGATACATGCTGCGCGAAAGCTCCCAATGGCTCATCGCCACCCCGTTGATAAAGCGCGATCCCCGGAGTGCAAGTTCGGTCATGTTGAGAACGCTGCCTTCGACGCACGCGCGCAACAAGTCACAGCGAGTGGAGCCGAGCACTTCCCGTACCAGCGAGGCGGGAAAGTGATCGTGTCCCGCCGGAACCGGGGTGTGCGTGGTGAATACGCAGCGCTGGCCGACCTCCGCCAGGACCTGAGGCAATGCCCGGCGTTCGCGCCCTTCGTGCTTCACAGCCTCCTCGATCAGGGCGAGGACGTTGAGCGCTGCGTGTCCCTCGTTCAGGTGGTAGCGGCGGACCTCGCCTTCCGCGAGGGCTCTCAAC
>CAZTOE010000400.1:0-3272 GCA_964615045.1 uncultured Spirochaetales bacterium
TGGGCGATTCCTACGACAACCCGCTCGCCGAGACGATCTTTGGCATCTACAAAGCCGAGGTGATTCGGCGGAA
This sequence comes from uncultured Spirochaetales bacterium, assembly GCA_964615045.1. Classification (GTDB taxonomy): domain Bacteria; phylum Myxococcota_A; class UBA9160; order UBA9160; family PR03; genus JANQRO01. The sequence goes on from CAZTOE010000400.1 coordinate 74, forward strand.
GGGTCCGTGAAGGAGAGGAGGTCGAGTTCGCCACCCTGGAGTGGATGGATTGATTCAATCACCGGTGGCTGCTCGGGTCGATCGGAAACATCCCGCCGGCGGAGTTCGAAGCGCTCCATGAGGAGCAACGAAAAGGTCCGACCACTTCGGTCGGACTCAGATAGCTGGGTCTCCGGAAAACGCGGGGCGCTTCAAGGAGGGAACCCCATGGACATCATGGAACTCGGGGCGATCGGTGAGCTGGTGGGTGGCGTAGCCGTTGTCGCATCGCCGCTCTACGTCGGCGTGCAGGTCCGGCACAGCACGGCGGTGGCCAGGGCAGTCTCGCATCACGGAATCATCGACTCGTTCAACGAATTCCGGCTAGCTCACGGGCGGCGACCCCGGTCAGATTCACGTCTGTCGCGTTGGAATGGACACACCTGTCACGCGAGCGCTTCCCTCGAAGAGATCGCGGCAGCGTTGGGCGTCGTCGGCGCGGTCCCAGATTCTCGCTGGCCCGCGGCGGTGGTCGAAATGAATGCCGGTCTCACCGTCGAGCTCCAGTGAAGTCGCCACCCAGGCGAGCGATGCTCCGGAGATTTTGGGAGTAGTGGCTCCGGGAAGGTGCTCTAGAAGCGGAGCAAGCAGCCGGTACGCGCGCTGCATCACGCGGGGCTGATCGCGCACCAGGCCCGTGGCGGGCACCAGGCCGGGATCGTACCCGAGGAAGCATGCGCGCGACGGCGGCACCCGGCGTGCGAGCTCGAAGACGCTCATTACGTTGACGAGTTTGCTCGTCGCGTATCGATGCATCCCGACCATCCGCGCAGAGGCATCAACGCCAATGTCACCCAGCAACAGGCGATCGAAATCCGTATACAGGCCACCGCGGAACCCGAACAGGCGGGCGAGGCGTTCCTCGGGATTGTGGGTTCCGCTGATCGTGAACACGACCCGCGCGCCCGGTGAGAGGCGGGGAAGTACGAGTGCGAGGAGGAGGTAGTGCGCGAGGTGATTGACGGCGAAGGTCATCTCATATCCGTCTTCGGTGTAGCGGGTCTCGCGTGCCACCTGGACACCCGCATTCGCCACCAATCCATCGGCAGGGGGACACGCTTCGGCGAACGCGCGCACGGACGAGAGCGAGGCCAGATCGAGGGCGTGAACGTCCGATTCGGAAAGATCAAGGGTGCGGCGCGCTTCGTCCGGGGATCGTGCGCCGACGAACACGCGGTGACCCAGTTCGCGCAGTACGCGAACCGCCTCGAAGCCAATTCCCGACGTTCCGCCCGTGACGAGGAGAGTGGATCCATCACGCATCAGGTGCTCCAGTCGAAGCTCCCGTGGTGCGGCCACCACAAAGAAGCCGCTAGGACCGAACGAATCCCGCCAATATGACAAGGGGCGCGGTTTCGCGCCAAGCCGATGGCCGAGTCCTATCGGGCCGGGTGGTCAGGGTCAAAGGAGGTGAACGGCGTCCCCTCAGCCGCCCGTGGCGCGCGTGCGGTAGCTCGGATCGTCGAGCCCTGCGATCGGCACAAAGCCGGGCAGCGCGCGAAAGCGCGCAATCCAGCCGCGTACCGCGGGATACGGATCGAGTGAGATCTCGCCCATGGGTGCCAGCGCGATGTAGGGGAAGACGGCAATGTCGGCGATCGTCGGCCGACTGTAGGCGAGCCAGTCGTACCGCTTGAGATGCGCGTCCAGGATCTCGAGAGAACGGCGTCCGCGTATCTGGGCGGCCTCGAGGCTTTCGTCGAAGTCCGGCGGCAGCCCGTTCGCAGGCATGCCAAACGATACCAGTGCCCGTGCGGTAAAGACTCCGTACTGGACCCAACTCGCGGCGAAGGCGAGCCATTCGACGATGGCAGCCTGCGCGGCGACGTCCTCCGGCCACCATTCGCGCTTGCCGTGGCGGCCCGCGAGGTAGACGAGGATCGCGGCCGAGTCGCGCAGCAGGACGTCGCCGTCCTCGAGCGTCGGCACCTCGCCGCGCGGATTGATCGCGAGGTAACGCGGCTGGTGCTGCTCATCGTGCATCAGGTCGACCGCGACCCGCTCGCACTCGATCCCGAGGAACGACAGCAGAAGCCGCACCTTGTAGCTGTTGCCGGATTCCTCGTGGGTATAGAGCTTCATCGTGACCTTCCTGCCGCGAGGCCTCCCGCCGCGCTCGGCGCGATCATCGCACGCCAGCGGGAGTCCGGCCCGAGGCAGAATCGAAGCGGCACCCCCAAGACCGCCCCAGAGGGATCGATCGCCCGAAACGACGCTTGATCCCCGCACCCGGTGGGTACCTAACTGGAGCTGTTCCTTCGGACCTGCCGAAGCGATTTTCGCCGCGGTCGTGGCGCGCGTTTCGGCCCAGACGACGCGGGGATTTCCTTGTCTTGGCTGGAGGTCTATTGGTCGGCGTTCACGAAATGTCACGAGCGGTCCCTCCCCCGAGTTCGCAACATTCGGTCGTGGACGGCCCGAGCAGGACGACTGGACGTGGATCTTCGCTCGCAAATTCAAGGAGCCAACCCCGGAAGCACTCGCGACCAGCGAGCACTGCCGCCTCTTAGAGCCCGTGGATGACCCCCTGTGACCGTTTCGGCCGGCTAGGGCATCCCTACAACTCCCTACCCACGGACATCTGAGAAAAGGCCTAGAATTGCTCATCAAGGCGGAACGCTGAGGAGACGGAATGAACTTTGAACAACTCATTTGGCTCGGCTTTTTGATTCCTCTCGTGGCGGGTGTTATCGGCGCAATCTCCTGGACGATCGATCGCGCGATGAATCGGGGGAAGAACGTCCCAGAGTAGATCTCGCGCATTCCAGTCTGGTCTTCGAGGCCATGCGGCGCATCATAGTTGGGGCGGCATGACCAAGGAACATTTCGAAGAGGAAATACGATTGGCGATGGATATCGCCATCGATGATGTTGTCGCGAAGATTCGATAGTCGGTTCTTGGTGCGAACATTGGAGCGTTCCACCGATCTGCTGCAAGAGCGCACAATGCTCCCCTGGGTGCCGGCCGCGCGCGAGTATGCCGAAAACAGGTATCAGCGCGACGTCCAAGAGTTTCTCGCTCTGGGAAAACGGCATCACGCAATTCTCCGCCTCCTTTCATGCCCACATAGAGGCTCGCCGCCGAGTCGGCGGGGAAACACCCTGGGACTATTGCTCGATCGGTGACATCCTTGGGGAGACACGCTCATGAACTGGGAAG
>CAZTOE010000401.1:0-3258 GCA_964615045.1 uncultured Spirochaetales bacterium
CACAGATCCTCCGGGTGCCAGGAATCGAGCGCCGAGAAGGGCATCTCCGGCACCTTGGCACAGTCGCGGAAGAAAACGTTGCGGTGCAGGTTGCGGAAGTTGAACTGGGACGTGAATTCGTAGGAGCAGAAGGCGGTGAACTTGCCGGGCGAATTGTTGTTGTCCGCGATCTCTACGTTCTTCTTCCAGATCGAGCCGGCGATCTGTGGGCTCATGAAGGCCTTGATCGGTGGCTTCTGGAGCAGCGAGACGAGGTAGTCGAAGACCTTCTTCACGTCCTCGGGGTTGTTCGGGTCCTTCAGGATCAGGGGCTGTGCCTCGGGTAACTTGCTGAGCGCGGAGCCCGGGGTGTTCGCCTCCCTGGTGACGCCCACGTACTCGGAGTGATCGGTCACACCCATCCAGTCGAGGGGCTGCTCGATCCGGATCTCGTAGCCGAGCGGGTGTTTGATGGCCTTGCCCTGGGCGTACTGGAGCGCGTCGTTCGGGCCAGTCAGGTGGTTGCCAAAGAGCCAGGCGTCCACGGACCAACTGGTGTGGATATGCGTCTCCCCGAAGTAGGCGTTGCGCTCCGTGTTCGGCTCGTCAGCAAGTGCTGCGCCCGATGCGGCCACTGCGACCATCAGCGTGAGACCCGTCGCGAGCCCGTGCCGGTAGAGAGCCTTCTGAAACCATGAATGCCCTTGCCGAGAGACCAATGTCGCCTCCTTCACTCCATCGACGGCGTCGCTGGGTCGCATCATATCCGCTTTCGCCGAGGTCCTCACGGGTGAGCGGGCCGGTAGGTCTTCGGTCCGATCGCGGCTCAGTTCGAATCGCGGGCTCGCTGCTGGAATCATGAAGGAGATCGTGGAGGTGGGGTGAATCGACCGTCGCACGTCCCAGACCAGACGGCCGAGGATGGGGCTACGCGGGAAGCGGACGATCCCGCGACTATTTGGTGTGACTGGCGACCCAGGCAGGATTCGAACCTGCGACCTCTTGCTCCGGAGGCAAGCGCTCTATCCATCTGAGCTACTGGGCCAGGATCCACAATTTCGAAGGTTTCCGTCGGTCTCGCAAGAACTTACGCCGAAACTCGTGCCCCGTAAAGACGCGGGTTCGACCCCCGTTGTCGACCCGTTTCGGAGGAGTTTGCGACATCCTTGCGACAACGATGGTGTCCTTTTCCGGCGGCCTGCACTGATCCCGATATCGCGACAAGGCTGTCGACGCTGATCGCCGCAGCGGCAGAACTTGGCATTGTTCGACTTAGACAAGGTGCCGCGCGAAGTGCGCAACCTCCGCGACTCTATCGAGCCGCGCGCCGAGGTTGAGCCTAAACGGCAAAAGTGGGTTGGTTTCGTTCCGTTGACGCGGATTCGACCGAGGGCATAGAGGCCCCCGAAGGCCGGGTACCGCAATCCGCGCGCCACTCTCAGGGGCGCGCATGAGCCTCGGAATTGCGTCATTCTCGGCTGCGAAGCAGCCGCGTCAGCACGACTGGCGTCATCAGGGTGGTCACCACCGCCATCAAGATCACCGCCGAGTAGAGCGAGGCGATGACCGGGGGCGGCGGCTTGGGGTGCGCGAAGAGTCCAGCCCGCAGCGCGACGTCCGCTACGACCAGCTCCACCGCGCCGCGGGCATTCATGCCGGCGCCCACCGCCAGGGCCTCGCGCCCAGTGAGCCCGATGGCCCGCGCCGCCGCGCCAGCACCCGCGACCTTGCCCACGACGGCCACCGCGACTAGCGCGAACATAAACCCCGGCACTTGGGCAACCGCTCCGAGCTCCAGATGCAAGCCGATCGACGCGAAGAAAAGCGGTGCCAGGAAACCCTTGGTGAGACCGTTCACCTTGACCATCACATCGTCGTAGGTCTCCTCGTCGATGGTGCCTCGCACGAAGAAGAGCCCGGCCACAAAAGCGCCGATGATGAAGTGCATATCGAGCAGCTCGGCCAGCAGCGCGTAACCCAGCGCGACAATGAGTAGCCCGCTGAATTCGATCTCTTCCACGCGCAGGCGCCGCAAGGTACAGCCGAGACGGGGGTAGAGCCACAGTCCTCCGACCACGCTGACCGCAAAAAACAGGCCAACTTTGGCGAACAGCGCGACGAGCCCTTCGAGGCCGGGCGCGGCTCCTGTTTCGAGGACTGCGGCCAGGATCGCAAGCAGCACGAGACCCAACACGTCGTCGAAAAGCGCTGCGGACACGATGACCCGCCCCACCCGCGATTCGAGGGCGCCGAGGTCAATCAAGACGCGCACCGAAACGGGTACGGCCGTGATCGCAAGGGCGACCCCCAAGAACAGGATTTGAGCGACGCGAGCCGAGGACGGCGGGAAGTAGAGACCGGCCAAGGCGACGCCCAGTGCGAGGGGGAGCAGCAAGCCCCCGAACGCCACCGCCAGGGCGCTGCCCGAGGCGCGAGCCAGCGAGCGCGGCCGCATCTCGAGCCCGGCGAGAAGCATCAAAAAGAACATCCCAAGCTCGGTGATCGCAACGAAGACCTCGTTGTCGCCGAGCCCGGACAGCACCGGAAAGGCTGCCTCCGAAGCCCGCGCCACCAGACCGATTAGAATTCCGGCGATGATCTCGCCCACCAGCGGGGGTTGCCCAATGCGTTCCGCCGCCTCGCCGAACACACGTGTCGCGACGAGCAGGACCAGGAGGATGTAGAGCAGTTCCAAACCGCGCTTCCGACTAACCTTTGAGTTTCGCCGATCCGCCCTGCACACCCAGGGCCAACACCATGAGTTCGACGGGTCGACCCAGACCCGCGCCGTGTCGGCAAACTCTCCAGGGGATCGCCGACGACGCCAAATCGTGTCCCTGGGTTGTGCCTCGGCCCGCGGAAGTAAATGGCAAAAGGATTCCGTGAGCACGTCTCGGAGGAAGACCTGTCAGACCGATCTCCACGGAGAACCCCGCCTCGCAACCCGTCCCCGAAGCCGCGCACGGGGCCGAGCCTCCGATTCTGGGGGCGTGCCTCCGGAGGAATCGACCGCGGATCTATTCTCGCAGATGAAGCCCAGACCCGTCTGGCGTCACAATCGCGTCCAGCGTCTGTCCATCGAGGAGCTCGGAGGTCTGGAGGCCGATCAACAGCACCGCGCGGCCCTCGTGCCTCACGACTGTGTCGGTCTCTCGCGGGAGATCCAGCGTGAGCCCCATTTGGGATTCTTCCGCAGCCCCGGATACGATCCTGAAGCTCGCATCCTCTGGGATTTGCTCTGTCCGTCGCGCAAGAAGGTCCATCAGCATGTCGTGGAGT
>CAZTOE010000402.1:0-3250 GCA_964615045.1 uncultured Spirochaetales bacterium
GCAATGGAGCGCGAAGCGCTCGGCGCAGCGAGCCGTAGGCGAGCGAAGTTCACCAGCAATGGAGCGCGAAGCGCTCGGCGCAGCGAGCCGTAGGCGAGCGAAGTTCACCAAGGACGCGCCCGCTTTTGCAGAGCCGCCGCACGCTAGGACTAGCTGGCTCCGGCACCGGTCAACCGACGCCCTCCGCCTACGTCATCGGCTGTACCCGGTTCGGGATCAGGAGATCGCTAAGGTCGGGCGTCGGTCAACCGCCGCCTCCGCAAACGGGCCGCGAAGCGCTCCGGGAGGCGAGCCAGCAAGGCCTACTAGCCCCGGTCACTTTCCTCGATCGCGGGGATGACTTCCTCCACGACGAACTCGGTCTGGGCGAAGAAGTCTTTGTCTCCCTCGGCGATCGGCAGCAGCACGAATTTGGAGGCTCCTGCATCGCGGAACGCTTCGACGCGTGCGATCAGGTCGCCAGTGGTGCCAACGCACAGCAGGGGCTTGAGGTCGATTTCGCGGCCGATTCCCGGACGCCGCAACAGGGGGAAGTTTGCAACCGGCGCGTCCTCCCAACTGCCGATCCGGAAGGCGAGGCTCGCGCCGAAGTGGTCGCCATCGATGGTGCGGCCGTTTCCTTCCAGTTCCTTTTTAATCGAGCGGATCACCTCGGCGACCTGTTCCGGCGTCGCGATGCCGCCGATCCAACCGTTGCCCAGCCGGGCGGTGCGACGGATCGCCGCCGGGCTGTTGCCGCCGATCCACAGCGGCATCGGCTGCTGGTGGGGGCGCGGCGCGATCGTGGCGTCTTCGTAGTGAAAGTACTTGCCGTGGAAGCTGACCCGCTCCTCGCTCCAGAGGCGGTTGAGAAGCTCGAACATTTCGTTGGCGCGGGTTCCGCGTCCTTCGGGCTCGCGTCCCGTGGCAGCCCATTCTGCGGCGGCGGGATACCCCACGCCGAACATCGGGAGCAGGCGTCCCTCGCTCAGGAAATCGATCGTGGCACATTGCTTCGCCAATACCAGCGGGTCGCGGAGGGGTGCGACGATGGCGTTCATGCCGAAGCGGATGCGTTCGGTCATGCCCGCCAGGGTGGCTACGGCGCTGAGCGGTTCGAGGTAGGGATCGCGCGAGATCAGGCGGTCGGTTTGCCAAAGGGAATCGACCCCGCGGGCTTCACAGAGCTCTGCCCAGCGAAAGAAGCTCCTCGGCTCGTCCAGCGGGAAGCTCGAAATCCCGAGACCGACGCGAACGCTCATTAGACCCTCCAGACGCGGTGCCCGGAGCCTACCGCTCCCGGGCCCTGTGGACGAGCGGGCTGCACGCGGGTCGGCGGCTGGCGCCCCAGGGCGATCGACGGGCGATGGGTTACGCTCGGCCGCGACCACCATGCTTCGCAGCACGTCCATCGAAGTCGACGCCAAGCCCGTCGAGCGTGAGCCTGATGGGAGCTTTCGACTGCGTTGGACGCCGCGCCGGCCCGACCTCGAGGTCGCGATTCACGCGGGCTCGAGCCCCGAAGCTGTCGACTTGGAACGCCCCTTGGTGCGCACCCGGGAGCGCGAGCACCGGCTGGGCCCGGTCCATGTTTCGACACGCGCCTTCTTCGCGCTCGAGGCGGGCGATGCCGAGCCCCTGATCGTCGCCGAGCGAGGCTTCGCCCTCGAGGGGGCTTCGAACTTCCGCGATTTCGGGGGCTATTCCACTGCCGATGGGCACCGCGTCCGTTGGGGTCAACTCTACCGCTCCGGGGAGCTTTCCGGTCTGAGCGACCGCGACCGCCGTTTTGTCGCGTCCCTCGGGCTCGAAGCGATCTTCGACTTGCGGATACCTCAGGAGGATGAGCGCGCCCCCAGCGCGCTCTCGCCGCGCGAGGCCGACCGCATCACCCACATCCCGCTCTATCCCGGCAGCGCCCACGCCTATCGGGAGCAGCTGATGGCGGGTACCGCGACCGCGGAGGGTCTGGCCGACGTGATGGAGGCGATCAACCGCGACCTCGCCCGCGAGCACCAGACGGAGTACGGCGAGCTGCTGGGCCGCGTGGCCGACGCGCAAGGTCCTGTGCTCATCCACTGCGCCGCCGGGAAAGACCGCACCGGCTTTGGCGTCGCGCTGCTGCTGTTGGCTCTCGGCGTTCCCCGTGAAACGGTGATGGTCGACTATCTCCTGAGTCGCGAATTCTTCGACGCCGACCGCGTGCTGAGCGGCGAGCGCGCCGTCTATCTGCAGCGCGGAGCGCCCGCCTTTGATCCCGCGATCCTGCGTCCGCTGGTTGAGGCGCGCCGCAACTACCTCGAGGCCGGTCTCGCCGCGGTCGACGAGCTCGCCGATTCCCTCGATGCCTACCTGCGCGGCGCCCTGCGCCTTTCGGACACCCAGCTCTCCCGCTTGCGCGATCGCCTTCTGGAGTGATGCCGGAATAGGCTTCCCTTCCCCGCCGCCCCGATGGCATGATCGGCCCAAGGGGAGGGTTCGATGGATCTCAATGCCGATCAGTTGCTCGACGCCTACCGGCGCATGCGGATGATTCGCGCGTTCGAAGAAAAGCTGAACGACCTCGTCGCGTCGGGAAAGCTCGGAGGATTCCTGCATCTCTACGCGGGCGAGGAGGCGGTGGCGGTCGGTGTGTGCAGCCACCTCACCGACCTCGACTACGTGGGCTCGACCCACCGCGGCCACGGCCACTGCATTGCCAAGGGGGTAGACGTCGCGGGCATGATGGCCGAGCTCTTCGGTCGCAGCACCGGAATCTGCAAGGGCAAGGGCGGCTCGATGCACATCGCGGATATCGACAAGGGCATGCTCGGAGCCAACGGCATCGTGGGCGGAGGAATTCCCCTGGCCACCGGCGCGGGCCTCACCGCCAAGCTCCGGAAGGCCGGAGCCGTCTCGGTGTCGTTCTTTGGCGACGGCGCCAGCAACCAGGGTCAGTTCCACGAATCCCTCAACATGGCCGCCAACTGGAAACTCCCGGTGATCTACGTCGTGGAGAACAACGGCTACGGCGAATTCACGCCGATGTCGTTCGTGACACCAATCCGGGACATCGCCGACCGCGCGGCGTCTTACGGGATGAACAGTGCGATCGCCGATGGCAACGACTTCTTCGATGTCTATGAGAAGGCCGGGGAGGCCATCGAACGGGCGCGCGGGGGCGGGGGACCCACGCTGCTCGAATGCAAGACCTACCGTTTCTATGGCCACTACATCGGCGACCCGCTCTCCTATCGCTCGAAGGAAGAGGCGGAGGAGTGGCGCCAGCAAC
>CAZTOE010000403.1:0-1383 GCA_964615045.1 uncultured Spirochaetales bacterium
AGCCTCTTTCATGGTGCTCGGCCGACCCCACAGCGAGCCAGCAGCGGGCCGAGCACCATGAAAGAGGCTCGCATCTTGCGCACGAGATCGTACGGCGCCTCGGGCGAGCGGATGTCGCCACCGGCCAGATGCAGGGTGTGTCCGTCTTCACCCTCCCAACGAGCCGAGACCCCGAGCGCCTCGAGCAGCTCGATCATCGCGAACACGTCGCGCACGCGCGGCACGTTGTGCAGGACGCTGGGCCGTCGCGAGAGGAGTGACGCCGCCATCAATGCCAACGTCGCGTTCTTGGAACCGGAGACGCGCGCCTCCCCCTGGAGAGCAGATCCTCCGCGTACGACCAGGCGATCCATCTAGTCCCCCCCTTCTGTCTGCCAATTCGCCACGAGAACGCGCGCGCGTCCGGCGAGATCGCGCCGCGGCTCTTCGACCTCAAAGCCCACGCCGGCGAGTTCGGTTTCGAGGTCGCCCCGCTGGCGCGGATCGATCTCGATCGCCAACGTTCCGACTTCCGCCAGCGCGGCGGGCGCAGCCCGGATCAGCGCCCGCGCGAGCTCACTCCCCTCCTCTCCTCCGAAGAGGGCGAGCTCGGGTTCGTGCCGGAGCTCGGGCTCGAGCCCTGACGCTTCGCAGCGGCCGACGTAGGGCGGGTTGGCCACGATGGCGTCGAAGCGCTCGCCGGCAACGGGGCCGAGGAGATCGCCCTCGAGGAAGCGGATGCGCGCATCGAGGCCCAGGCGGCGGGCGTTCTCTCGCGCGACCTTGAGCGCCGACGCCGAGCAGTCACTGGCCGTGATCTCGAGGCCAGGGCGTTCACTCGCCAGCGCCAGTGCGATCGCACCCGACCCCGTGCCGACATCGAGTACGCGGGCGCCGGCGTCGGGCGCCAGGCGCTGCAGCAGCGCCTCGACCAGTCCCTCCGTCTCGGGACGCGGAATCAACACGTCCGGGTTCACCCACAGCGGCAGCGACCAAAACTCACGCAGGCCGGTGAGATAGGCAACGGGCACGCGATCCGAAGCGCGCGCGCGCACCCACTCCCGGAAGCGCGCGCGCTCGCCCGCCTGCACGGGCTTCTCGAAATCGAGATACAGCTGCAGCCGATCGCAGTCGAGGGCCGCGGCGAGCAGACACTCGGCGTCGAGGCGTGGTTGCGCGATGCCGCGATCGGCGAAATGCTTGGTGGTCCAGCGCAACAGCTCCAAGACGGTCCAGTCTCTCTGACTTCGCTCGCCTCCGGCTCGCTGCGCGGCGCCTTCGGCGCCTTGGCCGGGACTTCGCTCGCCTCCGGCTCGCTGCGCGGCGCCTTCGGCGCCTTGGCCGGGACCTCGCTCGCCTCCGGCTCGCTGCGCGGCGCCTTCGGCGCCTTGGCCGGGACTTCGC
>CAZTOE010000403.1:1483-3016 GCA_964615045.1 uncultured Spirochaetales bacterium
GGACTTCGCTCGCCTCCGGCTCGCTGCGCGGCGCCTTCGGCGCCTTGGCCGGGACTTCGCTCGCCTCCGGCTCGCTGCGCGGCGCCTTCGGCGCCTTGGCCGGGACTTCGCTCGCCTCCGGCTCGCTGCGCGGCGCCTTCGGCGCCTTGCGCCCCCGGTTCGCTGCGCGGCGTCATGCTTCGGCCTCTACGGCCTGGGCCAGGCCGACGTGAACCGCGTCGAGGAGCTCGTCGAGGTCACCCTCGATCACCTGATCGAGTTTGTGAAGCGTGACCCCTACCCGGTGGTCGGTGACACGCGATTGCGGAAAGTTGTAGGTGCGAATCCGCTCGCTCCGCTCTCCGGTTCCGACCTGCGAGCGCCGCTCGCTAGCGCGTTCGGCGTCGGCTCTCTCCTGTTCGTGCTCGAGGAGACGCGAACGCAAGATCTTCATCGCCCGCGCCTTGTTTTTGTGTTGCGATTTCTCGTCCTGGCACTGCACGACCAGCCCTGAGGGAAGGTGCGTGATGCGCACCGCCGAGTCGGTGGTGTTGACGCTTTGGCCGCCGGGCCCACCCGCGCGCATCACGTCGATGCGGAGATCCTTGGCATCGATCTGCACGTCGACTTCCTGTGCCTCAGGAAGCACCGCGACGGTGACGGTCGACGTGTGAATGCGGCCCTGAGACTCTGTCGCGGGGACGCGCTGCACCCGATGGACCCCTCGCTCGTGCTTCAAACGGCTGAAGACGCGGTTGCCGACGATGGAGACCACGGCTTCCTTGACACCCCCCGTCGCACTCTCCGACAGCGACAACGTCTCCATCTTCCAACGCCGCAGCTCCGCGTAGCGGGCATACATCCGAAGCAGGTCGGCCGCGAAGAGCGCCGCCTCTTCACCTCCGGCGCCGGCTCGCACCTCGAGGATGACGTTGCGCTCGTCGTTGGGATCGGGCGGAACAAGCAGGACCCGGATTTCCGCCTCGACCCTTTCGAGGGTGGTCTCGAGGCGTTCGACCTCGGAGCGCACCAGCTCCGCGAGCTCCGGATCCTCCTCGCCGATCATCTCCCGGGCTTCGGCCAGTTCGCTGCGCAAGGAACGGAAGCGCCCAGCTGCCTCGAGGAGGGGCCGGAGCCGGGCGAGCTCCTTGGCGAGCTCGGCGTAGCGAGCGGCGTGCGCGGCGATCGTTGGGTCGCCGAGCTGCTCTTCGAGGGCGCGGGCTCGCGCCTCGATCTCATCGATACGTTTCAGAAGCTCGGACATGCGCCGGCCTCGGGATCAGGGGGTAGAGGAGGGTCGAGAGTGCGGTCGGGGGCGGGTCTGGCGGGATCGGAGCAAAATCCCGCGGGGAGAGGGGCTAATGCTCCGCTTCCGGGCGATGCCCTCGATGGTGCTGTTGCGACATCGCGTTTCCCGACACAGTATAGGGAGTTAGCCAATCGGGTAGAGACCGGCAATCAGTCCGGGTCAACGCGGGGTGCGAGCCTCGGACCGGAACGCGCCGGCGGCGGCGACCCGCGAACCCGCATGGCGGCTTCTGCGGGGGATCTGCG
>CAZTOE010000403.1:3026-3236 GCA_964615045.1 uncultured Spirochaetales bacterium
GCCGGGTTACCTCACGAGTTCATCGAGTCCAGGAACTCGTCGTTCGAGTCCGTCGCCTTGATCTTCTCGAGCAGGAACTCCATCGAGTCGACAGGGTTCAGCGGCGCCAGCACTTTGCGGAGCAGGTACATGCGGTTCAACGTGGTCTCAGAGAGCAGCAGTTCCTCGCGGCGCGTCGCCGAGCGGTTGATGTCGATCGCCGGGTAGGTG
>CAZTOE010000404.1:0-3226 GCA_964615045.1 uncultured Spirochaetales bacterium
CTGCAGAGCCTCTCGCGGTTGGGGCCCGCAGAGCGTGGCGGGAGCGCAGAAACCGTGGGAAACACGTACTACCGGCCCGAAGACTTCCGGCAGATCGTGGGCGCTTCGTTCCGCATGGTTATCGACGTCGGTGCCTGGGATCGCTCGGTTGCGATGAACAGCCCCGGCCAATCGGGTGACCCGCGCAGCCCGCACTATCGCGATCTCTTCGACCGCTGGGCCCGGGACGAGGCTTTCCCGCTGCTCTACTCGCGGGATCGCGTGCTCGCGGCGACCGAGCGACGCATCCTCTTGCACCCCGCACCGCGACCCTAAACGCGCTCCGACCCGGGCCTCCGCCGTCCTGGCCGGGGACTGCGGTAGTGTTCACCACCATTCACTTTCGGCCCTCGAGGAGTCCCCATGATCCCCGCGAACGAAACGTTTGACGGTACCTGGCCCTTCGCCCCGCGATTCTGCGAAGCACCCGGGTTTCGGATGCACTACGTGGACGAAGGAGATGGCGACCCGATCGTTTGTCTCCACGGAGAACCGACATGGGGCTACCTCTACCGCGATATGATTCCCCCGCTCGCCGAATCGCATCGCGTGATCGTCCCGGATCACATGGGGTTTGGAAAGAGTGAGACACCCCAAGATCGCGTGTACACCCTCAAAACGCATGTCGAGAACTTTACGAGCCTGGTCGACGCTCTCGATCTCCGCGAAATCACGTTGGTGTTGCAGGACTGGGGCGGCCCGATTGGGTGTCAGTTTGCGATCCGGAATCCGACGCGGGTCAAGCGCCTCTTTCTGGCGAACACCGTGAGCGGATATGGCATCGATCCCGAGCGGATGGCGCAATCGGACTGGTTCCAGTGGATTGCCGGAGGATTGGAGAACGGACGCACCGAGTTGGTGCTACGCGAACTCGGGAGTACGATCCTCTCCGTGATGAAGCTGATCGGCTTTACCGCCAACGTGGATCGGACCTGGATAAACGCCTACAGCGCCCCATTCCCCACCCGCGAGTCCTGCGTCGGGGGCCTGGAGTTTCCACTCGACGCCATCCAGGGTCGCTTCGCGGCCTACGTAGAAGAGATGGCCTCAAAGCTCGATGTGCTGCGCGCGATGCCCGCGATGTACAGCCACGGGCTCGAAGATCGCGCCATCCCGGCGGATTTCGCCGTCGACGCCTTCCGAAGCCTCTGGCCAGCCGCTCCGGTGGTGCGGTTGCCGGGCGTCGGCCACTTTTGCCAGGAAGACGCACCCCAGACGCTCGTTGCGCTGCTCGAAACCTTTATCCAAAGCACCCGATAGCAAAATCGCGTGGTCGAGCCGATGCCTAAACGGAGGACTCATGAAAAGTTACGAGACGACTGTGCTCGCCGGAGGCTTTGTCTTTCTCGAAGGACCGCGCTGGCGCGACGATCGCCTCTGGATCTCGGATATGCGGGCGCAAACGGTCTATACGGTCGATGAGAGCGGCGCCCGGACGGCGATCGTCGCGGTGCCCAACTGGCCCTCAGGTCTGGGATTCATGCCGGACGGCACCCCGCTCGTCGTCTCCATGAGAGATCGCCATCTGTACAAGGTGATCGGCGACGGCCTCGTGCTCCACTCCGATTTAAGCGAACTCGTCGAAGCCGACATCAACGACATGGTGGTCGACAGCCAGGGGCGCGCCTATATCGGAAACCTCGGCTACGACATCTTTGGCGGCGGAACGCCGGACACCGCGGAGATCACACTGGTCGAAACCGACGGCAGCGCGCGTCACGTCGCCCGCGACCGCAATTGCCCCAACGGTATGGCGATTCGACAAGACGGCCGCACCCTGGTGGTGGCTGAATCCTTTGCCCACCTGGTCACGGAGTTCGACCGCGCCCCGAACGGCGACCTGTCGCATCCGCGCGTACTCGCCGAGCTGCCCGACGAAGTGCCGGACGGAATTTGTCTCGACGCCAAAGAGAATGTCTGGGTGTCCGCCGCGATGGGCAAACGCTTTGTGCAGATCGACCCGAGCGGCCAATTGATCGGGCAGGTGGATGTCTCACCCCGCCTCGCCATCGCCTGTCAGCTCGGCGGCGCGGACGGTCACACCCTCTTTTGCCTCACCTACGAGGGGGCGATGGACGACATCTTCGAGGGAAGGCCCGGTGCGCGCGTCGAAGTCGCCCGCGTCGACGTTCCCGGGGCGGGATCGCCCTAGGCCCCCAAAACGTCGAGGGACCTCGCGACTCCTCCGCCAGAACTTCAGCCCGACCTGTCCGAATCCCCAGCATCCGGGACCTGTTTACGTCCACGCGTTCTGCCTCAAGAAGGGTTAATATCGTCACTTGGCAGGTGGAGAGGTGAAGAGATGGGAATCACAAACCCTGATTCGGGCACGCGAATCGATGAAATCGCAGACCGCATCTATCGGATCAGCACTCCGGTCGCGCCGGTTGACTTCCCGGGCGGCTTCACGTTCAACCAGTTCTTGATCGACGACGATGATCCCCTCGTCTTCCACACCGGACTTCGCCGCCTGTTTCCGCTCGTGAGCGAGGCGATCGCCCATGTTGTCGCCCTCGACCGGCTGCGTTACGTCGCGTTCTCGCACGTCGAAGCGGATGAGTGCGGGGCCCTCAATGATTTTCTGGACGGGGCTCCCAATGCCGTGCCACTTTGCGGCGCCGTGGCCGCCGACGTATCGATTCGCGATCTGGCGAACCGCCCGCCGCGCACCCTCGAAGATGGAGAAGAACTCACGCTCGGCCGCCACACGGTGCGCTGGCTGTACACCCCCCACGTCCCACATGCCTGGGAGTGTGGTTACCTCTATGAGACGAGCACGCGTACCCTCTTCTGTGGTGATCTCTTCACCCAATCGGGACACGAACACCCTCCTCTCACTCAGAGTGACATTCTCGCCTCCAGCGAGGCAATGCGGTCGCAGATGGACTACTACGCCCATTCTCCCGAAACGGCGGCTCTTCTAGAGAAGCTCGCCGCGACCGAACCGACCACACTGGCTTGTATGCATGGAGCGTCGTTTCGAGGCGATGGAGGAAAGCTTATCCGTGCGTTGAAACGGTCTTTGGCGAACGCGTGAATGCCTAAATCTCGTGCCAGATTTCATCTGCGAGCTTGACGACAAAATCGAGCTTCGCCCACTGTTCGGCCTCGCTCAGGAGATTGCCCACTTCGGTGGAGGCGAAGCCGCACTGCGGGCTCAAACAGAATTGCTCGACCGGAGCGTAGG
>CAZTOE010000405.1:0-3206 GCA_964615045.1 uncultured Spirochaetales bacterium
ACGACTCCCCAGAGCTCGGCAGCGGGTCGTGGACTCGCGCACCCCGTTTCCGCAGCGCGCGCAGAGCCGCGTCACGCTCTGCCGGCGTGATCAGGGCCGAGCGGGCCAGAAGCTCGGTGGAGTAGTACTCGGCGAGCCCTTCGACGATCCAATCGCCGTCGTGTCCCGAATGGGCGTGGCTCACGACGTGAATCAGCTCGTGGAGCAAGGGGCTGGTGCCGTCGCGCTGAACCATCGGTCGCGCGGTGTGGATGTAGAGCGAGTTGGGCCCCGAAAGACCGCCCCGCCACATGGGGTCGCCCGCCGCCACCACGAGTAATCGCTTTGGCAACTCGCCCATCAGCTCCTGGAGGGCCGGCGCCGCGAGGCGCAGAAAGGCCAGAACGCTCGCCGGGTGAAAATCGAAGCGCGAGGGCACTCCCACCTGGACGTCCATTCCAGCCAGGCGGGCGCGGGCGAGCTGGAGTTTGCCCGCAACGAGCCATCCCCGAGGTTGGTCGAGCTGGCGGTGGGGCTGCTCGATGGTGAAGCGCGCCGGGCCCGTCTCGGTGAAGGGAGCCGCGATGCGCCAGTCCTTGGGCAACTGGAAGCGCAGCGTGGCGTCCGCCTCGGACCCTTGTTCGGCCTGGCTCGCCATCGGGGGGAACACGTGCTCCCCACGAAAGATCGCCCAGCGCTCATCGGCATGAGCCCCAAAGCCCGCTGCGCCGCGCAGACGGTCGATCCGGACTGCAAAGCGCAGTCGCCCCCCCCGCTCGGGAACGATCCAGAAAACCTTGTCGGCGACATCGAGCGCACCGTCGCCCTCAAAATCGAAATGGCGCTCGGGGTCATAGTCCATGCGGATGCTGCGCAGGATCCCGCGCTCCTGCTCGACCCCGATCGTCACCCGCGCGATGCCCTCACTGGGTCGCAACTCGGCATCGTAAGTGACCCGGTAGCGGGGGCCCGGTGCTTCCGCCGCTGGCCGATCAGGGCCGTGGTCCGCGGCCGGTGGCTCGACAAAGGCAACCAGCGGGGCGTGTTCGGCGAGCCGCTGGTCGAACGGGGTAGCTCGGGTCGCGCCCACGCTTCCCACGGAGGCATCGTCGCTCCCTTCCGGGCTAGGGGGAGCGCTCGGCGGCACCTCGGGCGACGCCGCGCTCGGAGCCGCCGCAGGCTCCGCGCGCGGCCGGGCCGGCGGCGCCTCACCCGCTGGCTCGTTGCCACAGCCGAGCCACGCGAGCGTCAGCAGCGCGGTCAGGAAACTTCGGGTTTTGCCGCCTGTCTGCGCGATCAGTTGCATTTGGGTATCGAGTTCCGCACGGAGCTCCGGTTTCGTTGTCGCGCCGCGCCGGACCCGGAGGTCTAGCTCACCCTCGAGGGGGTTGCTGTCGCATCTGGCGCAGTGAGACAATTCGCTCGTCCCCATTTTTCGATCGGCACAAAAACGGGAGAACTTCTCGTGAAATTCGGTTTGCTCTTCGCTTTTCAGGTCCCTCCGGAGAGCGGCATCGCGTGGCATGAGCCCTACCAGGACATGCTGCGCTGTCTGCCGCGCGCCGAAGATCTCGGCTACGCCTCGTCCTTCCAGGTTTCCCATCACGCGCAAAAGGACGGGCTGTGCCCCGGCCCCCTGATCGCGGTGGCAGGCGCCGCCGCGGTCACCCAGAGGATGCGGGTAGGGACGGGCGTGTTGCTGGTGTCGCTCTACGCCCCGCTCAAGCTCGCAGAGGATGTAGCGGTACTCGACAATCTCTCGCAGGGGCGTTTCGTCTTCGGCGTCGCGCCCGGCTACGTGACGGAGGAGTTCCAGGCGCACGGGATCCCGCGCGATGAGCGCGTCGGGCGCTTTGAAGAAGCGCTCGACCTGATGACCACGGCCTGGACCCAGGACCGCTTTGCCTTTGAGGGAAAGTACTTTCGCGTGCCCGAAACCCAGCTCACGCCCAAACCGGTCCAGAAGCCGCATCCGCCGCTCTGGTACGGGGTTTCGGCAAAAGCGTCGCTGCGGCGCGCCGCCGCGCGGCACGCCGTTCAGATCATGTCGCCGCGCCACGCGATTCCCGAGCTCAAGCAGCATTTCGCGGTCTACGAGGAGGCGGCGCGGGCCGAGGGCTGGCAGATCCCTGAGCGCCCGATCATTCGCCAGGTGTTCGTCGCGGAAACGGCGAGCAAGGCCGAAGCGCTCGCCGCACCCGCCGTGAACTATTTGTTTCGCGAGCTCTACGGAGCGGCGTCCGCCGCCGGCGATCGCGTCCTTCGCAGCGACGACGGAAGCGCCATCACCGACGGCGACCAGGTGGGCTTCGAAAACTTCAAGGGTCGCTACATCATCGGCGATCCCGACTTCGCAATCGCGAAGATCAAGGAGTACGAAGAGCAGGTGAATCCCAGTGAGATGATCTGCTGGATGCACATGCCCGGCATCCGCGGCGAGGACGCCATGCGCAGCGTCGAACTTTTCGCCCGGGAGGTGATGCCGGTCTTCGCCTGACTCCGGGCCGTTTTTTACGAGCGGACGACTTCGTCCAGGGTCTCGCGGGTTCGTTCGAGGACGTGGTCGATTTCGTCCCGCTCGATCACGTACGGCGGGCAGAAGGCGAGGTTGTCCCCGATCGCCCGGATGATCACGCCTTTGTCGAGCAGGCTGCGGAAGATCCGCGGTCCCACCTTCAAGCCGGGATCGAAGGGCGCCTTGCTGTCCCGATCTGCGACCATCTCGACGGCGCCGATCAGTCCGATGCCCCGCACATCTCCGATGTGCGGGTGGTCGGCGAAGAGCTCGCGCAGCCGCTGCTGCAAGTGAACGCCCAACTCGGCGGCGCGCGCGAAGAGGTTGTCCTTCTCCATCACGTCGAGGTTCGCGAGTCCCGCTGCGGCGCAGAGAGGATGGCCGCTGTAGGTAAACCCGTGGGCGAAGGTGCCCATGGCGTCTGCCTCGCGCTCGAGAACCGACCACACCTTCTCCGTGACCAGGCAGGCCGAGAGCGGCGCGTATCCCGAGGTCAATCCCTTCGCGACCGTGACCAGGTCCGGTTCGATCCCGAACACCAGGCTCCCGAAGAGCTCGCCGAGACGCCCGAAGCCGCAGATGACTTCGTCGGCGATGAACAGGATGTCGTGCTGTCGCAGAACCTCTTGGATCGCCTTGAAGTAGCCGGCAGGGGGCACCAGCACCCCGCCGGCCCCCATCACCGGCTCGGCGATGAAGGCGGCGATAGTAT
>CAZTOE010000406.1:0-994 GCA_964615045.1 uncultured Spirochaetales bacterium
CCTAGATGCTCCCGGCCAGTGGCTTCGATCAGGCGGTAGATCGGGTCATATTTGTAGTCGTTGCTCGGCTCGACGCGCTTGTTGTCAAAGAAGATTGTGTCCTGAGCGTCATCACCGATATGCGTGATGTTTCCCGCCGGATCATAGGTGTAGCGAAGATTCTGCAGGCCGCAGGTTCTGTCGGGCGGGGGTGTCTCCAGCGCCGCGATGGTCTCCGGTGGCGGGGGATCCGGGTTATCGCAGTCTCCCGTGAATTGTGGGCCGCGACGGGTATACAGGTGCGTCAACCGAAACGTGTCCGAGTCGTAGTGGTAACGCGTCTCCGTCCCGTTCCCGTATTGGATAAGTACTCGCTGGCCTTTGGCGTTGTAGTCGATGTTGGTAACGAAAGGTGTCGCGTCCACGGCCTCGCGCAGGTTGGCCTCGAGTGCGTGGAGAAGATTGGCATCGTTGTAAGTCGGGCGAACGGTACTTTTGTCGGGTGCGATAAGTGACGTCGGACGATTGAGGGCGTCGTAGGTCGTGCTGCTAGTGAAGATCTCACCCGCTGGCTGCGCGGTGGCCCAGTCGATGATGTCTTTGTAGCCGGGTGCTACCTGCCGGGTGCTGCACAGGAGGTTGCCCTTGAAGTCGTAGGCCTCGTTGGTCACGACTCCCGCGCCGTCGTGCTGCCTGAACACGCGGGTTCGCAGGTTGAGAGCGATTGCCTGGCTCTCGCCGTACTCCGTCTTCGCGAAAACGATGTCGCCAGTCAGCGTTCGGTAATCGGATTGTTCGGGATCCGTGCCACGCACGTGTTGCTCGATGGGCCGCCGTAGCTGGTCGTACCGGCTGACGAAGTTGTGCCCGCGGCTGTCCCAGGCGCGGATAGTCTTTCCGGTCACATCGTTCAGCATCCAGCGCTCGCCCGCTTCCATGCTAGCCTGGTGCATGCGATTGCCGAGCAGGTCGTAGTCATAGCGGTTGACGACACGACCCTTTGCGTCGATGACCG
>CAZTOE010000406.1:1004-3189 GCA_964615045.1 uncultured Spirochaetales bacterium
GCGCTGGTTGCCCTCAATATCCAACTCGACCCGGGTTTCGTATTTCTGCGGGGTTCCCCCGCTGTCCGTCCCGTTATCGGCGACTGTCAGGAAGGTGCGGCCCAGAGAGTCGAAGTGCGCGATGGTGGGCGTATCCGCATGCTTGAGCGCGCGCACTGCAGAGTCGCACTCCACGTCCGTGCCGCCAGTGTCTGTCGGAGGATTGTTCGGGTCGACAATGCGCTGCTGAAGCCAGGTTTCCCAGTTAGCTGGCTGACCGGCGAAGTACTTCTCCACGTACCCTTTGGTGTCCGCGTCGCTGCGGGGATCGAGGGTGACGGTGTCGTTGACGTCGTAGCTCGCCTGGCGCCATGGGTCGAAGACAACCTTCTCGTAGGTATGGTTGGGATGCAGGGTCGCAACAACCCGCTCTACCGGGTCGTAGAAGAGCACAGGGCTGACCCCGATCTTCACGTCGAAGTCGGGCTGGTGCGTATCGGAGAAGAAGGGCTCGAACTGCCGGACGGGCTTGCCCTTGTTGTTGAAGATGGTCCAGCCGCTGCCGACCCACCGTGGAGAGCGGTCATCCGCTGTCATCTGCAGTTGACCGTCCGCGCCGACGATGACCTGGCCTTGCGCGTCGCGCTGCGGAACCGTCCCTCGTTCGACCTGGATCTTCTTCTGAATCTCACGGCCAAAGCCGTCCGAATAGCTGAAACTGATTTGTATCCTCAGTCCGCCCGGTGGGGGCCCGACACTCGCGTGGGTTTCGCGTGCCAGAGTGGCCGCGAATACCGACTCGCCAATGCGCCGGAATCGATCAAGGTCGTAGACGATGCGCGTGGTGGCGTCCCGAAGCAGACCCGGTGCGGGCACATGCGGGTCGCTGACGTCGTAGAAGTCGTCGATCTCTGTCTGGGTCAGATCAGGCTTAAAGTTCGCGTCAAGGCGGTCACCCTCAGCAGGATCGTCCTCGGGCTTGCCCATCACGGCGGTCCCGGCGACGAGCCCGAGTGCATCGAATGCGACCTCGGAGCAGTTGCGGATCGTATCCATCATCAGGCGCGGCTGAAGGACCCGATAGTCGTTGCCGTCCTCCTCGAAGCTGTCGTCAGTCTGCCTGCGCTTGCCCACGGTGACCCGATTCCCCAGCACATCACGCGTTTCGCGCACGAGCAGGTCATACGGGTCGTACTCGACGGAAGTCTCAGTGTCCCAGGTGCCGTCTGCATTGTGGAACGGATCCCGATAGCGGCGCGGGACGAAGAAGTGCCGATCGGCTTCCCTGCGCTCCTGTATGGCGGTGTGATTCTTGTCGGGCAAGTAGAACACGCGGCCGGAACGGACCCACCACTTACCGTCCTCCTGAACGTAACCGCCAGCTTGTCCGCCGCCGCCGGCGAGAACGTCGCCGGTATTCGCCGGTAGAAGCTTCTGGCCACCACGCGCATAGACTCGATCAAGCAGAGCCGGAGTGAAAGCAACCTTGTAGGTTTCTCCCGGTAAGGCCAGCGGCTCCGCTACCCCGAGGGCGAGCAACGCCAAGGGGTCACTTCGAGACGCTCCCATGTCATCGGGGCGGTAGAGGGTGCGCACCTGCTCGATCGGGCGCTTCTGCTTCTTTGTGTAATCGGTAGGCATCTCGTACCCGATCTCCTGCAATCCGCGCAGCTCCTGGAAATCGTTCGCGGCAAACGTGTCGAAGGCAAAACGCACTTCCCCCGCACCCAACTTAAAGCCTGTTACCTCGTAGGTACGAGTCTCGCAGGGCAGCAGCGTGCGGTAGCAGTCCGGTTTGTAGTTTGGATCGTCTGTTGGTAGGTCGATCGCGTTGGTGAAATCATTTTCGGTGTAGGTGTCGAGTGTTTGCTCCTGTTTCGCCTTGTCATCGCCCTGAAGAGGGCTTGCTCTCCGGCCATAGCCGATCGAGAGGGACTTGCGAACGTAGCCGTACTTCTCGTCCATGTCGAGTGTCATCGTGTGGCTGACGCGCGGATCGTCCGGATTGCGCTCGTAGTGATAGCTGAGCGCTTCGCGCGGATAGGCAACGAACACCCCATAGCGGTTGTCACCGCATCTGGGCTGAATGCGCAAGATCCTAAAATTTTGCTCGGTCACAGTATAGGGATGGCCGAACGGATAGTCTGGGGTTCCTTTACCATCGAGCGCGTAGACCTCCTGGCGCAGCATCGAACCCTTGAGCGCC
>CAZTOE010000407.1:0-3186 GCA_964615045.1 uncultured Spirochaetales bacterium
GATCTTGGCCGTCTCGGCCATGAAGTGGACGCCACAAAACGCAATCACATCGGCCGTGGTCTGCTGGGCGATCCGGGCCAGCGCGAGGGAGTCGCCGACGTGATCGGCCAGATCCTGGATCTCCGACTCCTGGTAGTAGTGGGCCAGGACGACCGCGTTCTGCTCCTTCTTGAGCCGCTGGATCTCTTCCTCAAGCTCTTCGGGCGTGAGCGCGTCGGGGGCGAACGGTTGGGAACTCATGGGCCATCCGGCTGGGGTTGGGGATTGGGTCAAGGATACGCGCGAGGAGTGCCGAGACAAGGAGCGGGGCTCAGCGGTTCCCCGCAGGATCGCCGGGCTCCGTGATCTGGGAGAGCTGCTCTTCGAGATCGCGCAGCTCCCGCTCCCAGTACGCCTCGGTCCCGAAATGGGGAAAGGTGGAGCGGAAGGTCGCTTCCCCCCAGCGGCTCGCGATCCAGCTCGCGATGCGCAGAAAGCGCGTCGCGCGCAACGGTTCGATGAGGTCGAGCCAGCTCGCCTTGAAGTCGTAGAACTGCCGGTAGCCCTCCAGAAGCGCGCGCCGCTGCCGCTCGCCCTCAGGGCCGCGATCGGGAACGAGCATCCACACATCGTGTACTGCGGGACCGATCACGAAATCGTCGAAGTCGAGAAACCAGAACGCGTCGCCTCGCCGCAGCAGATTCCCGCGGTGACAATCGCCGTGGATCCGCTGCAGCGGAACGCCTTCCGCGAGATCCTCGAGACAGTCTGCCAACTCCGATACCGCGTCGGCGAAGCGATCGCAGAGCCCGGGGGGTAGACCGCCTTCCGCGAGAAGAAGATCGAGGGGCTCGAAACAAGCCCTCTCGACATCGAGAAGCGGACGGGCGGGAGCGTCGCGCAACGCCCCCACGGCGTGCAGGCGGCCGAGGAGGCGACCCGCGACGGCGAGGTCTTCGTCGGAGAACTCTTCGGGCTCGCGACCTCCGGTGCGTTCCCAGAGTCCGTAGTAGATGCCGGAGAGTTCGCCCAGGGTCTCGCCGCCGGCGCGGGCCAACGGCGCGCACACCGGAAGTTCTGCGGCCGCGAGATCGGCCAGGAAATCGTGCTCATCCTGCAGGGCGGCGCGGCTCCAGCGGCCCGGCCGGTAGAACTTAACGACGACGTGGCCGCCGGGCTCGAGTTCCACGTCGAAGACCCGGTTCTCGAGGCAGCGCAGGACGCCGCAGCGGCCCGTCACGCGATAGCCGTGCGCCTCCGCTGCCACGAGCGCCGCTTCGGGACCGAGGGCGTGAAAATCGTGCGGGGAGCCCATGCGCGCACTCTACCTGAAGGACTGGGCCCGGTCCGCGCGTTGTCCACCCGTTCGCAGCCAGGGCCTCAGAGCGGTTTGGGACCGATGCCAGCGACCTGGGCGCCCGTCTCGACGCGCGTCTCGCCCGCCTCCTCGACGAGGTGACCCGAAACCACGCTTCCAGGTTCCAGGATGAGGAGCCCACCGCGATTGACCGCATCACCTCGCACGATGCCCCGCACCGTGGCGTGCCCTTCCGATTCCACCACCAGTTCGTCGCAGCTTCCGGTGAGCTCGAGATAACCGCCCGATCCGATCGTGATGCGACCCTCCACTGCCTTCGAGAGCTTGCGGCGGTCGTGGACCTCGAGGTTTTGTTGCAATGCTTGCGACATCCCGTGCACCTTTCCCCGGTTTTCCCGGTTGTGTTTGCAACTCCCGTTCCCCCGGCTTCCGTCGCTCCGACGACCGCGCACCCGCGGGCGCCGCGGCATCGGACCTCGCCCTGAGGCACAACGTCCCCTCGCGATCGCGCCTGGCCAGCCTGGCATGATGAGACCGGGTTGACGGGCCGATCCGAACTCCCGACGTTTGCAGCCCGACGACTCGTCGCAGGAAGGTCAACGCATGCCCAGGTCCACTCCGATCTCCGACGTGATGACAAAGCACGTCCTCGCTGTCGGCGTCGACGCCAAGCTCAGCGAAGTGCGCCAGCTTCTGACCGGAGAGGATATTCACCACGTTCCGGTCGTGGAAGGACGGCGTCCGGTCGGAATCATCAGTTCGCGGGACCTGGTGCAGCTCGTCCGCGAGGCGGGGGCCTCCCAGGCGGGCCTGGGGATCGACGATCTGCTCGACCGGGCCGGGAACCTGTCGGAGGTTATGACCCGTGACCTCGTCACGATGCGGAGCGACGAGGCCGTCGACAGAGCGATCGATTTGATCGCCGACGGCTCGATCCACTCGGTCCTGGTCGTCGATCTGGACCATCGCCTGGTCGGAATCGTGACGGACACCGATCTCCTCGACTATCTGTGCAGCTAGCGCCGAGGCACGAATCCGGGCCCTCCAACGCTTTTCAGACCGCCCTTGTCACAGCCCGCAAACCATGACCCCCCGGGGCAAGTCGGGCGCACTCCGCTACCCTCATCGGCTCGTCGACGAGGAGTGGCCCGATGCCCGCCCAACAAGAGCAACGCGACCGACCCTGGGTCTTCCGAACCTACTCGGGCCATACCTCGGCGCGCGCCAGCAACGAGCTCTACCGCACCAATCTCGCCAAGGGGCAGACGGGCCTCTCGGTGGCCTTCGATCTCCCCACCCAGACCGGATACGACTCGGATCACCCACTGGCTCGAGGCGAGGTGGGCAAAGTGGGTGTCCCGATCTGCTCCATCGAAGACATGCAGACGCTCTTCGACGGGATTCCCCTCGATCGCATGAACACCTCGATGACCATCAACGCCACTGCCGCGTGGCTGCTCTCGCTCTACGTGGCCGTAGCGGAGCGGCAAGGGGTGTCACCGGACACCCTCTCGGGGACGACCCAGAACGACATCATCAAGGAATACCTCTCGCGCGGGACCTACGCGTTTCCGCCCGAGCCCTCGATGCGGCTCACCAGCGACGTGATCGCTTACACCGTGGATGCCATCCCGAAGTGGAACCCGATCAACATCTGCTCCTACCACCTGCAGGAAGCGGGGGCGACGCCGACTCAGGAGATCGCCTTCGCGATGGCGAACGCAATCGCCGTCCTCGACGCGGTGGAGGGGCGGTCCGACGTTGCAGAGGATGCGCTTCCGCGGATCGTCGGTCGCGTCTCCTTTTTCTTGAACGCGGGAGTTCGCTTTGTCGAGGAGACCTGCAAGTGCCTCGCGATGACGGAGCTCTGGGATGAAATCACCCGGGAC
>CAZTOE010000408.1:0-3167 GCA_964615045.1 uncultured Spirochaetales bacterium
CCTGGCAGCAGCGGGATGCCCGGGTCCGAGTGCTCGAGAAGGAGCTCGCAACGGCCCAACGCGACCGACTCCTGTGGCTGGAGAAGCTTGCTCACGTGCTCCGACACGAGCTTCGCAACCAGCTCATCGGAATCCACTCGTCGCTCTCCCTCGCGCGATCCGCGCCGAAGCATCAGAAACGCTATTTCGCTCGAGCCGACCGGAGCTTGGAGGTGATGCGGCAGCTTCTCACCCGCGCGGCAGACGCGACGGATCTCGAAGCCTTTCTCTCGGAAGAGTGGCTAGCCCCCCTGGATCTCAGCGCACTCGTGCGCGAGCACGTGGAAACATTCGCGGACGATGTGGCGCATCGCCGCATCACGGTCGACGTCACCCCCGGCCTGTGGATCGACGGCAGTCAATTCCGGATCATCCAGCTACTGGACAAGCTGCTCACGAATGCCATCGAGCATAGTGAACCGGGAACGGCCATCGGCGTCTCGCTCGCGCGCGATGAGTCGATGGCACTTCTCCGCATTCAGAACGAAGGCGGCACACTACCCGAGGAGCCGGATCGGATCTTCGAGCCGTTCGTCTCGTTGGGAGACCGAGATCTTGGTGAGAATCTTGGAATCGGCCTCTACGTGGTGCGAAGGATCGCCGAGCTGCACGGCGGAGTCGTCTCGGTGTGCAGCGGACCAAGCCACCGAGGTGCAGTCTTTTCCTTGTGCCTTCCCATCCTCAAGCTAGGGGAGCGCGACGCAGCCGAGGAGAAGGGGCGCATTCGATGCGCAGACCCGGGACCGAGATTGGTGTAGCATGCCCCGCGCCGCCTTGGTGCTTCGACGCGCAACCCTTTCGGTGTCGGCCTCCAAGGTGTTCTCGACTCCTCCTCGGGTACGCCCCTGTGCGTTGTGAGTGCGGTCGGACATGACGGGTCTCCCATCCCCGTCGAGCGGGTGCTGTGGCGGCGCCGAAGCGGCGCCACTGCGGGCAGCATCGCCGAGGAGAGCGCCGGACGGCGTGAAACCGGGCGGGTACTCGTGGGGTGAAGGATGAACCCGAGCAGAGCGGGCCGACTGCAGGGGGCCGTTTCAGACGCTGTCCAGGGGTCGGCTCAGGTCTCGATCCAGCGATAGCCGAGGCCGCGCTCGGTGCGGATCGCGTCGAAGTCGGGGTCGATGCTGCGGAAGCGCTCGCGGATCGACTTGACATGGGCCGCGATGGTGTTCGGCGCGACGTGGATCCGTGCCGCCTTCATCAGCTCGTCGTGGCTCTTGGGCTCTCCCGGCGACGCGGCCAGCGCGGCCACGATCCAGTACTGCGTGAGCGGGAGGTCCACGAGCTGGCTGCGCCAGCTCGCCTGGGAGCGCTCCGTGTCGAGGGACAGCGAGCCGACGGTGCGGTGCGCCGCGGTATCCGTCGCCTGGCGCAGCGCACGGTGGCGCGCGAGGAGGGCCTCGAGCCGGACGACCAGGAAGTCGAAGCTGCTCTCCTTCGAGAGGTAGTCGTCGGCTCCCAGTCGCAGGCCGGAGATCCGATCCGCCTCGCCGTCGTAGGACGTGAGGAAGACGATGGGGAGAATCTGGGAAAGGCGGCGAAGCTCGCTGCAGACCTGGAAGCCGCCCTCGCGCTCGTCGCCGAGCGCCACGTCGAGGACCGCGAGATCCGGAAGGTCGACCCGGAAGCCGGCGATGGCCGACTCCGCGTCGGCGTAACCGCGGACGTCGAAACCCCGGTGGCCGAGGAAGTCCTTGAGATTCTCTCGGATGATGGCGTCGTCTTCCACGAGCGCGATGGTCCTGGCCATTCCCTCACTCTACATCCTCGACCGACCGATGGCCTCTTCAGGCTCATCCTCGGGCCAGGGACCTAGTGGCAGAAGCTGTCCTTCTCCTCGGGCGTGAAGCACCTGGGCACCGGGCAGACGCCGGGAGGCGCGCGGTCGACCTGCCAGACGCAGTTCGTGGGGCCGGGCTCGACTGTTCGACCTCTTCCACTCCGTCGGGAAGGGCAGCGGCTCGCGCGAGAACCTCGGGATCGGCTTGTACGTGGTCCGGATCATCGCGGACCGCCTCGGGGCAAGCGTGCGCGCTCTGCCCCTCGAGGGCGATCGGGGCGCCTGCTTCGTCGTCGCTTTCGACCGGCTGCCGCCAGGCGCGTCGGGCTCGCGCGGATCGGTCGCGGCCACGTGCCGTCATGGCATCCCGAAGCGCGAGACGATCTCTCCGGGCGCGTAGGAGTAGAGCAGGCGCAGGGTCTCGCGGTCGCTCTCGGACGGCTCGCGCCCCGCCTTGGACAACTCCGCTCCCATGAGATCCGTCGGCTCCGGGCTGTGCCCCACCAGTCCGAGCGCGTGACCGACCTCGTGTCGCACGACCACCACGAGGTGCTCCAGGGGAGCATCGACGCGTGGATCCCAGCGCGAGGCGATCTCGATCGTGCGAACCGCGATCTCCGCCGACCTCGCGGAGCCTCGCCTCGTTTCGCCCTGGCGATCCTTCTCGAGCGCGTCCACCCAGCGAATGGGTAGATCCGCGTCGTCCGGGTCATCGACGACGACGAATCGGGGGATCTGCCTGTTCCCTTGCCTCAGCTCGTGACCGGGGTTGTCACAGCGGGGTGAGAAGCTCCCCTCCAAGGAGGGTGAGCGATGAAGGACGCGAAGGGGCCGAGGACGATCGTGGAGCTGATGGCGCGGTTCCCGGACGAGGCGGCGTGCGTGGCGTTCCTGCAGAAGCTGCGCTGGCCGCAGGGGTTTGTCTGCCCGCGTTGCGGTGGACGGGAGAGCGTGACGATCCAGACGCGCCGGCTCGAGCAATGCCGATCGTGCCGCTACCAGGCCTCGCTCACCGCGGGGACGGTGTTCCACCGCACGCGCAAGCCGCTGCGGCTGTGGTTCGTGGCGATCTTCTTCCTGGGCCGCCACAAGACGGGTATCTCCGCGCTCCAGCTCCAGAAGGACCTGGGGCTGGGCAGCTACAAGACGGCCTGGACCTGGCTGCACAAGCTGCGCTCGACCTTGCGCGAGCGGCCGGAGTTCCGGCTCACCGGGCTCGTCGAGGCCGACGAGACGTACGTGGGGGCCCGGAACGAGCGCGGCGTGCACGGACGACGGCTCGAAGCCAAGAGCATGGTCGCCGCGGTGGTCGAGAACCGGGGCGAGCGGGCCGGCGCGCTGCGCATGA
>CAZTOE010000409.1:0-3153 GCA_964615045.1 uncultured Spirochaetales bacterium
ACCCAATGCGGGAAAATCGACCCTGCTGAATCGGATCCTCGGCGAGAAGCTGGCGATTGTGACCCCCAAGCCGCAAACTACCCGAAGCCGCATCCTCGGCATCACGACGCGGCCTGATGCGCAGATTCTCTGGACGGATACGCCAGGATTCCTGCAAGGTTCCCGGCCTCTGGTTCAGGCGATGAGAGAGACTTTGGAAGCGGTCGCCAAGGACTGCGACATTGCGCTCCTGATCGTCGATCTCCGCCGCGGCTGGGAACCGCTTCACCAGGAGTGGTGGAATACGCTCGCGAGCGCCGGCAAGGTCACGCTCGCGGTCGGAACCCAGCTTGATCGACCCGGAGTTGCCGAGCGGCCTTGGCCGCCGCCGGGGCTCGAAGCGTCGGCCACGTTTTGCGTTTCGGGGCAGAACGGCGCCGGCGTCGAAGCGCTGGTCGACGCCGTCGCGGCGCACCTGCCGCACAGTCCCCCTCTCTACCCTGACGAGCAACTCACCGACCGGCCGCTGCGATTCTTGGCGGCGGAGTTTGTTCGGGAAGCGGCGTTTGAACTCCTCCAGCAGGAGCTTCCCTATGCCGTTGCGGTGCAGGTGACGGAGTTCGACGAAACGGATCCATCGCTCGTCCGCATCCGGGCACAGCTGCTGGTAGAGCGCGACTCACAGAAGCGCATCGTGGTGGGAGAGGGAGGTCACGTCATCAAAGAGATCGGGATTCGTGCGCGCCGGCAGATCGAGCAGCTGCTGGGGGTGCATGTGCATTTGGCGCTCTGGGTGAAGGTCGATCCGCAGTGGCTCAAGCGTCCCAAGCGTTTGAAACGCCTCGGCTATTTTTAGGTCTGGTTTGACGCCGCCCGAAGCCCTCGGGTAGCGTCGCGAGAGGAGGTCCGCGACCCATGAGTCAACAAGACGTCGTGATCTGCGCCGGGGCACGCACCCCGATCGCATCCTTTCAAGGTGCTTTTGCCCCGCTTTCGGCGCCCGAGCTGGGCGGAATCGCCATCGCCGAGGCAGTGAAGCGGGCCGGTGCCGACCCGGGCGATATCGAGCACGTCTTCATGGGCAACGTGTTGTCGGCAGGCCTCGGACAAGCGCCCGCGCGACAAGCGCTCATCCGGGCCGGCTTGCCGGTCAGTGCCGCGGCCGTCACGGTCAACAAGGTGTGCGGCTCGGGACTGCAGGCGGTGATGTTCGCGCGCCGCGAAGTGTTGGTGGGCGACGCGTCGGTGGTGGTCGCAGGCGGCATGGAGTCGATGACCAACGCTCCGTATCTGCTGCCCAACGCCCGGGCCGGTTATCGAATGGGCAACGGTCAGCTCATCGACTCGATGATCCACGATGGCCTCTGGGATCCCTACGATCAGGTTCACATGGGCAACTGCGGCGACCTGGTGGCCGAAAAATACGTGTTCTCGCGCGAGGAACAGGACGCCTTTGCGGCGGAGAGCTACCGCCGCGCGCAGGCCGCCCAGAAGGAAGGTCGTTTCAAGGAAGAGATTGTGCCGGTTCCCGTGCCCCAACGCCGCGGCGAGCCGATTCTGGTGGATGAGGACGAAGAGCCGGCGCGGATCCGTTTTGACAAGATGGGACAGCTCTCGCCGGCCTTCTCCAAGACGGGGACCGTGACGGCGGCCAACGCATCGACCTTGAATGACGGCGCCGCGGCCTTGGTCGTGGCGAGTCGGGAGGTGGCCCAGGCACGGAGCTACCCGGTGATGGCGCGCATCGTCGCCGATTCCACCATCGCGCAGGAGCCCAAGTGGTTCACCACGGCGCCGGTCGAGGCCTTGCGTCGGCTCTACGAGAAGACGGGCACCGTTGCCGGCGACTGGGACCTCTACGAGATCAACGAAGCATTCTCGGGTGTCACGCTGGCGGCGATCCGAGAGCACAAGCTCGATCCCGGGCGCGTCAACATCAACGGCGGCGCGGTTTCGATTGGCCACCCGATCGGATGCTCGGGGGCGCGCATTCTGGTGACGCTCCTCTACGCGTTGCGCGACCGGGGCCTCCAGCGCGGCATCGCCACGCTGTGCATCGGGGGCGGCGAGGCGGTGGCGCTGGGCGTGGAGCTCGTCTAGATGGGGACGGCACCCGAGGTCACGCTCTACGAAGTCGGACCGCGCGACGGGCTCCAGAATGAGCCGGACACCGTCGCCACGCGCACCAAGGCAAAGCTTCTCGAACGGCTCATCGCCGCCGGGTTGACGCGCATTGAGCTCACGTCGTTCGTTTCCCCGAAATGGATCCCCCAGCTTGCCGACGCGGACGACTTGGTGCGCGTCGCGCCGCGCCGGGCGGGAGTGTCCTACGCCGCGTTGGTGCCAAACCGGCGGGGGTATGAGCGGTTCGCTACCGCGAACCTGCCGGTACTCGCCTTTGTGGTCTCGGTGAGCGAAACCCACAACTACAAGAACCTGAACCGCTCCGTGGCTGAGCACCTGGAAGCCTTCGCCCCGGTCGCCGAGCGCGCGAAAGCCGACGGCGCGGTACTGCGGATGTACGCTTCCACGTGCTGCGGGTGTCCCTACGAGGGTCGGATCTCCACGGCCCAGGCGATGGGAGTGGTCCGGCAGCTGGTCGCCATGGGGGCAGACGAGATCGCGCTGGCGGATTCTTTGGGGGTCGCAACGCCAGGGCAGATCCGGGAATTGGTGCGCGCGGCCGCGGGGGAGTTCCCCATCGAGCGCCTCGGTCTTCATCTGCACGACACCTACGGGCGCGCCATCGCGAACCTCCAGGTCGGCTATGAGGAGGGCATCCGGACCTTCGACGCTTCGCTGGGTGGGCTTGGCGGATGCCCGTACGCGCCCGGGGCCTCAGGCAATGTGGCCACCGAAGACGTCGTGGATCTGTTCGAGCAGTCCGGGATCGCTACGGGGGTTGATCTCAGTGCCTTGGTCGAGACTACCGGCTGGCTCGAGCAAGAGGTGCTGAAGCGCAGGCTTCCCGGGCGGGTCTTTCGGGCGCTCTGGGCAAAGCGCACACAGGCCTGAGAGGAGTCCGAGTTCCCCCGGGGTTGTGTGTGAAGAGCTCACGTGCTAGCCACTTGACGTGAACTGGCAAAACGATTCTCCGAACGATTCTCCGAAGGTTCGAAGCCGTCGCTGGAACGGACGGGTCAGCGGCCTCACACAGCACGCCCGCCGGACCCC
>CAZTOE010000410.1:0-3138 GCA_964615045.1 uncultured Spirochaetales bacterium
GATCATCATTGCGCCCACCGAAGCCGAGGCGCAGAAGAGGCAGATGCACGCGAGAGAGGTGGCCTGGGAAACGATGATCCGGCGCGGCCTGCCCGAGCCCGAGGCCGAAGCGTTTCTCCCGCTCTTTGCTGGCGCCCTCGTCGGCACCCCAGAGACCGTCCTCGATCAGCTGGGCGAGGGTCTCCGCGTCATGGGCGCGCGGCGTCTCAATCTCGTGGTGCGTCTGCGCGGAATTCCCGAGGAGATCGCGCGGCAGACACAGCGGCTGTTCGCCTCCGAGGTGATGCCCCACCTGCGCCATCTGCCGGTCGGCTCGCACTAGGCACCTCGTGGGGCCGCGCCTCGCAGGAGCTCTGCGCGGTGATCTGGGGCGGGACCGTGCTAGCCGGCACCAGCTCCGCGTTTGAGCGTTAACACGCTTCCCTCGCCGTCGGCTGCGATGTAGACGGTGCCCTCCTTGCCGGTTGCAAGACCGGCAAAGGGCGGCAGCGGACCTTCGATCAGCCCGGCAATGCCCATCAGGAGTTGCGGGGTCACGCCGGGCGGCGCGCCTACCGGTAGACCCGACGCGATGGTTTCCCGCACTTTCGTTTCCAGCGAAATGGCAATCAGCTCCTTGCTCCCCGCATCGACGACCAAGAGCTGATCGCCGAGCAAGGCGAGCCCCTGCGGTGCCGACAGACCTTCCACCCACGTCGAGGTACCCCCACTCACGCGGGAGACCCGACCGTGGTCGGGCTCGCTGACGAAGGACGAACCGTCGGCCGCCACGACGACGCCGTTCGGGCGACCGAGGCCCCGGGCCAAGACCGTCACGTCGCCACGCTCCGTGACTTTGAGAAGGCGCCCCTCCCCTCCCTCGGCAACGACCACAGCTCCATCGGGCGTGGGCGCCAGGCCGTAAAGTTCGTTCAGCTCGCGCGCCCAGACCTGCGGTTCGTGCGTCGCCAGGTGATAGTGCACGACCTCGCCGGCCGAGGTGGTGAGAAACACGCTCCCGACCGGGCCCGCCGCGATGCCGCGGAGGAAGCCGGGAAAACCCGCCTGGGTGAACAAAGTCGGACGGCGGACCCGCCCGTCTGGGCCGATAGCCAGGAGGCTCATGCCGTCGGCCGCATACAGCGCTCCGTCGTCCGTTGCGGCGATGCCGAAGGGTCCGAGAAGGCCCGCCGCAACCAACACCCGCTCGCTTCCGTCCGCCTCGATCTCGGCGACGCCGCCGTCCACGAAGTGCGAGACAAAGAGCCGGCCGTCGTCCGCAAAGGCGAGGTTGTCGAGGCCGGGGCGCAGGTTGGCCACCACGGTCTTCGCGCGGCTTTGGAGATCGATCCGCGCCACCTCGCCGTTGCGTGCCTGGGTCGTGACAAGCCGGCCCTTTGCGTCGAACTTCACGGCGGTTGGCACCGCGAGCCCATCGAAGAAGCGCTCGGGCGGGCCGCCTTCGATCGGGCAGCGCCAGATCTCGCCCGTCGCGATGTGCGGGAAGTAGAGCTTTCCATCGGGGCCCACGGAGAGCGCGTTCGGCAGCGGCAGATTCTCGGCGATCACCCGCGGCGCGCGGCCATCGGGATAGAGCTCAAAGAGCCGTCCGCCGGGCCGGCATTCGTCCATGAAGAGACGGTCTTGATGCGCGGTGATCCCGTTCGCTGCGGGCACGTTGTCGGCGATCACACGCACTTTCCCGTTCGGTTCGCGGGCGCACACCCGGGCGCTCATGACCTCGGTCACGTACATGGTGTCGCGGGAGTCGAACGCGATGTCATCGGGCGCGACGATCGGACCCCCCACCGGCGAGATCGTGCGGCATGCGCCGGTCTGTGGGTCGACCGCGCTGATCTGACTGCCGAAGGCCTGTACCACGTAGAGCTGTCCATCCGACCCCACGCGCATCCCGTTCGCCCCGAACAACGGACTCGGTGACGAGAGCCGGGCGAGTTGCCAGCCGGCCGCCGCCTGCGGCTGGATCTCTTCTGCAAAGCGATTCATTTCGCCTCCCTTCCGGATCGTCCGGGCGCCACGCGGAGGCGCACACCGGGCAATTTTCGTTCGTCGGTCAAGGCAAAGCGGTCCGGTTCGGTGGACGCGGAACCGAACTAGCTCGGCGAGGCGCCGTCGATCTGACCGTGGAGCGGGCTCTGGTGCCACACCACGAGGGTCCACGCACCACCCACATGGGCCCAGGTCTGGGTGAACCCCATGAAGCGCTGACGAAAACCGCAGTCGCGCGGCTTGCCGCGGAGCGTCGCGTAGCCCGATACCACGCCGACGTCGCCGTGGACCTGGAAGCGCAGCTCGCGAGGGACCCACGCAAACGATTCCCAATTGGGGAGGTGAAACTCGATGTGGTCGACAAAGTCTGCTTTTGAGAAACGCCACGGAATGTCCTCGTCAAAGATCACCATTCCGTCGTTCATCGCTTTGTAGGCGGCGTCGAGATTGCCCGCGTTGAAGGCGTTGCGCCACTCGTCAAAGGCCGTCTCGAGCGTGTCGGTGGTTGCTGCCATCCTTTCATTCCTCCCGGTAGAACGCCCGTCTGACTGAAGGGCTCTGTTCATTTGCAATCAGTGCTGACGCGAGGATGGGCACCCGAGGGGCTCACGGATCGTTTTGCCAACATTCGGCCACAATGCTGCGCCGCGCCTGGAACACATTGAGCAAAACTCTACCCAGCCTCGCCATGGGCACGCAATCTGCACCTCGCTCTCATGGTTGGGGTGAGCGCCCTCGAACGAGGGAATCCACCTGTCACCGGCCCCGCGGCGGACGGAAAGTGGCAGGAATGAACTGAGATCGTGAAGGCCTGGGAAGGCGGAGGTCGGTGACCTGTGCCGAATGCGACGTGAACTGGGAGGCCATCGGATCGGCGAGTGAGCTGATCGGCGCAGTCGCGACGGTCGTCACCCTGGCCTATCTCGCGATTCAAATCCGTCACAGTACGCGAACGGCTCGCGCGAACAGCTACCAGGCTGCCATGGCGTCGATCGCCGAGTGGACGCGAACCACGGGGAGTGATCCGAACCTCGCCGTGCTGTTCCACCGCGGGATTCGCAACACGCGGTCACTATCTGAACAAGAACGGATCCAGTTCGGGTACCTGCTGTTGAGCCTGGTCCGGAACTTCGAGAATCTCCACTTCCA
>CAZTOE010000411.1:0-3132 GCA_964615045.1 uncultured Spirochaetales bacterium
GGCAGATAAATGGCACCCGTCGTCAGATCGACGGCAAAAGCGATCACGCCGGGCACGATCCCGACGAAGAGGCCCAACCCGTCGAGTACGACGATATCGGTATCGTAGCGGCCTGCCGGTTGGCCGCGCCGCTCGGGATAGATCAAGGTGCCGCAGCCGACCAGCTGCAACAGCAAGCCAGCGCCGGCGAGCCCGCAGAGGGCCTTGTCAGTCCAGGAGCCCATCACCATCTCCTTCCGCGCGGCGAAGAAGGCGCCGCTGCGTTAACGATCGGTGGACAGGCGAGAGCGGTTGAGGCGGGGGTTGCTGCAGCGCGGCCGATGGGGGGAGCCGAGCGTGGGCCCACTGCACCCGCAAGGAGGCAGCGGGCGGGAAGCAAGCCGGCGGCGACGAAAAGGCGCTGGGGAGGCTATCCTGCGCCCCGTCTTCGCAGGAGGAGAGCCTGGGATGAAATTCGGAATCTTCTACGAGTTGTCAGTACCGCGACCTTGGACCCCCGAGGCCGAGAAGAAGGTTTACGACAACGCCCTCGAGCAGGTCCGCCTCGCGGACGCGTTGGGCTTCCACAGCGTCTGGGCCGTGGAACACCACTTCCTCGAGGAATATTCCCACTGCGCGGCGCCGGAGATCTTCTTGACGGCTTGCGCCATGCAGACCGAGCGACTTCGCGTGGGCCACGGCATCGTGATCTGTGTGCCCGAGTTCAACCACCCGATCCGCATCGCCGAACGCGCGGCCGTGCTCGATATCGTGTCGGGCGGCCGCCTCGAGTTCGGAACCGGTCGATCGGCGACCTGGACCGAGCTCGGCGGGTTTCGCGCCAACCCCGACGACACGAAGAAGAGCTGGGACGAATTCGTCCACTGCATCCCCAAGATGTGGACGCAGGAACGCTTCTCCTACGACGGGCGCTTTTTCTCGATGCCGTCGCGGGCAGTGCTGCCCAAGCCCTATCAAAAGCCGCACCCGCCGATCTGGGTAGCCGTCTCAAGCCCGGGCACCGAGCAGGACGCCGCCGACCGCGGTCTCGGCGCTCTCGGCGTCACCTTCACGACCTTCGAGGAGCAGGAGGCCAAGGTCGCGGAGTATCGTCGCCGCATCCAGCATTGCGACCCGGCCGGCTCGCTGGTCAACAACCAGCTTGCCACGGTGAACTTCCTCTATTGCCACGAAGACGACGAGGTCAGCTACAAGACGGGCATGAACATGATCCGCACCTTCAACTACCTGGCGGGCCAGCTCGACATGGCGAAAGAGGCCTACCCGACCAAGTCGTACCCGACGCCGGGCTTGCTCTCGTCGGTACGCCGGCAGGCGTCCTCGCCCGGGGAGGAGAAACAGGCGCCCGAGGGCATCGCCGTCGGCACTCCGGACCACATCGTCGGCGAGCTCAAAAAGTGGGAAGCCTGCGGCGTGGACCATGTAAATTTCGTGCTGAACGCCGCAGAGGTGATCCCCCAGGAGCAGGTGCTCCGGAGTCTGCGGGTGTTTGCGCGCGATGTGATGCCCCACTTCGCCGAGCCCGCGAGCCCGCGCGCCGCGGTAGCCGGGGGGCGCGACTAGGCCGTGCCGCATTTCGGAACCCAGGACATCAAAGCAGCCGCCGCGACCGCGCCGAAGCTCCTGACGCTGCGCCCCGACCCCTGGACCCTTCCGGGCGCCGAGCTCGTCCAGCTGACTTACGAGATCGAGGAGGCGCTCGCCGATGCGTTGATCGCACCGGCGCTCCATCCGAGCATTCCGCCCTACGCAGCGTTCTCGGTGCTGCGATTCCCGGAAAGCCCCGTGGGCCCATTTGCGCTGGCTGAGGTCCGGGTGATCGCTCGAGCCGGGATTCGGCCGCGCGGCTATCTGGTAGGGTGCTTCGCGTCGACCCCGGAGGCCGCGGAGGCATTGCGCAAGGGCTGGGGATTCAACGCTCGCGTGGGCGATGTGTCGCTCGTATCGCGCCACGACCGGGTGGTGGGCCGTGTCGAACGCGACGGCGACGTGTTGCTCCACATCGAGCTCGAAGACCCAGAGCTCATCGATGGCGGCGCCCTCGTCCTGGCCGACAACCTGCACCTGGTCCGCGACCCCGAAGATCGGCCGCTGATCGTGCAGGTCGACGCCGAGTACGTATTTCAGCAGGCCGAGCGAGGCCACCCGGAGCTTCTGGCTTTCGACACTCCTGCCTGGGGGGCCGAGGGCCTTCACCCCACCGACCCGATCGCGGCCATCGCGTGCCGGGTCGATACGGGTCTCCCGGCGATGCGCTTCGCATTGGATCCCGAAAAGCCAGCCATCGAGGGCACGCGCCGCCTCAAGGCCTAGGGCGCGAACACGGCGGCCGGGGCGCCCGCGTCGCAGATGCACGGGAACGCACCACAATCTCCCCGTTCTTGCGGCGCGATCCGCTGGAGCAAATCACATGGCGCGGTTTTTCATCCTCGATGTGTTCGCGGAGCGGCGCTTCGCGGGCAATCCGCTCGCGGTGGTGCTCGGCGACGGCTGGGACACCGAGACGATGCAGGCCGTCGCCCGCGAGATGGCCTACTCCGAGACCACCTTCGTGGGGTCTCCCGACGCGTCGGGTGGCTGGCCGGTTCGGATCTTCACACCAGAGGTCGAGGTGCCGTTCGCGGGACACCCGACGATCGGCACGGCGAGCCTGATCCGCGAGCAGCTTCAGCCTCCGCCGAGCGGCCCGGTCACGCTGCGGTTGGCGGTAGGGCAAGTAGCGGTGCGTTTCGCTCCCGACGGTGTCGCCTGGATGCGGTCGCCAGAACCCCAGCTCGGTCCCGAGCGTGAAGCGGGACTCGTCGAAGCTCTGTTGGGGCTCCACCCCGGGGACCTCGACAAGCGCTTTCCCGTGCAGGAGGTCGGTACCGGGATCGCTTTCACCCTGATCCCACTGCTGAACTTGGACGCTCTCAACCGCGCGCGCTATCACGCCGACGCTGCCGAGGCGTTGCGGGCCCGCGGTGGCTCCACGGCGCTGTTTCTCTTCGCGCCCGAAACGCTCGACCCCGACCATCAGATCCACGCCCGGATGTTCGCTCCCGACTACGGGGTGGCGGAGGATCCCGCAACGGGGAGCGCCAATGCCTGCCTCGCCGGCTACATCCGGTGTCACGGCTACCCCGGCTGCGA
>CAZTOE010000412.1:0-3116 GCA_964615045.1 uncultured Spirochaetales bacterium
AGCTCCCCATCCAGAGCAGTGCAGCGAGGGGCAGGTGGCCAAAGTTGAGCACGTAAATGGTACTGAGCGAGAGGAGCTGCATCAGCTGCTGGCCTTGCAGCGTCGTGAAGAACGAGGCGATCGGTGTCCCGAAGTGAGGCGTTGAGATCGTGACGACCGTCCGCACGCGGGCTGCCAGCCGCTCCACGTCGAGCGCCGTCGGCAGCCCGACCCCCGGCGCGGTCAGCAAGCGCACGTCGAGTCCGCCGCTCGAGTGGCCGATCAGATGCAGCGGAGCGCCGCCGCGCGGGGCCGTCGCGTCGATCACCTCGGCCACCCGTGCGGCGCGATCCGGAAGCGAGGCGGTGGGAGACGTCCTCACGATGTGGATGCGGGGCTCGAGCCCCAGCGCGGTGAGGCGCTCCGTGAGGAGCCGCCTGACGTGCCCGAAGTACGTGAGCCGTCCGAGGTGTGCGAATCCAAGGAAGCCCGGGACGAGGTAGACGTGGTGCCTGGTGTCCATCTATCGACAGGGTACCGCGTACTCATCGCCGCATAGGTAGCCTCCAATGCAACGCGGGTGGGTACTGCGTCTTCCTTGCGCTAGTCGTCGCGAGCTGCCGCCAAGCCGAAGGTCGCGATGGCGCCTCCTGCTCTCGGAGGAGTAAGCGACCGAGCATCTGCGTCCTTGAGGTAGGAGCCCCGTGATGGGATTTTGGGTCCGGGAGGATCTGCGATGGCACGACGATCGGGGGGGCGGGAGCGAGGGGCGCGGCCGCGGGGCCGCTGGAGGGCGGAGCAGGCGCGACGCGTGCTGGAGAAGCTCGAGCGCAGCGGGCTGAGCCAGGCGGAGTTCTGCCGGCGCGAGGGCCTGGTTCCGCTGCGGCTGACGCGCTGGCGCCAGAAGTTCGAGGCGGGGAGCGGTGCGAAGCCGGTGGTGCTTCGCCCGGTGCGCTTGGTGGATGCGCCGCCGGCGCTGGACGCGGCCCAATACCTCCTATTGTCCGGCGCCTGTGCCTGTCTTCTCTCTCTTCTCGCCCCCGGCGAGGCCCTCGCGTCTCACGGCTTCTGCGGAACCGAGCAGGCGGGCATCACCTTCGTCAGCGGCACTGTGGAGTAGTGTTCCGTCGCAGTTGCCGTTGCCATCGTGCGTTCTCCTCTTCTCGATCCCGTGGGATATCCGCATTCCAGGTCATTTGAAGGTCGTCTATCTCGCCGTCAGCATCGCCCGCGACAGCATTCCGCCGGAGATATTCCTGGCCTTGAAACCGTTCTGCTGCAGGATTCGCGTCGCGTAGTAGGCGCGCTGGCCTGAGCGGCAGATGATGCGGATCTCTCGGTCGCGCGGAAGCTCGCCGAGGCGCGCGCGGAGTTCTCCCAGCGGGATGTTGGATGCTCCCGGCACGCTTTCCACGACCAGCTCCGTCGGTTGGCGCACGTCGAGCAGGAAGCCCGAGTCCGTGGCGTCCCAGTGGACGAGCGGCATGTCACCGCGCAGGACGTCGGCGGCGACCATTCCCGCGAAATTGACGGGATCCTTCGCACTGCCGAACTGGGGCGCGTAGCAGAGCTCGGCTTCCTCGAGGTCGTAGATCGTGGCGCCCATCTGGACGGCCACGGCCAGGGCACTGATGCGCTTGTCCACTGCCGGCCCGTCCTCGCCGAGCGCCTGCGCTCCGAGAAGCCTTCCGTCGCTCTTCCGAAAGATGACCTTCATCCCGATCATCTTCGCGCCCGGGTAGTAGCCCGCGTGCGAGTTCGGAAAGAGGTAGATCTTCTCGAAGTCCTTGCCGCCCTGCTTCACGAGCGTCTTCTCGCTCACGCCCGTCCACGCAACCGCAGCCCCGAAGAGCCCGATGATCGCCGTACCCTGGGTGCCGCGGTAGCGGGAATCGCGCCCAGCGATCACGTCGGCCGCGATTCGCCCCTGGCGATTCGCCGGCCCGGCCAACGCGACGAGGCCCCACTGCCCGGTGACGAAGTCCTTCACCTCGACGGCATCGCCGACGGCGAAGATGTCCGGGTCGCTGGTGCACATGTGCTCGTCGACGCGAATGCCGCCGCGCTCACCGATCTCGAGCCCGGCCGTCTTCGCCAGCGCTGTGTCCGGTCGAACACCCAGCGCGAGTATCACGAGGTCGGCCGGGTGCGACTTCCCGGACTTCGTCTGCACCTTTAGCGCGCCGGTCTCGAGTTGCTCGAAGGCCGCCACCCCATCAGCGAGCGCGAGCCCGACGCCGTGCCTCTTCAGGTGATCCTCGACGAGGTGGGCGAGCTCCCGGTCGAGGGGAGCCAGTACCTGGTCGAGCATCTCGACGAGCGTCACCTCGAACCCCAGATGGACCAGGTTCTCCGCCATCTCGAGGCCGATGAATCCGCCACCCACAACCACCGCGCGCCGGATGGGCTTGACCATCTGGATGCCGGAATAGTTGGCCATCCCGGCGAGGAAGGTGGTGCCGCCCGCGATCCACTCCCGGATCGTCCGAGCGTCGGGCACGGTTCTCACCGGGAAGATCCCCGGCAGGGCGATTCCGGGGAGCGGCGGATGGACCGAGGGCGCACCGGGTGACAGGACGAGCTTGTCGTAGGACTCGGTGGTTACCTCGCCGGTCTCGACGTTTCGCAGGTCAACGGTCTTCTTCCCGGCCGAGACGGAGATCGCCTCGCAGTTGGTCCTCACGTCGATCCCGAAGACCCCGCGAAACATCTGCTCCGACGCAACGAGGAGGCTCGACTCCTTGGGAATCACGTCCCCGACGTGGTAGGGAAGTCCGCAGTTCGCGTACGAGACGTAGGGGCCGCGCTCTACCATCAGGATCTCGGCCTTCTCGTCCAGCCTGCGGAGGCGCGCCGCACACGACGCACCGCCAGCCACTCCGCCCACGATGACGACCTTCATCGATCCAGTTCCTTTCGCACATCCGCCGACCCGAGCCGTTCGCCAGAGGCCAGCGGCGCGGCCGTCTCGGGGAGCTTTGCGGTGGTTCTCTTCTTCCACTCTTCTTCCAGTAGCGCTTTGGCTGCCCTGTCGAGAAACTCCGGTGCCGCCCAACCGTGCACGTCGAAGGCGTTCTCGATATAGCCGTGGCTCAGCACGAATTCCTTGCCGATCTCGGACAGTAGGAGGTATCGGC
>CAZTOE010000413.1:0-3087 GCA_964615045.1 uncultured Spirochaetales bacterium
CATCAGGCCCAGCGACCACCACTGGTCCGGCAGGTTGCCGCCGGGCACGGGCGAGCGCGGCCCTCGGGCGGCTGCGCGGCGGCGAAGACTTCGCGGCCGTGGCGGAGGAGCTAAGCGAGGATCCCGGCAGCAAGGGCCTCGGCGGGGATTTGGGGTTTTTCCCCCGCGGACAGATGGTGCAAGCCTTTGAAGCCGCGGCGTTTAGTCAGGAACCGGGGACACTCTCCGACCTCGTCCGCAGCGACTTCGGCTTCCACATTCTGCGCGTGGAGGAGCGCCGCGACGCCATCGACCAGGCTCTCGACCAGGTGGCGCGAGAGATCGCTGAGGAGCTCTGGCGGGAAGACCGCGGCCGGGAGCGGGCACACGAGATCGCCCAACAACTGGAGGCCGCCGTGGAAGGCGGCAGTACGCTTACCGATGCGGCCCGTCGTCTGGGCCTCACCCTCGAGAGGCCCGACCCGCTCCGCCGCAGCCCAAGCGGCTACATCACCGGGCTTGGGGAAGCTCCGGACGTCGTCACCACGGCCTTCGCGCTTCCCGACGAGCACCCGAGCTCTTCGCGGATCTTCGAGATCGACGACAAGCTCGTTCTAGTCGAGCGCATCGATCGACGCATCCCCTCGCCGGAGGATCTACAGGCGGGCCTCGAAGGGCAACGAGAACAGCTTCTCAGCGAGCGCCGCGGCCGCGCGCAGCTCCTGTGGGTCGAGCGAGCCCGCCAGGAGCTCACCGAACGCGGCCTGTTGCGGATCGACCTGACAGGGATCTTTCCCGAGGAAGTCGGCTAAGTCCCGCCCCGAGCGATCCTCAGAAAAGTTCGCGATCGCCAGCCTTCACGAAAGCACGGAGGCGTTCACCGTGCTCCGAGGCGCGCAGCTTCGAAAGCGCGCGCGCCTCGAGTTGGCGCACACGTTCGCGGGAGAGCCCGAGCTTGGCCCCGATCTCTTCTAGCGTGTGTTCCTTTTCTCCGCTCATTCCGAAACGCCAACGCAGGATGTTCTGTTCGCGTTCGGAGAGCAGCTCGATCGAATCCTGCGTCTCACGTTCGAGGCGATCGTGGTCAAGTCCCTCGAGTGGCGACTTCGCGTCGGGGTCTTTGACGTAGTCCTTGACCTGCTTGGTGTCGGTGCCGCGCACCTCGGCCTCGAGGCTCACCGGTTCACGCGTCATGCGCTGGAGTTGCTCCACGGCCTCGGCCGTCATCTTGAGCGCCTCGGCCAACTCGCGGGGCGTCGGCTCGCGACCCAGGCGAGTCTCGAGCTCGGCGTAGGCTCGGTGGTACTTCAGCAGCGTGTCGTGCACGTGGCTCGGAATGCGGATCGTACGCGAGTGATTTTGGATCGCGCGAATGAAGGCCTGGCGAATCCACCACACGGCATAGGTCGAGAATTTGTGGCCGCGGTGGTAGTCGAACTTCTCCACGGCGCGGATCAGGCCGAGGTTCCCCTCCTGGATCAGGTCCTGGAAGGAGATCCCCATGTTGCGAAAGTCCTTCGCGATCGCCACCACGAGCTTCAAGTTGTGCTGAACGAAAGTGTTCTTCACCTCCATCAGCCGGTGCCATGCATCTTCCACCGTGCGCATGCGCTGCTGGAAGGACTCGATCCCGATCCCGATCTCGCGCTCCAGGGAGGCCAGAGACTCGTGCACCCGCTCCACGCGACCGGCTCGCAGCTCGCGCTCGATCCGGTATACGGCGCGCCGGCGCTCGAGGAGCTTGCGGCGGATACGCCCGAGAATTTGCATGGACAGATCGGCGTCCTTGAGACGCTGAGCGATCCGGCGATCCAAGCGCTCCAACGCTGCCACCGGGTCCTTGGGCTTCTTGACGCCGCTCACCAGTTCATCGCGCTGCCGGAGATAGCCCTCGACCTTGGAAAGCGCGGTGTCGACACGGACGGTCAGATCCTCGCCATCGGGCGAGCCGCTTCCGAACGACTCCGACATCTTTCCCGTGACGCGGTCCTCCGACTTGAGATCGCGCCAGATCTGAAGAACTTGGCACGCGACAAAGGGAATGCTGCGCATGCCTTCGCGGAAAGCGAGGGTGGAAGCTTCGATCTCTTTGGCCAGGAGCACTTCGTGCTCCTTGGTGAGCG
Organism: uncultured Spirochaetales bacterium; assembly: GCA_964615045.1. Classification (GTDB taxonomy): domain Bacteria; phylum Myxococcota_A; class UBA9160; order UBA9160; family PR03; genus JANQRO01. Next base: position 2,103 of record CAZTOE010000413.1, read on the forward strand.
TCGGAATCGCGGCGATGTCGCGAAAGTACGACACCAATGCGCTTCGCTCCCGGTCGCGCAGCGCCTCCTCCGCCATGCGGGCGTTTTGCAAACGCGCCGCGTTGGCGATCAAGTCGTCCACGGTGTCGATCGTCGCAATGTCGGTCTCGACACCCAGCTCAACGCGTTCGGAGCGGCGCGCTGCGCCGTTTCTCGTGGCTTCCGGTTTCGACGAGCGTCGTCGGATCGCGCGGCCCAGACCGCGTCCCTGCATCCTGGTTTGCTTCATAGTCGTTTTCGCCTCTGGCCCGTTCACGGGCCGCCCCCCCTATTAGCGCCGTCGCACTGACTCACCGCGTTATCCACCCTCCGACATCGCTCCGGTCAAGGACTTGAAAGAGCGTGGGGGCAACGCAGTGCGGCAACGACGAAACTGAAATAACGGCTGGGAGTTGGGAAGATTGTTGCGTCTCGAGGTCGGTAAAGTTCTGGTTCCCACGTCGTGCCAGCCGTGGAATCGGGCCGACTCTAGCTCCTTTTGGAGCGAAGTCCAACAAAAAAAGACCGCCCCACCCGCGTGAAAAATCTACCGGAAATCACTACCTTCGGCGTTCGATGCCGCCAAAAAGAGAATTTTTTCCCGAGGGGATAGAAATCATGGAGCGGTGCGTCAAGCGAAGGACTCCTTGCGGTGCCGGATCAACTCCATGAATTCGCTGCGGGTGCGCGGGTCGTCTGCGAAGGCCCCCCGCATCGAGCTCGTGATTGCGAAGGCGTTCTGCTGCTCGATGCCCCGCATCATCATGCACAGATGGATTGATTCGACCACCACTGCGACCCCGCGAGGGCGCAGGACGTCCTCCAAGGTGTGAGCGATCTGCATAGTGAGACGCTCCTGCACCTGAAGCCGGCGAGCGAACATTTCCACCATACGCGGCAGCTTGGACAGCCCCACGATGCGACCGTCGGGGATATAGGCCACGTGGGCCCTCCCGAAAAAGGGCAG
>CAZTOE010000414.1:0-3087 GCA_964615045.1 uncultured Spirochaetales bacterium
CAAGAGGTGGGGGTAGGTGATCCAGCGCTTCTCTTCCTTCTTGTCCCCGGTGATGTACTGGCCCGCTCGCCCGTCCTTCTTGCGAAACTTGAGAATCAGCCAGAGAAAGACCCCTTCGCTCACCACCAGCCAGAAGAGCGTCAGCCAGAAGATCAGCTCCCACACGCCGTCGATCTGACTGGCGAAGGTCGAGGCGGCGGGCACCAGGCGTTCGAGGATCATCGCATCTCCCCGCTACAGGATGAAGATGAAGACGGCGGCGATGAAGAGACCCACGCCGGCCATCGTGATCAGGAAGGTTCGCGTCGCCAGTTCGTCGGAAGGATACTCTTTGGCCATATCGAACGGCTCTCCAGCTAGCGAAGGGTCTCGATGTAGGCGATCACGTCGGCGATCGCCTGGTCGTCGGGCAGCGTTCCCGCCATGGAACGCATCAATGCACCCAACTGGTCCTGCGGATTCCCGCCACGCACGCCGCTCTTGTACTTCCGCAGCTGGGTCTCGAGGTACCAATCGTTGGTGGCGACGAGCGCGGGTCCGTTGACCGCCTGATTCCCCTCGCCCTGCGCGCCGTGGCAGGCGGCGCACGTCGCGTAAAGTGCCTTCCCGCGTTGGGCATCACCACCCGCGAGAGTGGACTTCGGGGTTGGATCGGGGAGACTGGCCACGTAGCCGGCCACCGCCACGAGGTCGTCGTCGCTCTTCAGCCAGAGCGCCATCGGATACATGCGAAGCCCGGCCACGTCGTCGGGATGGGCGCCGCGAACGCCACTGCGAAACTTTTTGAGCTGCTGCTCGATGTACCACCCTTCCAGACCGGCAATGGCCGGCGCCGAGGCCATCTTGCTGCCAGCCCCTTCCGGGCCATGGCACTGCGCGCATTGGCCGAAGAGGGCCCGCCCCCTGGCCTCGTCCGCCACGGCGGCGCTCGCTACGCCCCCGAGGACTGCACCGACGGCCATCGCGATCGAGAGTCTCTTCACGTCGGTCTCACCCCTGCTGCTCGCGGACGCTTGCCGGCCCGTGCCGCGACAGCGCAACAGAGGGCGGGAAGCCACGCAACATGCCGTCGCGTCGCGGCATTGGATGGAAGAAACGACACTTTCCGCAGACCATCCCGCGGGCCACCCACAGACCGCACACCCGGCGTGCTCCGAGGCGTTGGGTAGCCCATCCGACCCCCGGTCGACAAGGTTCGGAGCCCCCTTTGACGGCACCCGGACCCCGCCCGGCAAGGCGAGCGTTAACCGGCCCGAGTTGGTCCTATATTGAAGCCGTAGAGGAGGAAGTAGATCACGACGCCAGTGATCGAGACATACATCCAGATGGGCCACGCCACGCGCGCCCAACGCCGGTGGCGCGTGCGGTCGCCGCGCAACCCGAGGCGCATCACCTGGACCGCCAGAGGCGGGACAGCAATCGCCAGCGTCACGTGGGTCACAAGGATCACGAGATAGGTCGCGCGCAGCCAGCCCGTCGCCTCGAAGCTCGTGTGCCTAAACCCAACGCCGATCTTGTGGGTCACATAGAGAATCAGGAAAAAACACGACGCCGCGAAGGCGCCCTGCATGAGCCGCCGATGGGCGTCGACCCGCCCGCGGCGCACCAGCAACCGGCCGCTTACGAGGAGTGACGCCGCAAACGCGTTGAGGGCGGCATCGACAGTGGGAAGAAGCGACCAATCCAAGGGCTGACCTCGGCGGCTGACCGAGCTTGCGTCGCAGTGCGATCCGGCTCGGAGCCGCCCGCGCGCCCAACGAGACTAGCGCGCTACGACGCTCTCCCGCCCCGGCCGAGGCAATCTTCGCGGCTCATGAATTGGATCTCGCCGGCGAGCTCGCAGCGGACGATGTTTTCGTTCTTGGGCTCGGAGCCCAGCGTCCGGGCCTTTTGCCACCAGCTCTCCTTGGGAGGCGTGGCTTTCGCGGACTTGGCTTGGGCGCTGGGGGGAGGCGCTTCGGCCTTCTCCGCCTTGTTGTCGAAGCGTTCGAGCTCCTTCATGCCGTTGTCGAGCTCATCAAAGACGAAGCAGCCGGCGCACAGACCGGCGACGAGGAGCAGGCTTGCCCATTTTCGAACCATACCGTCAATATCGGCGAGCCTCGGCACGGGCTTGAAAGGAGTGAGCCATGTACGACCGCCACCTGCGAGCCAAAGAACTCGCGCCATCGGTCCTGGTGACCCTGCTCAGCATCATCCAGGCGCTCTCCCTTGAAGTGCTCTGGAGCGCCCTGATCGAAAAGGAGCACCTGTGGCAGGGGGGATGGGCCGCGTGGATCGGCTGGTGCCAGGTCCTGGCGGTGCTGATCGGGATCGCGTTGGTCTGGGTCTTCTACACAACGATCGTGATGCGTTTCGTCTGGCTTCCCAATGTGCGCGATTCGGTGATCCCCTTTGCGCTGGGATTGGGCGAGTTCGTGTTGGCGGATCTGCTGGAACCCCGGTGGTTGAGCGTCTGGTTCCTGGTGATGGCGGGGGTCTTCACCTACTCGACCTGGGCGAGCTATCTGATGTTTCGATCGGCAGCCGCTGATCCGGAGAACGCGGATTTCTTCCAACGCAACCAGCTGCGCCTGCGCGACACGTTGGTTCCGGAGGCGTTCTTCGCGGCGGCGATCGCGGGCTTCGGCGGAATCATCTTCCTGATCGGCCCCACCGGCTGGCCGGCGATGGCCTGCATGCTTCTCACGCTGGGGTTCCTGCTGGTTCAACTCGATCAGCTCCGCCGTTATTGGAAAAAAACCATGTTTCCCGAGGAGGAAGGGAGCGGGTGAGCGGGTGCGGCGAAACCGCAGGTCGTCCAGGGAGCGGCCGGGTGGCGCGATGGGTTGGCGCGGGCGGGTCGCGGCGGGGTTGGCGGTACTCCTCGCCCTCCCCGCCTTCCCCATCGCGGGGCTGCGCTGGGTCCACCCGGTGACCTCGGCCTACATGCTCGAGGCCGAGGGCGCGCAGAACCGCTGGACCGAGTGGACGGAGTGGGATCGAATCGCGCCCGAGCTCCCTCTGGCGGTGATCGCCGCCGAGGACCAGGATTTCCTCGAACACTCCGGCTTCGACCTCGGCTCGATACGGGAAGCCTTGCAGGAG
>CAZTOE010000415.1:0-3045 GCA_964615045.1 uncultured Spirochaetales bacterium
GAGCCAGTTCCTCAGCGCTCTCCAGGGCTCGCTGCGGCCATTCGGTCCAGCCGTCCGCTGCATCTCCGTAGTAGGTTTCAGCCAGTCGTGCGTAGGCCGCCGCATAAGTCGGATCGAGCTCAATCGCTTCTTCGAGGAGTTCCCGGGCTTCGAAATTTGCCGATCTGGTCCGCCGCTTGAGGAGCTGCCGTGCGCGCAGGACATAGTCGTAGGCAGCCAAGCTGTCGGTTGGTTTGGAGAACGCACGCGCCTGCTCCAGCGCCGTGAGCTTGACCGCGAGCGCACCCACCACGCCTCGGGTGATCTTGTCCTGCACCGAGAAGATGTCGTGGAGCATCTGATCGTATCGTTCCGACCAGAGCAGGGTGCCCCTGACCGCATCGGTGAGCTGCACCGTTACACGAACCCGGTTACCGGCACGGCGCACCGCGCCGCGCACGACATAGCGGACGTGCAACTCCTCGTTCATCTGGGAGAGCGAGCTTTCCCCGCTCTTATACGGCAGAACGGCATCCCACGACATTACAAGGAGGTTCGAGAATCGACCCAGCGCGGCGATAACATCCTGGGTCACGCCGTCATTGAAGTAGTCCTGGTCCGCATCGCCGCCCTGATTCTCAAACGGCAACACGGCGATTGCCGGATAGCGGGCGACTTCGGCGGCGCCGGGCATTCCGTCTGGGACGGGCTTCACAACCCGTGTCACGACTTCTTCCGCCCGGTTCCACCGCGGCACTGCAAACCAGAGCATCGCCCCGCCCGCCACCAGCAAGGTCCCGGTGCCGATCCCAACCGCGAGAGCGCCCTTACGTGATCGCCAGAAACCCGCCCTCATCGAGACCGCGCCTGGGGCTTCGACGCTATAGACGTGCACAGGCTCAGTAATGTTCTTGAAGCCGTGGGTTCCAAGGTCGCGAAAGCTCAGCTCGAGCTTGTCCCTGACCTCGTCGTAGACCTTGCCGGAAATGCATATCCCGCCCGGCCTGGCCATCGTCTCGAGCCGCGCCGCGACGTTGACCCCATCCCCAAAGATGTCGCCGCTGTCAACGATCACGTCGCCGAGGTTGATCCCGATACGAAACTCGAGGCGTTGGTGGGAGGGTTGTTCGGCGTTCCGCTCGGCGAGCGCCTTCTGGATGTCGACCGCCGCGCCGAGCGCCTCAATCACGCTCGGGAAATCAGCGAGCACATTGTCGCCGGCGGTCCCCACGACCCGCCCGTCATGATTTGCAATGAGGACGCCGATCTCGCTCCGATACGCCATCAATCGTCGACGCGTACCAGCTTCGTCTGCTCCCATGAGACGGCTGTAACCAGCGACGTCCGCACTGAGTATCGCCGCGAGCTTCCGTTTGGCCCTGACCACAGCCCCTCGATCGCAGACCCGGATGGGCGAGCCCAAAGCCTATGCGATCAACCAGCGCTCCGCCGCGAAGCTGAGCTTTCGAGCCCTCGCCGGCCGGTTCTGTGGCCTGGGCCACGACGAAGAGCACACCCGGCGAGTTGGAACCGCTACCCACAGACAGCGTTTTGGCTAGTCGACGGGCGGCGCCGTCGACACCGAACCGCCGGGAACCGAGGGGATTTGCGCGGGGCGCAGGGCCTCGTCGATCGCGGCGGAGCCTCCCTTTTTGGCGCTGTCCTCGACCGTAGCACCCTTCATCATCGAATCGGCGCCGGTGGCCGCACCCTTCGCACCGGCGCGCTTGGCCTTCTCGGTCAGCGAAGCACCCGGTACGACGACTGAATTCTCCACCGCCTCGGGGGCTCCGGCGAAGGAAGAGGCTGCTAGGGCGAGAAACGCCGCCAGACAAACAATGCAACAGATGGGCTTCGATCGATCCATCGCCAAGCTCCTTTCTCCTGGAGGAAATCGCCTACAAGATGGCGCGCGGTCGGGGACGGCGTTGAGGCAGCACTTGTCGCGTCTCAAAAACCGGAAGCCTGGACGCTCTCGCTTCGCAGATGTACGTCGCGTTGCGGAAAGGGAATCGTACAGCCCGCTCCTTCGAGCTCCTCCTTGAGACGACGCGTGAGATCGAAACGCAGGCCCCAGTAGTCCTCTGTCGAGCACCAGGGGCGGACTACGAGGTTGACTGAGGAATCGCCCAGCTCCCCCACCGCGACCACGGGTTCTGGATCTTTCAGCACCCGGGAGTCGGACGCCAGCACGGCGCGAATGGTTTCGATCGCTTTGCCGATCTCGTCACCGTAGGAGATCCCCACCACGAGGTCGTTGCGTCGTTGACCGGTCGCCGTGTAGTTCTTCAGGATGTCGCCGTAGATCTTGGAATTGGGTACCACGAGGCGCACGTTGTCCGGCGAATGGAGCGTCGTCGAGAACACGCCGATTTCCCGCACCGAGCCGGCGACGCCGGCGACCTCGACGTAGTCGTCCACTTTGAAGGGACGAAACAGAAGCAGCATGACACCGGCCGCGAAGTTCGTGAGCGTACCCTGGAGCGCGAGGCCGATCGCCAGGCCCGCGGCGCCCAGAATCGCGATGATCGAGGCGGTCTGGATCCCAAACAGATTGAGGACCGCCACTACCACGATCGCCAGGCTCAGGTAGTAAACCAGGCTCGAGAGGAAGGGAACGAGCACCGGGTCCACCGCAGCGCGGTCGAGAGCGTGACGCGTCGCGCGGCGCAAACTCCCACAGAGGATTCGTCCAATCACCAAAACCGCGGTCGCGCCGACGACTTTGAGACCCCAGGCGGAAACCAGGGTGGTGAGAGTGGCCCAGAGTTGGTCCGGATCGAAGGTCATGGGCGATCACCTTCTTTAGCGACAGCGGTGCAGGTCGGCATCAAGCTTGGCATCGTGGGCCAACGCGGGACCGCGCGCAACGGGGGATCGATGAATTTCCAGAAAGCATCGATCAGGATGGCAGGCATGCGAAAGCGTGACAGGTCTCCCTCGACGCCGTAGCACGAGCCGTCGTATGGAGCCTACACGAGGGAGAGGCAACCCCCCGTGACGAATCCGCCTCGGCGCGCGTCAAGCTCCTGCCCCTGCTTCGAGAAGCACCCGATCTCGGCCACG
>CAZTOE010000416.1:0-3043 GCA_964615045.1 uncultured Spirochaetales bacterium
AAGGCGGCCGTACCGTTGGCGCGGGCGTCGTCGCCGAGATCATCGAGTAAAGGGATGGCCGACCTCGCATCACAGAAGATCCGCATCCGGATGAAGGCGTACGACTTCAAGCTCCTCGACCAGAGCGCTGGGGAAATTGTGGACACCGCCATGCGCACCGGGGCCCGCGTGGCGGGCCCGATTCCGCTTCCGACCGACATCAACAAGTACACGGTGCTCCGGGGCCCGCACATCGACAAGAAGTCGCGCGAGCAGTTCGAGACGCGGACTCACAAGCGACTCATCGACATCTTGGATCCGACTCCGCAGACCGTCGACGCCCTGATGAAGCTCGAGTTGGCCGCGGGCGTCGACGTAGAGATCAAGCTGTAGACATGCCGACCCACGAACTGCTTCAACTGGGATCCGCTTCCAAGGGACAGGTGGAACTGGACGCCTCGGTATTCGAGGTGCCCGTGCGCCCGCACCTGTTTCACGCCGAAGTGCGCAGGCAGCTCGCCAAACGCCATCGCGGCACCCACTCCACCAAGAATCGCGCCGCCGTTTCCGGGGGTGGCTCGAAACCGTGGCGTCAGAAGGGCACGGGCCGCGCGCGGCAAGGAACCATACGCGCACCGCAGTGGGACGGAGGGGGTGTCGTGTTCGGCCCCGTGCCGCGCTCCCACGAGCATCGCCTGCCCAAGAAAATGCGGCGGGGTGCACTCCGCGGTGCGTTGAGTCTGAGGCGCCGAGAAGGGGATCTACTCGTGGTTGCGGACCTGTCAATCGGGGAGATCAAGACTCGCCGCGCTGTCGAGGCGCTGGGGCAACTCGGCCTGGATGGGAAGTCCTCGGTGTTGATCGTCATCGCCGATACCGACCGCATTCTCGAGCGTTCGATTCGGAACCTTCCGTGGGCGAAGGTGCTGCGGGTGGCCGGTCTCAACACCTACGACGTGCTTCGCCACCAGAAGTTGCTCGTGCAGCGGGAGGCCCTGGAGGTGATCCACGCGCGCCTCGGAGATCGCGCTGAGGGGATGGCGCCGTGAATCCCGACCAAGTCATCTATCGGCCCGTTGTCACGGAGAAGAGCACGATCGCCCGGGAAGAGGGCAACGAGTTCGTCTTCGCGGTCGATCCCCGGGCCAGCAAGCACGATATTCGCCGCGCCATCGAGTCCATGTTCGACGTTCGAGTCGAGGACGTACGCACAATCCAGATGCCCCGCAAGCAACGCCGGGTGGGGCGCCATCAGGGTTTTCGGCCGCGCTGGAAGAAGGCCATCGTGCGTCTGCCGGCCGGTCAATCGATCGAATTCTTCGAGGGGGTCTAGCCCGATGCCGATTCGGAACTACAAGCCGACCTCGCCGGGACGCCGCTCGATGAGCGTGAACGATTTCTCGGGAGTTTCCAAGGGACGCCCGGAGCGATCCTTGGTGGAGGGCCGCGTCAACAAGTCCGGAGGCCGCAACGGCTCCGGGCACGTGACCGCCTGGCACCGCGGAGGGGGCCACAAGCGGCTCTACCGCAAGGTCGACTTCCGGCGCGAGAAAATCGGGGTGCCGGCCCGCGTCGCCTCGATCGAATACGACCCCAATCGAAGTGCACACCTCGCGCTCCTTCATTACGCCGATGGTGAAAAGCGATACATCCTGGCGCCGCAAGGGCTCGCGGTGGGAGCGACGTTGGCTTCCGGCCCCGAGGCCGACATCCGGCCGGGCAACGCCTTGCCCCTGAGCCGGATTCCGCTCGGCACCGTGCTCCACGCCGTCGAGATGAAGCCCGGGAAGGGGGCACAACTGGTTCGTTCCGCGGGGACCTCGGCTCAGTTGATGGCCCGCGAAGGACGCCACGCCACGTTGCGGATGCCGAGCGGCGAGCACCGTCTGGTGCACGTCAAGTGCATGGCCACCGTAGGGCAGGTGGGGAACGTCGACCACGAAAACGTGAGCGTCGGCAAGGCCGGACGGGCGCGCTGGCAGGGCCGGCGGCCCAACGTGCGGGGCGTCGCGATGAATCCGGTCGATCATCCCATGGGAGGCGGCGAGGGCCGGTCCTCAGGGGGGCGCCATCCCTGCACTCCTTGGGGAGTTCCGACCAAGGGGCACAAGACGCGCCGCAACGAGCAAAGCAACAAGTACATCGTCAAAAAGCGCGGGAGGAAGCGCTAGATGGCGCGTTCACTCAAGAAGGGCCCCTTCGTGGATCCGAGCTTGCAGCGCAAGGTCGACACCACCCTGGCGAGTGGCGCAAAGCAACCGATCCGCACCTGGTCGCGCCGCTCGACGATCACGCCCGACATGCTCGGAATGACCTTCCAGGTGCACAATGGGAAACTCTTCGTGCCGGTGTACGTCACCGAGAACATGGTCGGTCATAGGCTCGGCGAGTTCGCGCCTACCCGAAAATTCGTCGGTCATGCTTCTGACAAGAAGGCCAGGCGCTAGCTGCGAGCGGAGAAGAGATGCAGGTCCGCGCACAACTTCGGAACTACCGCGTCAGCGCCCAGAAAGCGCGTCTGGTGGCTGATCAGGTCCGCGGGCGGGGTGTCGAGGACGCCCTCGCCATCCTCGACCTCTCGGCCAAGCGCGTGGCGACGCCGCTCGCGAAGCTGGTTCGCTCAGCGGTGGCCAACGCGGAGCAGAAGAACGAACGGGACAAGGCCGGGATCGATGTCGACAATCTCTTCGTCGATCAGATTAGTGTCGACGAGGGTACGAGTTCGTGGCGCATCCGCCCGCGCGCACAAGGTCGCGCATATTGGATCCAGAAGCGCACCAGCCATATCACCGTCGTCTTGAGCGAGCGATAGGAGCAGGCGTGGGACAAAAGGTTCATCCGTACGGATTCAGACTCGGCACGCTCTACGGTTGGCAATCCAATTGGTTCTCGGAGCGTCGATACGCGGAACAACTCCACGAAGACATCCGTCTGCGTGGCTATATCAAGAAGAAGCTCTACCACGCCGGCATCTCTCGTGTGATCGTCGAGCGAACCGGCGAGAAGGTGGTCATCAACATCCACACGGCGCGCCCCGGGATCCTGATCGGCAAGCGGGGCGCCG
>CAZTOE010000417.1:0-2992 GCA_964615045.1 uncultured Spirochaetales bacterium
TTCCGTTTGCTTGCCACGCTCGAGCAGAAGGGGTACGTCGAGCAGGTGGCCCAGAACGACCGCTATCGCCTCGGGCCTGCCAGTCTTCGACTCGGCCGCGCCTTTAGCCAATCCCGTGGGATCGGCACCGAAGCGCGCGCCGTCCTCGCGGACTTGGTCAACACGCTCGGAGAGACTGGGCACCTCGGTGTACGACGCGGAGCGCGGGTACTCCATCTCGAGGGCCACCAGGCGCCCGGCTTCGTCGTCACCGGCTCGCGGATTGGCCTCGAATTGCCCTGCCACTGCACGGCCCTGGGCAAGGTCCTTCTCGCCTGCGGGGCGCCTGCCTCCGACGCGTCTGGAGACCCGGGCCGGTTGGACGAGGTCCAAGGGCTCGTGTTGGACCGGCGCGCCCCCAACACGATCGTCGACCTCGAGAAGCTCGTCGAGCATCTACACGGCGTCGCCAACCAGGGCTTTGCCCTCGACATCGAGGAATGCGAGGAAGGCCTTGCGTGTGCGGCGGTCCCGGTCTTCGATGGTGACGCGGGCCTGGTCGCCGCGCTCTCCGTTTCGGGACCGGCCTTCCGGCTGACTCCAGCCAAGCTCGAAGCTGAAGTGGTGCCCGCTCTTCTCGGAGCGGCCCGCCGGCTCTCGCGCGCACTGGGCTTCGCCCCCTAAGCACTTGCCCGAGCGTTGTTGAGGTCGAGGCCGTCCCGTACCCTCGGGTCGTTGCGCGCGGGCGCCGCGCGTCCCCGGACCCCCTAGCCGCGGAGACCCGATGGATTTCGAACTCAGCGACGAACAGAAGATTCTCCAAGACACCGCCCGTCGTTTCGCCCGTGAGGAGATGGCTCCGGTCGCGAGCCACTACGATCAGAGCAGTGAATTCCCTCGGGAGATTATTCGCAAGGCCTGGGAGCTGGGCCTGGTCAGCACCGCAATCCCCGAAGCCTTCGGCGGGATCGATCTTTCCATCCTCGACCAATGCCTGGTGTTCGAGGAGCTGTCGTGGGGATGCTCGGGCATGACGACCTCGATGATGGCCAACGACCTCGGTCTGATGCCGATCATCATCGCAGGCGACGACGAGCAGAAGCGGCGCTGGCTCGCGCCCGCTGCCGAGGAGTTCAAACTGATTGCCTTCTGCCTGTCGGAACCCGAAGCGGGCTCCGACGTGGCGGGTCTCCAGCTCCGCGCCGAACGCGACGGCGACCACTATGTTCTGAACGGCACAAAATGTTGGATCACCAACGGTGGGGAGGCCGACTTCTACACGGTGTTCGCCACGCTTGACCGGTCAACCCGGCACCGGGGCATTTGCGCCTTCATCGTGCCCGCCGATGCCCCCGGCGTCGAGCCCGGCAAGAAGGAGGACAAGATGGGTCAGCGAGCCAGCGATACCCGCGTGATCCATTTCGAAAACGTCCGGGTCCCGGTCGCGGATCGCCTGGGCGAAGAAGGCCAGGGGTTCCGGATCGCGATGCAAACCCTCGATCGAACCCGGCCGCCAATCGGGGCGCTCGCCACCGGCATCGGACAACGGGCGCTCGACGAGAGCCTGCAATACGCAAAAGAGCGAAAAGCTTTCGGTGGACCGATCGCCAACTTCCAGGCCGTCCAGTTCCTGCTGGCCGATATGGCCAAGGACCTCGAGGCGGCACGCCTTCTCACGCTCCAGAGCGCCTGGATGATCGATGGCGGCCGCGCGGCTTCCAAGTACTCCTCGTTCGCCAAGTGTTTCGCCACCGACACCGCGATGCGGGTGACTACCGACGCGGTCCAGGTCTTCGGGGGCAACGGCTATACCAAGGAATACCCCGTCGAGAAGCTCATGCGGGATGCCAAGCTGATGCAAATCTACGAGGGCACCAACCAGATCCAGCGGGTGGTGATCGCCCGCGAGCTCTTGCGCAGTTAGTTCGGAGGGGTCTCCGGCGAGCGGCTACCGGCCGCGCCCTAGAGTCAAACGCCGTTCGACACAGGATTGCGCGATCTGATAGACTTGCCTCTCTCTGCATGACCGGGCACCCAAGGGACCCGTCTTCGGTGTTGGGGCGGCGGTCGCGAGACCGTGATCGCGAGGCCATGGGGTTCTGCACCAGGCCGCTCGCCCAGAGCAAGGACTAGAACGCGGTGTACACCAAGGACGAGGCGCTCGACTACCATGCGAAAGGTCGGCCCGGGAAGATCAAGGTCGTCCCCACCAAGCCTACGCTGACCTCGAACGACCTCTCGCTCGCTTACTCACCGGGGGTCGCCGAGCCCTGCCGGGAGATCGCCGCCGATCCGGAGCAGGTGTTTCGCTACACGGCTCGCGGGAACCTCGTCGCGGTGGTGAGCAACGGCACGGCCGTCCTTGGACTGGGCAATATCGGCGCCGCAGCCGGAAAGCCAGTGATGGAGGGCAAGGCGGTCCTCTTCAAGCGCTTCGCGGACGTCGATGTGTTCGACATCGAGATCGACAGTGAGGACACCGAGGAAATCATCCGCGTCTGTCAGCTGATTGCTCCCACCTTCGGCGGGATCAACCTCGAGGATATTCGCGCTCCTGAATGCTTCGCGATCGAAGAGACACTGAAGCGCACTCTCGATATACCGGTCTTCCACGACGACCAACACGGCACTGCGATCATCTCGGGTGCCGCGCTCCTCAATGCGCTCGAGATCGTCGGGAAGCCCATCCAGAGGGTGAAAGTGGTGTTCTCCGGGGCGGGGGCTTCGGGAATCGCCTGCGCCAATCTCTACCAAGACCTCGGCGTGAAACCGGAGAACATCCTCCTCGTCGACAGCCGCGGCGTCCTCTGTCGCGGGCGCCAGGAGGGGATCAACCGCTACAAGGAGCCCTTCTTGCGCGACACACCAGCTCGCACGCTGGCAGATGCCTTGGAGGACGCCGATGTCTTTGTCGGCCTCTCTTCGGGCGGCCTGGTGACGCCGGCAATGGTCAAACCCATGGCGAAGGACCCCATCATCTTCGCGATGGCGAATCCCGATCCCGAAATCGTAC
>CAZTOE010000418.1:0-2986 GCA_964615045.1 uncultured Spirochaetales bacterium
TGAAGATCCGTACTTATCACACCTTGCGGATTCTCAACTCGGCATTCGATGTCACTGCCTTGTGCTTCTTCCGATGGAAAAATGCCCGCTTGGAACCTGACGTTCAAGCTGCAGTGAACGAACTGAGCTCCCTCGCCGCAGTACGTGCTTTCCCAATTCCTGGCGATCATAACCGCGGGCGCCTCCTCTGGGACCACGTACGCAGCCTGCTCACCGGGAACGTCTATACTCGCTTTATTTACGAGTCCCGAAACTTCGAATCGCGCCTCCGGGAGTTGTTGCGCCACCAGAGGTTTGACATCGTCCATGCTGACAGTCTCGACCTCGCACGGTATTTCGACCTGTTGCCGGCCGACATTCCGCTCGCGTGTGTCCATCACGATGCTCAGTCCATGCTACTCGCAAGACGCGCAGACCGGGAGAGGCGGCCCCTTGTGGCCGCCTATCTGCGTCATCAGGCGAAGCTCATGCGTCGCGAAGAGAAACAGGTCTGCGAGTCAGTCGATGTGAACGTTGCGGTCTCGTCTAACGACGCGGAGGCACTGCGAGTGATCGCCCCCGAAGCGCGCTTCGTCGTGGTGCCCAACGGCGTAGACACCGAGTTCTTTCAGCCCACACATGCAGAACAGAGCGGTCTCTGTTTTGTAGGTGGCACGACCTGGTTCCCGAATCGCGATGCGCTGGAGCACTATGCTCAGGACATCCTGCCCGAGATTCGGAAGCGCCTGGCCGTCGAGACTATTTGGGTCGGCAGGGCCAGCAAGGACGAAGTGCGCAGACATGCGAACACGGTGGGGCTGTCGATGACGGGCTTCGTACCCGACATCCGACCGTATGTAGCATCTGCCGTCTGCTTCGTAGTGCCTTTGAGGGTCGGTGGAGGAACGCGGATCAAGATCCTCGACGCCTGGGCGATGGGGAAGGCGGTGGTCAGCACTAGCCTTGGCTGCGAAGGGCTTGCCGCTGTACATGGGCGGAACATTATGATTGCCGACACGCCGTCGGACTTCGCCGATGCCGTAGCAAGGGTCATGACCGACAACACCCTCAGACGCCGACTCGAAGAAGGGGCGCGCCGGACGGTCGAAGAGGAGTACAGTTGGGAGGTCGTTGGCACGGGGTTGGTAAGCGAGTACCGGAGCCTCCTCGCCCAGCATCGAATCTAGGCCAGGTCGTCCGCCAGGTCCGCTGCGAGGGCAGTGTCATACCGGCGATGGCCGAATACGGCCGCCACGTCGACCGGCTTCGAGCCGGGTCGCAATATCCTCTGAAGAGCGGTGGCGAACAGGCCGAGAGGTCTGACACACCACCGAGGGATCCATATGACCCGGATGCCGGGATTGCGGTGCCGCAATCGTTCGGCAAGATCTCGCCGAGTTGGGAGTTCGGAGTCGAGTAAATGTAATACCTCCCGAGTCTCTCCTTGCTCGGCAAGCTGGACAATCGAGCGAGCGCAGAAATCGAGTCCGACGACACCGACCTTTTCTTTCTTACTTCCGACGGCAACGAAGGTGTCGCCAAGGCGCTTGCCGAGACGCCCTGGTGGGTCGAAGTCGTCGTAGTCGACGATCGCTCCTGGGCGCACGACGATCACGTCGATGTTCGCCTCAGAGGCCATTCTCCGCGCAACGCGTTCGGACTCCAATTTACCCCATGCATACGGACCGGATCCACGCGGGTCCTCCAGGTAGGGACTCGCTTCGTCGATCTTGTCAGGGTCGTCGACGACCGCGATGCTGCTGACGTGAACGAGTTTCCGGCATCCGCTCTCTGCCATTGCTTCGATGAGGTGGCGGGTGGCGTTGATGGATGCCGCCCGGTGCGCCTCCCAGCCCCCGGAAGTCGCAGCTGCACAGTGGATGACGGCCGAGGCGTTTCCCAGCCACGCGGGATCGCAGTCCTTCGCGAGGTCACCGGTTACGTAGTCGACCCCGTCGATCCGGCTCCACTCGGCCGGGAGGCGACGCGCGAGCACCCGAACGGCTTTTCCCCGCTGCCGGAGTACTTCAACCACGGCGCGACCGAGGAAGCCGGTTCCCCCGGTTACAAGCACGATCTCCTGTCCGGGTGCCGCGGGTCCGAGCTGCGGCCTGTCGTCGAGCGACAGGGCATCCGCCACGCGTTCTTGGACCTTGACGGTTTCGATGACCGATGTCGGCGATACCGGGGACGGACAGCCGTCCCGGATGCTGGCATAGAACGCCTCGAAGATCTCCTGCAGGCCCGGGTAACTGCGCTTGCGGTTCGCGACCCGCCGGAACATCGCGCCCGTCGTCCCGAACGAAAGCTGCCTCGCCGCGCTGTAGGGTGCGAGCAGCTTGTCGATGCCCGAGGAGCCCGGTCCGATCTGGCGTAGCACGATGCCCCGCACGAAGTCGGCATGAAGGCTTCCGTTTGAGCCCACGAGCCGGAGATAACTGTCGACGGGACGACCGGTCAGGGTGACGACGAGCGAGCCCGTAAGTGAGCCGCGCCGCAGCAGGGCGTGGACGGTGCCCTTACCAATCTCGAGGGCGACGATTTCCGTCGTGCCGGGCAACTCCGTCGCCTCGAACGCCTCGAGGAGCACGTAGACCGGGTGAGGGAGAATGTCCAGCAGCTGCTCTTCCTCGCGCACCGGAGCCTGCCCGCCCTGACCGCGCACGGGGCGGAATGCGAAGTAGCTCTCTACGTGCTGCAGATCGCCGAGCGCGGGCAGCAGCTCCCACGCTTCGCGCGCGGGCTTCTCGAACAGCAGCTGGTGCCCGGCGCACACCCGGAGACCGCGCTCGGCGGCAAGATCCAGCACCTCGCGGGCTTCAAGCTCGGTCGCGGCGAACGGCTTCTCGACGTATACGTGGCAGCCCGCCTTCAGCGCCTGCCGTGCCAGGGAGGCGTGCGTGGAGGGTGGGGTGCAAACGTGAACGACGTCCACCGCGAGTGCGGCCAGCGCCTCGGTCAGGCCGTCGAATTCCCGGGCCTCGGGAACAACTTCTAGCATGGCCTT
>CAZTOE010000419.1:0-1565 GCA_964615045.1 uncultured Spirochaetales bacterium
CGCGCCTTCAAGAGAATGAAATCGGAACCGTTTCCGACGTCGGTTTGCTCGGCGGCCGCCTTTTTGTGCTCGGCGGGCGGGGGCTACAAGTGGTCGATCCTCTGCGCGGGCGCCTGCTCGATTCGATTGACGTCGATTCGCGTAGTGCGCTCGCGATCTCCGGCCGATTGATCGTCGCCGCTGGTGAGGGGGGGCTCCAGATGGTCGACGCAACCCCGTGGCTTCCGCAGCAGCCCGCTGCTGCGGCCCCCCGCTAGAGCCAATCGGCCCGCGTGCGTTAGCGCTCGATCACCGGAGCGATCTCCGAGGCAATATCGGCGCGCAGCACCGTTACCGTGGGCCCCTTGGCGAAGAGGGGGACGCGGTGGCCGAGCCAGTTCGCTTGCCGGCCGCCGAACCAGATCGAAACCTTCGGCAACCAGGGCCCCAGCAGGCGGCCGAGGATCGGCCCGAGCTCGGCGCCCATCTCGATCTCCACCAACCTCCCACCCCGCCAGGATTCCTTCTGGATCACTCGGGCCTTGGCCCTGAGCACGCGAACCCCGGGTCGGCAGATCAAAATCTGGAACCTGAACTCCCCCTCTCCCGCGACGGCGAGGGGGTTCAAGACCTGGGCCAAGATCACGTTTGCCACCAGCTCCTCGGCCGGAAGCTTCACCGAACGCTCGGGCCCGTTGCTCGGGTGGCACGTGCCGATTCCCGCTCGGTGGTCGATCGTCATGACACCCAGGGCCTGGCCTTTGGCGTCGAAGGAACGCGATTCCTGTCGGATAGGCCGCAACGCCCCTCCGTCCGCGGAAGGCTCAAAGAGCGCCGTCACTACCGTGCGCTCGGCGTTTTCGATCCCACTTGAAGCCTTGAAGCGGATCAGGCCGTCAGCGAGTTTCTTGTACTCGATGAAGCCGCGACCGACGCGCTCTCTCCCTGCGGCGTCGTAGGTGACGACCTCGATCGTGTCGTAGCTCGAGGGGAGCGAGATCCTCAGCGCTGTATCTGAAGAGGCGGCTGGCGCCAGGCAGAGAGCCGCGCCGAGCGTCGCCAGGAGCCGGCCGAATCTGCCCAGTTGGTCGCTTCGGCCTTTTCGGCCACCTCGGTAGGGTTGGCAGCGAGCGGCGAGCCAGGCGGCTCGCTGGATCGCGGGGGCTCCAGAGCGTTTCATCCTTCTCCAATTGCCACCCGAGAGTATCGGATCCGAGGGCATCGATCCGGTGCGCGCTCTCAACCGATCGATCGCGCCGCCAAAGTCGTCGGAGCCGTTAGATGCTCCGAATGCGCCAACTGCCACCTCGACGGGGCGCCCGCGAACCCGGTCCTCGCTTCCGAATCCCCAGGGGGCATTGTGCGCACGAAACTCATGAACCGGAGCGAGCGAATTCGCGATCTCCTGGTCCCCCAGCCGGAATCCGGGACGCGAGTGCCGTTCGCAAACGGCCAGCCGTAGAAACCAGCCGCGCCCTATCCGGTTGAGTTTGCACGGTGGGAAGTCGTCCCGATGAAGTCGCGGTCGTTGTTGGTCGCGTAGAGTTCGCGCGGGTCAGGGTCCACGCGAACCCGACCGCGTTGCG
>CAZTOE010000419.1:1665-2976 GCA_964615045.1 uncultured Spirochaetales bacterium
CAGCAGGGATCCGCCCCAGAATCAGGTCGCCCAGCGTCCCGAGACCGACCCAGGGGCCGTTCACGGCCAAGCGCTCGGGGAGCCAATGCAGAGCGAGGAAAGCCACCACGACGGCGATCGCGAGGGCGGCCATCCAGCGGAGAACGCGACGCAACGTGGCCCTTCAAACTATCACGGGGCCGCGGCGATGGTCTCTGGACCTCGGGGGTTGACGGGCAGGCGCTCCCAGGCAACGGTATGCGCCCACCCATTGAGGAGTTGGCTTTCATGGCCCTTCGGATTCGCAAAGGCGACCTTGTGCAAGTGATCTCCGGTGCCGATCGCGGCAAGCAAGGCCGCGTCCTGGCCGTAGATACCGCGCGGGGCCGCGTGCGTATCGAGAAGGTCCGGATGCAGAAGCGCCACCTCAAACCAGGACGGAGACGGATGCGGACTGGGGGGATCCTGGAACAGGAGGGCTTCATCGACGCCTCGAACGTAATGCTGGTGGACAACGCTGGAGGTCCCAGCCGGATGCGCGTCGAAGAGCGCCAGGGCCAGCGAGTTCGGGTCTTCAGCACCAGCGGCGAGCCGGTCCCCGAGCCGACGGCGTAGCGAGCGAGGAGACGGGGAAGCCGGGAGGACGCGATGGCAAAAAAGGGCAAGCGGGAAAAGATCAAACTCGAGTCGAGCGCGGGAACCGGACACTTCTACACAACGATCAAGAACCGGCAGAATACGCCGAGCAAGATCGAAATGAAGAAGTACGATCCCGTGGTTCGAAAGCACGTAGTCTACAAGGAGACGAAGCTGCGCTGAGCGCCGCGTCCGCGGGTGTCCGCGGAGAATCCTACAACGACACGGGAGATAGCGATGGCTTGGGTGATCACGAGGCTGTGCCGCGATTGCGTCGACATGAGTTGCGTAGAAGTCTGTCCGGTCGACTGCATCTACGAGAACACATCGGGAAGCGATAATTTTCCCAACCAGCTCTTCATCGATCCCGAGGAGTGCATCAACTGCGGCGTGTGCGAGCCGGAGTGCCCCTGGGAGGCGATCTTCGAGGACGAGCAGGTTCCCGAGGTGTTCCAGCCCGACATCGAGCTCAACGCGAAGATCGTGGATGCCAAGGACTCGTTCGCGGTACCCGAGGTCACCGAGAAGCCGAAGCCGAGCCCCGAGCAGATCGAAGAGAACAAGAAGAAGTGGGGCTACGGCGGCTGACCGAACCGGGTCAGTCCGCGCTGCCCCCACCCGACGGTGCGGCCGCGTCCCGCGCGCCGGCCGCCCGGAACGCCTGCGCCATCACGTCGGCGGGGCCTTCGCGCCCGG
>CAZTOE010000420.1:0-2975 GCA_964615045.1 uncultured Spirochaetales bacterium
CGTTGGACCACTTTTGCCAACAATATATGGTGACGCACGTTGTCAAAGGACCCTACGTCACACTACCCACATCGAGGTGCCCGAGAAAGTCACTGTCATTCGCCCCCATCATCCCCTGCATGGCAAAGCCCTGAAGGTCTTCGGCCAGATGCGGCGAAGGGGAATCCCGTACTGGGTTCTCATCTTGCCGGACCACAGTCGCACTCTTATTCCGGCCGCATGGACGAATACGCCGATGGAGCAGGACAAAACAGAGCAAACCCTCACGATCTCGCCCGCGGCGGCCTGCTGCCGCGACCTGATGCGAGCGCGAGTTGTTGTAGATTCCCTTGTGCGTAGAATGAACGACACCTCGACTCCAACAGAACCGCACAAGGAGGACAACAGCCATGGAACAAGGAACCCTGTGGGAACTGGACGAGAACATCGATTCGGCGGCCCATCCTTCCTGGGAGCAGTTCAACCCCGGTGTCAAAGCGGAGGTCACGGGAAAGCTATCGGGGCTGATGGCCAAAGCGGTCCGTCTTCATCCAGATCCGCGACCCGGCAAAAAGGAGAACGATCATGAATAGTAGCAAAGTCTCGACGGCTCATCTGCAGCGATTGGCCTACATCTACATTCGACAGTCCACTGCCGCCCAGGTGGAACACAATCGTGAATCTACGGACCGCCAGTACAAGCTCATCGAACGAGCCCGTGATCTGGGCTGGCCGGATGATCGGATCAAAATGGTAGATACGGATTTGGCCAAATCGGCGGATGGCACTGCCCTACGCAGTGGCTTTGATACGATGTTTACCGATGTGGCTCTGCACAACGTAGGTTTGATTCTGTCGATTGAGGTCTCACGGTTAGCCCGAAACAACAGCGACTGGTATCGCCTTCTGGACTTATGCGGTGTCACAGACACGCTCATTGGGGATGAAGATGGACTCTATCATCCCGGTCTGTTCAACGACCGGTTGCTCCTGGGCCTCAAGGGTACGATGGCCGAGGCCGAATTGCATGTGATTCGCGCCCGGCTCAATGGGGGCATCCGCAACAAGGCGGCCCGCGGTGAACTACGTCGAGGGTTGCCGGTGGGATTCGAATGGGGCGAAATGGATGGGGAGATACGCTTGAATCCGAGCGAGGCGGTCACCGGGGCCATTCGCCTGGTCTTTGAGAAATTTGCCGAATTCGGTTCCGTCCGGCGCGTATGGCTCTACTTCCGCTCGCAGCAACTACAGCTGCCGTCACGGCGAACACCCCGATCGGAGATTCGCTGGACAATTCCGACCTATCCGGCTATTCATGAAGTACTGACGAATCCGGTCTATGGCGGCGCCTACGTCTATGGCAGGTCCCAACAAGAAACCTATGTGGACCCCCAGGGGCAACTTAAGAAACGTGTCCGGCGATTACCCCGAAGCGAATGGGGCGTGCTGATCCCGGAGCATCACGAGGGCTATATCGACTGGAAGACATACCAGATGAATCGCGAACGCATCGAGAGAAATATTCGTCCAGGGCCTGACAACCCTGGCGCTGTACGGGAAGGCATGGCGTTATTGCAGGGGCTGGCCACCTGCGGACGCTGCGGTCGACGCCTGCATGTCTACTACCAAGGCAAGAACGGCACACCCGGCTACTACTGCGGCAACAGTAGTATTGTGAACGGTCGCGGGGAACGTTGTCTCCGCGTGGGTGGCCTGCGGATCGACAAAGCTGTTGCACAGGCGTTTCTCGAGGCTGTAACCCCTGCTGGCATGGAAGCGGCCGTGCAGGCCGAGCAACAATGTGAGGCCGAGTATCAGGCCACCATCCAGCAATGGCAGCGACGAGTCGAGCGTGCTGAGTATGAAGCCCAGCGGGCCGAGCGGCGTTACCGCTCGGTGGAACCTGAGAATCGGCTGGTGGCTCGCACGCTGGAGGTTCAATGGGAGCAGCGGCTGAGCGAACTGGCCGCTGCGCAAGCCGAACTGGCTCGACAAGAACACCAACGGCCGGAGTCCTTGACCGACGGACAACGGGAACACTTGCGTACTTTGGGCCAGGATCTCCGACGGGTCTGGGACGCGCCGACCACCACCGACCGGGATCGTAAGGAACTGCTGAACCTCCTGTTAGAAGAAGTAAACATCCGTCTGGAAAAGTCGGACACGCAAAGCACCGCTCATCTCGTCCTCCGCTGGCGTAGCGGAGCCATCGAGGAGTTGAAGGTGGATTTGCGAGTCTGTCGCCAACCCACGATTCGAACGGACGAACGGACCATTGATCTACTTCGTCGTCTGGCTTGCCATTATGATGACGCCGTAATCGCCGGTATCCTCAACCGCCAAAGCCGGCGCACCGCCACGGGGCAACGATTCACCGCCAACCATGTCGGCAGCCTTCGCCGGTATCGGAAGATCGCCCGCTACGACCCATCGACCGCGAACAAAGAGGGCGATTTGGTGACTGTACAAAAAGCGGCTGAGATCCTCGGCCTTGCTCCTTCGACGATTCACCGCTGGCTGGCGGACGGCTTCATTGCCGGCGAACAGCTCACGCCGGGAGCCCCCTGGCGTATTCGAATCAACGAGGAGCTACGATCTCGCTTCGTGGAGACGACCCCGGCGGGCTTTGTTCCGATGGTAGAAGCCACCCGCATCCTCGGCGTCTCCCGTCAAACTGTGTTGCAGCGTGTAAAGCTTGGACAGTTGGAGGCGGTACACATCCGCTGCGGGAGACGTAAAGGCTTGCGGATAAAGGTGATAGATGCTCAACCCTCACTCTTTGCTCGATCTTCGTTAACGGAGGTGTAGTATGAAGAGGGATCCAAATAGTCGCTAAGATCAGCATCCACTACCTCGCTCAATCCTCGCTCGGTCACATGGAAGTATGCCTTTGGGATGGCCATCTTGGCACTTCTACCCGGTCGAAAGCCGTATTGCTCTCGGCACAGGTCGGCTTCAAAGATCGGACCGATCACCAGCAGCACAGCCATCTGCGC
>CAZTOE010000421.1:0-2940 GCA_964615045.1 uncultured Spirochaetales bacterium
GGATCACACGGGTGGAAGTCCACCTGAGCGACCAGAACGGCGACAAGAGCGGCCACGACGACAAGCGCTGCATGATGGAGGCTCGCCTCGAGGGTCGCCAGCCCACCGCCGTCACGCACCAAGCCCCAAGCTTGGGCGATGCCGTCGACGGCGCGGCCGACAAATTGAGAAGATCCATCGAGAGCACGTTGGAGCGACTGAACGATATTCGGAGAACGTGATGCGGCGGGAATCGATTAGAGCAGCACTCGAGCTCCAGGGGTTCACCAACCTCCGTGCCGTGCATCACAATCTGCCGATTACCACCTGCGCAGGAGTTCCGGCGCACCTTCTGGACCCGCGCGGCACGTGGAGTGCTGGGGGCGCGCGTACGACGAGCAAGCCGGGAGCCTGGCAGATCTCTTCCGCGAGAATTTCCGCCAGTTCGAGAGCGAGGTGAGCTCTGCGATCGCCGGCGCAGGCGTGTTTCAGGGCGACGAGTACGTCAATCGGGCCCTTGTATGTCGTCCCCGCCGATGACAAGAAGAACGCGCGGCTGATCCTTTCCGAGATCATCCTGGCCGTCTTCAGGGGGCTGGAGATGGCCTATCCCAAACCCAGTGCGAAGCGCCGACGAGAACTGCAATCGATACGCAAGAGGCTCGAAAAGTGAAGACCTGCCGCGGCGCAGACAAGCGAGAGTTGGCGGTAGAGCTTAAGGACATGAACCTCGAACTTCCACGGGTCTGCCTCGTACGCCACGGCGAGACCGCTTGGACGCTGACGGGGCAACATACCGGCCGTGCCGATCTTCCACTGACCGAGCCGGGAGAACGCCAGGCGCGTGCACTCGAACCGACGCTCACTGCACTGCGCATCGATCGCATGCTCTCGAGTCCTCTGCGGCGCGCCCGCCGAACGGCCGAGCTGGCGATGCCGCACGCTCGCGTCGAGGCCGACGATGATCTGATGGAGTGGGACTACGGCGCCGACGAAGGCAGGCGAACCGCCGAGATGGAGGTGGAGCGCCCCGGTTGGCGCCTCTTCCGCGACGGCTGCCCGGGCGGGAAGACGCTCGATTCCGTTGACATCCGCGTGGACCGTGTCATTCGCCGCATTCTTGCGCAGGGCGGCACCGTGCTCGTCTTTGGCCATCGCGAGGTCCTGCGGATTCTCGCCGTGCGCTGGATCGGGCTTCCGCCGATCGAAGGACGCCGTCTGCTGCTCGCGACCGCGTCCCTGAGCGTACCTCGGGTACGACCACGACCTCACCGAGCCTGTCATCCACCTGGAATGGCCGCGTCACGGGCACTGCGGGTGCCGGTGACTGAACCGGCCAGCAAGTCGCACGCGGCCATGAGCAGCGAGACACCGTGGGTCGATGCAGAGCTAGACAAACTGCAACGTGACACCTTTGGATATTTCTTACATGAGACGAACCCCGCGAACGGCCTGGTGATCGACAAGACCGCGGAGGATTGGCCAGCGAGTATCGCAGCGACCGGCCTTGCATTGGCGGCGTATCCGGTCGCCGTAGAGCGCGGATTCATCTCGCGGTCCGCTGCAGTGAAACGAACGCTCGCGACGTTGCGATTCTTCTGGAACAGTCGGCAAGGCCCTGAGCCCGACGCCACCGGCTACCGCGGCTTCTACTATCACTTTCTCGACATGCAGACCGGCCATCGCGCCTGGCAGTGCGAACTGTCGACGGTGGATAGCGCCTTCTTGCTCGCCGGCGCCTTGACGGCGGGGATGTATTTCGATGCCGAGACGGCCGATGAGCGCGAAATCCGTGACCTCGGCGATGCGCTGTATCGCCGCGCCGATTGGCAGTGGGCGCAGAACCACGGGGCGACGGTGACGCACGGCTGGAGGCCAGAAGACGGCTTCCTCAGCTACCGGTGGGAGGGCTACGACGAAGCGCTGCTGTTGTATGTGTTGGGGCTCGGCTCGCCGACTCATCCGCTGTCCGAAGCGAGCTACGCAGCGTGGACCTCCACGTACCGGTGGGAACGCCGATACGGACAGGAGTATCTGTATGCTGGGCCGTTATTCACCCATCAGCTCTCGCATGTCTGGGTGGACTTTCGCGGCATCCAGGACGCCTTCATGCGCGAAAGAGGCATCGACTATTTCGAGAACAGCCGGCGTGCCGTCTACGTGCAACAACAGTACGCGATCGATAACCCGCTCGGCTTCAAGGACTACGGCCCTCTTTGCTGGGGCATCACCGCAAGCGACGGACCCGGTCCGGACACCATCGCGGTAGACGGCCTCGAGCGCGTGTTCTTCGACTACGTGGCGCGCGGGGTGCCGGACGGCCCCGACGACGGCACCCTTGCGCCGTGGGCGTTGGCGGCGTCGCTGCCACTTGCTCCCGAGCTCGTTTTGCCCGCGCTTCATCACTGTGTGCATCAGGCGAAGTTGACCTTGTTCAACTCATATGGATTCAAGGCGTCCTTCAATCCGACCCACCCCGGATCAGTCGGCAATCCCTACGGCTGGTGGGTCTCACCGTGGCACTACGGGCTCAACCAGGGACCGATCATTCTGGTGATCGAGAATCATCGCAGCGGCTTGCTGTGGCAGCTGATGCGGAAATGCCGGTACATCTCGAACGGTCTTCGGAGAGCAGGGTTCGAAGGAGGGTGGCTATGAGAGACCGGGAGATCATAGGGAAGGACAGCGAACCGTGCAGCTCGGAATGATCGGACTGGGGCAGATGGGCGCCAACATGGCGAGGCGCCTGATGCGCGGTGGCCACGCTCTCGTCGTCTACGACGTGGATTCCGAGGCCGGGGCTCGCCTCGAAGCAGAGGGCGCCACCGGGTCCGCCTCGCACGAGGTTTCCTCGCCAAGCTGACCGGACCGCGCGCGATCTGGATGATGGTGCCCGTCGCGTTCGTCGAGGCGATGGCTGAGCGCTCGTTGATCCGTCAGCCTTCGTCCTCATCGGGGTGC
>CAZTOE010000422.1:0-2938 GCA_964615045.1 uncultured Spirochaetales bacterium
TCGAGATCGAGACCGCGCCGGAACCGTGATCACCCTCGGCGGCCCTCGCCTAGACGGAAGTTCCCTGGCTGTAGGCCTGTAAGCGATTGATGTGACTCGCCTAACCCTTAGTGTCTCCGTATTAGTGTAGGCATGTAGTATTAGCGAGTGCTCTTGACAGGTATGCTCTAGAGGCGTATTAATGACGCATGTACGTCGCCACCGTCCCCAATCGCAACTCCCCTCCCGCCATCCTCCTGCGCGAGAGCTACCGCGAAGGCTCAAAGGTCAAGACCCGAACCCTCGCCAACCTCTCCCACTGGCCCCCCGCACAGATCGAGGCGCTTGGCGCCGTGCTGCGCGGAGCCACCTCGGTGGCCGTACTCGAGGACGCCTTCGAGGTCTCGCGTTCATTGGCCCACGGCCACGTGGCGGCGGTGGTGGGAACACTGCGAAAGCTGGGGCTTGCTCGGCTGATCAGCGCGCGGAGCACCCGCGAGCAGCAGCTGTGCCTGGCCATGATCGCAGCGCGGGTTCTGCACCCCAGCTCCAAGCTCGCCCTGGCGCGGCAGATCGACCCGCAGCTGAGCAGCAGCTCTTTGGGGGAGAGCCTGGGCCTGGGGGCCATCGACGAAGACGAGCTTTACAGGGCCATGGACTGGCTGCTTGAGCGGCAGAGTCGAATCGAGACAACGCTGGCCCGACGGCATCTGTCCGAAGGGAGCTTGGTGCTGTACGACGTCAGCTCCACCTACTTCGAAGGCCGGCGCTGTCCTCTGGCCCGTATCGGGCATTCGCGGGACGGGAAGAGGGATCGGCCCCAGATCGTGTTCGGGCTGCTCACCGACGCTGAGGGGTGTCCGGTGGCGGTCGAAGTCTTCGAGGGCAACACGGGGGATCCCACGACGCTGGCCTCGCAGGTCGAGAAGCTGCGCGGGCACTTTGGACTCGGGCGAGTGGTGCTGGTGGGAGACCGAGGGATGATCACCTCGGCCCGGATAGAGGGGGACCTCAAGCCTCAGCCGGGCCTGGGGTGGATCACGTCACTGCGCGGCCCCGCCATCCGCAAGCTGGTCGAGGGGGGCTGGCTGCAGATGTCGCTGTTTGACCAGAGGGATCTGGCGGAGATCACCTCGCCGGATTTCCCGGGCGAACGTCTGATCGTCTGCCGCAATCCCTTGCTCGCCGAGGAGCGGAGGAGGAAGCGCGAAGAGCTACTTGCGGCGACCGAGAAGGCCCTGGAGAAGGTGGCTCAGGCGACACGGCGGAGCAAGAACCGCCTGCAGGGTAAGGACAGGATCGGACTTCGGGTGGGAAGGGTGCTGGGGCGTTTCAAGATGGGCAAACACTTCCGCCTGAAGATCGAAGAGCACAGTTTCCGCTACGAGCGCGACCTCGGCCGCATCGAGCAAGAGGCCACCCTCGATGGGCTGTACGTCATTCGTACGAGTGTCCCGCAGGCCGAATTGTCCGCCGAGGAGGCGGTTCGCTCATACAAGCGCCTCTCGCGGATCGAGCGGGCGTTTCGCTGCCTCAAGACCATGGACCTGAAGGTCCGCCCCATTCACCACCGTCTGGCACAACGGGTGCGGGCCCACGTGCTGATCTGCATGCTGGCCTACTACGTGGAGTGGCACATGCGGCGCGCCCTGGCTCCGCTGCTCTTCGAGGATCACGACAGGCCCATGGCCGAAAGACTCCGACGCTCCGTGGTCGCCCCGGCCCAGCGATCGCCCAAGGCCCTTCGCAAGGCGCGCACAAAAACGACCGACGAAGGCTCCCCCGTCCACAGCTTCCACACACTCCTCGAAGACCTGGCCAGTGTGGTCAAGAGTCAAATCAAACCGAAGGGAATCCAACTCGATCCCTTCGTGAAGATCACCAACCCCACCCCTCTTCAGCAGAAGGCCTTCGACCTCCTTGGTGTCTCGCCCCACCGAATGTAGGCAGACACCAACACCCTCGAATGCGCTTCCTCTTCAACCTCAAGCCCTTGCGGTCGTCGCAGACGGGAACTTCGGCCTAGAAGACCCCGACCCGAGGCAGCTGCAGCCGCTCGCGGGCACGCTGCCGCACGAGCCGCTCCACCGCCTCCCCGAGCGGACGCTCCTCCACGCGGCCCCGCTGCCTCTCCGCGGCGCGCTCGGCCTCCGCGCGCAGCGACTCGAGCTCGCGCTTCTCCAGCGCCTCGAGGGCGGCGGCGGAGACGAGGTCGTCGATGCGCCTTAGCCGCTCGCCGAGATAGTCCCAGTTCGGCCGGGACGCGACCGCGACCAGAGCGCCCACGTCCTCGACCTCCTGCAGCGGCAGCGCCGCCGCCCGAGGGGACAGCTCCTGCAACCGCGCCCGCAGCGCGTCCAGCCTCTCCGCCAGCTCCGGCAGGCTCGGGCGTCCCGTCTCGTGTCCGGTCGGCCCGCCTCGGCTGGTTGTTCCCGCGGCGAGCTGCTCGACCCGACGGCGGCACAGCGTCAGCCTGGTGACGGCGGGGTCGGCATCGAAGGCGAGGTCGATGGCCACGAGAACCGTCGCGAGGGGTACGCCGGCGTCGTACCAGCTGCGGGCGAGAGCGAACTCCCGTGGCGACAACACGTGGTCGACGCCCCGCCGGCCCCGCATCGCGGACTCGATCGCCTCCGCGAAGTCCTCGAGGGCCGGATCCCGGACGGAGCGCGGCTCGTCGCTCACGCCGGCACCACGTCGAACTGCTCCTGGTGCAGGAGCGGGTCTCCCTGGACGGCGATGTCGCCGCCGACGAGCTCGGAGAGACTGCGCAGCACCGCCGCCTCGCCGCCGGCGAGGGCTCGCGCCACCTCCGGGTTCACGCGCAGGACGAGCCGCCGCCCGCGCATGTCCGCGGCGAGCTTGCGCACCTCGTCGTAGATCTCCGAGCAGACGGTCGAGACGCTCTTCACCTGTCCGCTGCCGGAGCAGTAGGGACAGACTTGCATCAAGAGCCGAT